>JADKIR010000004.1:3107419-3461129 GCA_016722655.1 Cytophagaceae bacterium
AATTTAAATATCGTCTTAAAATCCAGGCTGTCGTTTCATGTTGCTCCAATATTCCGGTCAGGAAATCGGTAGTACCTGCATCGGCATTTTTATCTGAAATTTCAATGTCCTTTCTTAGAGCCACAATCACCAACTCATGGTCACTCAATAGATCAGACATGAGTTCTTTTTGATTGGTGAAATGATTCTGACTTTCTTTTAATCGGGTGCGATCCAAAAACTCCGTCATAGTGCCAATAGTTTTTCCTCCCAATTTGGCTATTCTTTCGGCTACTGTGTCAATGGTTTCCTCCAGCTCAGTATATTGTGACTGGTACAATTTATGCAGTTCCATAAAACTCTCCCCACTAACGTTCCAGTGATAATTCCTGGTTTTGGTATAGAGCATTACTTCATCAGAAAGCAACACCGCAAGGATATCTATGCTTACTTTTAATTTTGCTTCAGAAAGACCAATATCAATTTTCATCTTCTTGGTCTATTTGAATTATTGTTCCATCTCCCCGAAACCCAGTAATCGCCCTTTTCGGTGGTTCTCCATTCTCCGTTTCGGTAATTTCTGTTATTTCTGGGCTTTGCCCAGGCACCGTTTTGTCTGGTGTATGAATGGTTTCTGCGGTTATATTTCCAGTTGCCCTCGAGCCACACATAGTTATAACCCGGACTCGCCGGCCTTATTCCATCCTGGTGATAGGGTCTGTTTTTTACGTAGCCGGTGGTACAGTTTGACATGAACAATGTCATGAATAACATACCGGAAATTAAAAATAGCTTTTTCATAATATGTATTTTTATTTAAATCTTTAATATAGAAAATACTTTAACAATCCATAGTATTACCCCTATCACCACCACTATATTTAGTATCTTCCTGATTTTGCTATCCATTGGTAGATAATTATTTACTAACCATAGCAGAAAACCTACGATAATGAGTGTGATCATGAAATTTAAGATTGACATAATTTTATAGTTTTTGTTTTAAGATAATAGAATCTAAAAAAACATCTTGAAGACTTCAATATGTTTTTAATTATCAACAGGTTGTCAAAAAAATAACCTGAGAAAGTAGAGCAAATGATATAAATATGTTTTTGAGTTATGCATGGTATTGGTAAGGACTGCCCTCGTTTCGAACAGTCCTCAAATTATTTTACGCATATTCGTAATGAAAGGCAACTTCGATATCATTATTGACCGCCCATACTCCTGGAGCACTCCAGGCCATTCTGCCGGCTTCTTCTTTTTTGAACCATGAATCTACAGTACCTTTCAATGTAACCCGGTGGTCCAACACCTCAACCTCAATCGGAACTTGTTTCAATAACCAATTTCTGTTAAGTGCTGACTCTATGGCCTCTTTTTCAATCCTGCTTTCCTTTTCGAGTTTTATCTGAATGTTATTGGTAACTCCTTTTACACCAATAAAGTCTTTGATACAATTTTTGGCTTCCTCTCTTTGGTAGTTCCAGTTGGTTTCGCCGTCGAGGGTAATCCAGCCGTTTTCTACTTTTACATGAATCTTATCTTTAGGCAGTTGCCAGTTCCATTTGTATGCACTTACTACTTGATTGGCTATATCGTTATCATCATTTTTTTCCCAGTCGGTATCAAATTTCACTTTGATTTGTTCTACTACAGCCACTACACCTGCTACATATTTGGCGGCATCTTCGGCCTGAAGTTTTTTGGCGTAGTTATTTACTGTGCCAGAGAGTGTCACCACACCGTCATTTACCCGCACACCTATTTCGGCTGCATGTAATTTCGGTTCCCATTTGAGGGCATTTTGCACGTCTTTTTGAAGTTCTTCGTTAGATTTCATTTTCTTATATTTTTTAGTGAAAAAATAATCACTAAGCAAAGGTGAGAAGAATGAAATTCAGGCTGTTACACTTTTATGTGAACTATTTATACAATTCACACTTTAGCGTATATTTGGCAAGTCCAGGATTTTTATGAACATAGAATTTTGGATTCAAAAGCAAGAAATCAGGTAATCTTCAATGTTTACATTTCAATTAATTTCCAAATCCATTTAGCAGTATTAATATCTTGGATTGGAAGTTGCATGAATAAAAGGTTTAGAGCTTTCTGGCTTAGTCGCCAATCGAGGCTGATACTATGATTTTTTGCATCATAAATAAACCGCTTCTTAAAATGTCTTTCAATGTTCATTCCGGCTAATTCGCATATTTTCATTGATTTACGTAATGCAGCCTGCATTGTCTCTTCATCAATTTCCCGGAATGATATCAGATTTCGAAGTGAGTACTGACAAAATGAGGTAAGTACAGCCTCATCGAACTCAGCCAATATTTTGGGTTTTTCAATATGCCTGACAATTATATTACTTTGTATTTTCATGAGGATGATTGTTTAATTTATTTTTAAAAAGAAAATCCGTTTTTAGTCATCATGATTATCGCCACCAAGGCTGTAGTAATTATTCTCTTCATCTTCGCTGCCGATGTCTTCCTGTTTGTCGTCTAATTCAGCACCTGGCACATCTGATTCTTTTTCCTCTTGATGGTGCAGAGGCTCTTCATCAGGAATTTCATCAAGGGTTACTTTATGAGATTTTAAAAAAATGTCTTCTTTTTCAGGATTTGGCGGGTAACCCGGAAAGAAAAGGTTTTTGATTTTAATTATTTTATTTTTCATTTTAGTAAAGGTATTGTTTTGAAAAATACTCTCTTATGTAAGCATATTTCTGATTTTCAGTCATTTGGAATGATTGCTGAAGCACGATGTTAATTTTCATAAATACAGGATTATCCTTAATCGAATTGAGTAATTCTGACTTTGAAGTACCCGGACCCATTATTAGTACGCCTTCGTATTTTTTAATTTCATTAGAAATTTCCTTATAATATTCTGCTTGCAGCTGTTGTTTTTTGGTGTTCATTCCACTTTCTCCGTGAGCCAGACTTTCTTCCTTTACCTCCTGAGTAAATTTTGACAAGATGATTTTTGTACTCATTTGTTCGATAGAATATTCTATGATGTGAGCCTCCTGATGGTCCATCCAAATGCCTAATAATGTTGATTTTATCATTGTTTTTATTGGTTAATATTGTTCTTTTTCCTATTTGTTATTTTATGGCTGTTAAAGATTATATGGTTTCAAATTCCTGCTCTTCTTTAAGAATCATACCATCATAATATTTACTAATCTCATGTCTGCCACTTCCTTATCTTTTTAGTGCTCATTTCCGAAATTCTAATTTGTAAAGTTGTGAAAAGTGTGCATCCAAAATGTTATATAAATGTTGTTTTAACTTACATAATTCCCACATTTACTTTGCTTGCTTATCACTATTATTTAGTTTCAATGCTTGTTAAACATTTTTTCAGCCTTATTTTGAAAAAGGTTTTTTACATTCTTTCCATGTACCAGCTCAACTCTTTATTGATTTTTTGTAAATGAAAAATTGCCTCAATTGCCTTATTCAATCTTACAAATGCTGTTTCACTCTTTACTATATAATCAAATGCATGATTTTGCATACAGTTTACCGCAACCTCGATTTTGTCCTGAGCCGATAATATAATAACCGGTATATCCTGATTGTATTTTTTGATTTTTTTCAATGTTTCCAGTCCATTGATAGCACGGGTTTCAATACCATCGAGGTGATAATCAAGGATAATCACATCAGGCTTATTTCTGAGGCTTTCGAGACAAGCTTCACCTGTCAGAAATGATTCGGTTTCAAAATCTCCGTTGGAAAGAAATTCTATTTCGAGTGTTTTTAAATACATGGCGTCGTCGTCCACTAAAAATATTTTCTTTTTATTCATGATTCATGATTGTTGATAAATTGCCGAGTTCTTCTTCTAATTCTATGCAGGCCTGCAGGCAAATGTTTTCCAATTTTAATACCATCTCGGGCATTTGATTTGAGATTTCTTGCTGTGAGGAAAATTCCTGAATTTTTTTGGCCATATTTTCATAGTCCCGGTCAATTCCCATAATTGAAAATGATGGGATCAACTTATGAACTGCTGATTTAAGAAGTGGCCAGTCAGACGTATGAAAGCCATTTTTCATGGATTCAATCAATGGAGGAGTCTGTTGCAAATACAGTTTTATCATTTCTGACATCAACTTCGGATTTGATTTGGTTCTTTCGAGCAAATAGCTAAGGTTTATACATTTGGTTTTTTCTTTGAGCTCTTCTTTATTTAGAATTGGTATATTTCTGCCAGGCTTTTTCACAAGGTCAGAGATTTTTTTGTAAAGGAGTTTTTCATCCACCGGTTTGGCGATGTAATCGTTCATACCCACGGCTTTACATTTTTCCAAATCCACTGTGGTCACATCGGCTGTAAGAGCCATAATCGGGACATCTAATTGGAGTACATCTCTGATATGCTTGGTAGCCTCAAATCCGTTCATTTCAGGCATTTGTAAATCCATCAAAACGATGTCATAAGTTTTTTCTTTTAATTTATTGACTGCCAGACGGCCATTGGAAACGATGTCATTTTCAAAGCCAAAATCATCCAGTAAAGTCTTCATAAGCAGTTGATTAAGCTCAATATCTTCTACAACCAATACTTTGATTTCATTATCATCATGCCTGATTTCGGAGATGGTTTCGATATGGATGGCTGCGGTATCAGTTTTTTTGAAATCTAAATTGAAACTAAATGTAGAACCTTCCCCGATGTTGCTTAGGACCTTAACTGTACCTCCCTGCTGCTCAACCAGTTGTTTTACAATTGCGAGGCCGAGACCTGTGCCACCATAAAGTCTTGAGGTACCGCTGGTAGCTTGCTGGAAGTTGTCGAAAATTTTACTGATTTTTTCCGGAGGAATGCCAATACCTGTGTCAGAAATGGTAAATTCTACGTTCACTTTATCAGGGAAATCTTCATTTAGCCTGACATTTACAGTGATGTTGCCAATGAGTGTAAATTTTACGGCATTGCTTACCAGATTCAAAATTATCTGATGCAACCTTACTGAGTCTCCCATCAAAACTTCCGGGATACTTTTGTCGTATTTGACGATGAGTTTGAGGTTTTTTTCTTTGATTTTAGTTTCGAAAAGATGCAGCATGGCATTGATAGAGTTGGCCATCTGGAAGGGTATTTCCTCAAAGGTCATTTTGCCGGCATCTACTTTTGCGAGGTCCAGAATATCATTTATGAGCACAATCAAGGCATCGCCGCTGACTTTTATGGCCGAAAGATACTCCCGCTGTTTTACGGTAAGATCGGTTTTTAGGACAACCTTGGTAAAACCCAGAATGGCATTCATCGGTGTCCTGATTTCATGGCTCATATTAGATAAAAACTGCTGTTTCGACTTCACAGCGTTTTCAGCTGTATGCATGGCGTTTTCGGCCTTTTTTTGTGTTTCTTCGGCAATTTCGGTGGCGAGTTCTGCAAATACCTTGGCTTCAATAAGTTCATTTTCAATCCGTTTTTGCTCTGTTATATCTCTGGCTACCACCACTACACCCAATACTTTTTGGTGTTCATCTTTGAAAATCGAGCCATTAAACAGCACATCGGTAAGTTTATGATCTTTGATAGTAAGCGGATAATCAATCACAAGTCCTTTTGAAAAAACTTCCTTATATACTTCGCGGGCTTTTTCGGGATCAGTGAAATAATCAAAGAAATCAGTGCCGATGAGTTTTTCCCTTGATATTCCGGTTATATGAGCGGAGGCGATATTGAGATCCGTGATTTTTCCTTCAGGATTGATTGTAAAAAGGGGGTCATGGCTGGCTTCAATCAGGATTCGGGCCAGATTGGCCTGAGTAAGTTCTTCAGCACGTTTTTCTCTTTCCGAGCTCTGAAAAACAAGTTCTTCATTAGCGATGGCAAGTTCTTCTACCCATTTACTTTTTTCGTTGGTTTGTATAACCAGCTCAGAGGTCGCCTCTTTAAGTTCAGCTTCCCTTTTTTCTTTTCCGTTTTTTGCAATGAAATCTCGCTGGTGGTTGCGATTAATTCATTTGTGAGTCGCTGGATTTCGACCTGGAGGTCATTGTTGGCAATGATCAACTCCTGAGTTTGATTACTTTTTGACATTTTTTTTTATTAATGTAGAATTTGTCAGGCCTTTGCGAGATTACCAATGTCTTCAATCGGACTTCTTTTTTTGTCTTTCAGCTGTTTAAAGTGAGTAGGGGTGAGGCCCGTCACTTTTTTAAATTGGCTCGACAAATGGGCCACGCTGCTATAATTCATCTTGTAGGCAATCTCGGTAATGTTCATTTCATCATAAATGATCAATTCTTTGATTCTTTCTATCTTATGAGCAATTATAAAATGCTCAATAGTAGATCCCTGCACCTCGGAGAAAAGGTTGGCCAGGTAGGTATAGTCATGATTAAGTTTTTCACTTAAAAAGTCTGAAAAGTTAGTTTTGGGCAACTCATCAGAATAATGTACCATTTCCACTACCACATTTTTGATACGTTCAATAAGCATGGCCCTTTTGTTGTCCATGAGTTCCAGACCGGCTTCTTTCAGAACTATTTTCAGGAGATCCATTTGCTCCGGTGTCAGTGTTTCCATTATTTCCACTACACCGAGGTCAACAATAATAAAATGTAAACCAAGATTTTTGAGAGATTCTTTGACCAACATCTTACATCGATTACTCACCATATACTTAATGTAGAGTTTCATGGCAGATATGTTTGGTAGTTGAATCAAAGCTACCTATTAATAATTGCAATAGCGAGATAAAACAATTAAATAAAAAAAGGGAATAATCGCAAAAAAGCGGAATTCCAATTTTCTTGGCAATAGTTTGATTTAGGTTTATCTAATTTTGAAATGGAAATCCAGTTAGTAAAAATGGTTTTCTGAAATTAAGATAAAGACTTACCCCGAAATGAATAACAGTTCAAACTTCATGCGAAAATCAAATTCCGGTTCACAATACGAAAGTAAACCCAGGTTGATTCGTACGATTGAAGTGATTTCCACACGGTTTTCCGGCGAAAATAAACAGTATGTTTTTTCAGCCACACAAATATTTGATAAGGGAATTTCGGAGACCCGAAATAAGGTGATAAGTAAAGCAGATGTAAAAACGCATCTTGATACCGGAAACTGGCATCAGATTACGGCCTCACATGCAGTTTTGCCGACTGAATCCAAACTTGCAGTGCAAATCATCGAGCATCTTCCGCTTAGATTTCAAAATCAAACCATTATGACAGAGGAAATTCAGAATGATTTGGAGGGATTCTCGAAAATTGGAAGAAGAAAATGATACGCAATTTATTTAGATCGAATTTGAAAAGACAAAAATCATCTAAATACCAATTTTCCCCCTTTTCTAAGATCAAAATTGTAATATTCTGATTCCCAAATGTTTGAATTTGACTGGGTAAGTTTTTTTGATTTCAATTCACTTTCAGAATGCAGAAAAAGTTTAATAACCCTTTTTGATTTAAAACCATCAAAATCCCCTTGTGTGGGGTGAATTTCAAGACGGGTTTTATTCTTTTTATTTCTTAGTTCAAAACGAGTAACCGCATATTTTCCAGTTAAATATTCATTTGAACTGCCATCGTCTTCTATCATATCAAACTTTCCATCTGCACCGGTAAATACATGAAGATTCAAGGTGTCATTATTGCCTTTTTCAATCGCTGCGGCATAATTCCGCATGGGTACGATAGCTCCTTTTTTAACGAAAACCGGAATATGTTCCAAACCGCAATCCACCCATATTTCCTGCCCGCCTTCATGATATTTCCCTGTCCAGAAATCTACCCAGCCGGCGTTTTTGGGCAGATTTACCTGTCTTTGGGTTTGATTTTGCTCTACTACCGGAGCCACTAAGATTTCCGCTCCAAACAGATACACCGGCGGATCAAGTGAAACCGGTCTGATGGTGTTTTTTCCTACAATCCGGCTTAAATGTGCATAAGTATAGATGTATGGGAAAAGCTGCATTTTGAGATGTGAAAACTCTTTAAAAACTTTGTCGGCACGCCCTGAAACCTTAAAGGCAATGTTTTGGGTTTTGTTTTCAGGTTGAGAAAAAGGGGTGGTCAGAGGCACAAATGCAGCAAATTGTAGCCAGCGGATATAGAGTTCTTCGTCAATGTGTCCATCTTCACTTACCGAAAAACCACCCATGTCGTTTGCCAGGAAAGGTATTTTATGAAAATGTTTGGTGGTATCGAGATACATTTCTACGTTTTCTTTAAACGCCACATTTGGAAGCCAGGGCGAAAAACTCCGCAAGGGCTTTTTTACTGTCCAATCTGAGCGGGTATCATCGGTCCATTTGCCGGGAAAGCGTTTATAAGAAGGGTCATTGACACCGTGCGAATGAGAAAATACAAAGCCCCGACCTTTGGTTTCTTTCCCCAATTCCTGTGAGAGCTCAAACATGGCTTTCGCAACCGTGATTTCGTCAGTTTTATCAAGTTTCAGGAAATCTATGCCTTCATCAAAAAAAGGTTTCATCTTTTGCTTGAAATATGCTTTTGCCGCAGGATTTTCGAAGTCAATATTGCCATATCTGGTGCCTTTTACTTTTTGACCTCTGTCGCCGATGATGGTTGTCGCACTGCCATTGTGCCAGCCGTCGGTGCGTATGGCTATGTTTTTAAAAAAGTTTTTGGACTTAAAATCTTCATATATTTCCTCGTTACCGGTTTCCATGATACAATCCCACACCCACATTCCGGCTTTTATTTTGTTTTTCTCCAGAAAAGACCACAAGGCTTTTCGGTCAGGATAAGAAATGGTATCTCCCACAAAGTCAATGTATCTGGTCGGTCCACGACCCTGATTTTTCCAGTCCCAAATCTAGGAATCAATCCAAAACGCATCAATAGGGTAGTCATGGGCGATAATCTCTTTGACCAATTCTTCGGTCTGAACCTGGTTGGTATATGCACCATAAAGGTAACCAAATGCCCAGGAAGGTGGCAGTATGACGTCGCTGTCTTGTACAGACAACGGAAATTTCATTTCACTGCTTTTTTGGGCAAATGAGAAATGTCCGCACAAAATCAACATGAAATTGACCAGAGATACTTTAAATATTGTATTCATTATTTTTCTAATTTCTTAATTAGCAATTCCGTAATCAAAGATTGGGCGGGGGTAGTCAAATGCACGCCATCGGTGGTATTTTCTGTTAAATTCTGTATTAATATTTCATAAGAATTAATAAAAACAGCATTTTCTTTTTTACAAAAGTTCTCAATAGATGCATTGAGTTTTTGTTCACATGCATTTCCTTCGTTATATTTTTCGATGGCTTTTGTATGGTCAATGGGTGGAGGTGTCATCAGGATAAATTGCGAGTAATCCTTTTGGAATAAGTCACTTGTCTTTAGTTTTTCTATTAAGTTTTGATAGTTTTCTTTAATTTTCTCAAAATCCTCGTTAAAAATCGCTTTACAATCATTGGTTCCGAGGGCAATCGCGAGGTACTTAAAGGGTTTCCCATAATTTTTAGCATTTCCTAGTTTGACCAAAGAATCTATTTGTGAAATCGTATTGAGTTTTTTGTTGCCCAGATTATCAAAACCGCAGGTATTTCCAGGGATAGAATAATTTACGATGTTCGAAAACGGCAGTTTTCCGGGTAATTGATTTACCCAACTGTCAGCCGCATATTCATTCGATGGTCCTATGGTAAGTATGCTTTCAGAAAAGGCCGAAACCTTTTGATTATCAATTGGTAAAAGTGAAAGTGCCACTTTGGTGAGTTGCTCGTGGGTGCCGTCGAATAGCGTAAGTGATACTTTTCCTAATTTTTTGTGTAAATAAACCTTCCTTCCCTCCAGAAATCCTAAATCGGCCTCAGGTATCTGCCTTTGCGTCAATAATTTTATGGTTTCCCGGTCGCTTACTTTTTCTGACTTTCTTTGAGCGAGTTTATTGTAAAAATTGATAGCATGAGTAATGGGCACAGAGCCGGTGTATCCGTCATTGACACCCGCAAATATCTGTAAATCTGACTTTTGGACATTTATTCCTTTCAAATTGTCAAAAAGAGGAGAGCGTTTCCTCATCTCCACAAAATCAGGGTTTTTCCCATCGGATGTACTTTTTAAAATATGTTCGGTATAAGGCAAATGCCGGCTTTGCGTTTCATAATACCAACTCTGCAAATCTGAAATGGGAACCCAGGCAGAAAACGACTTTACTTTGATTTTCAAACGATTATAACACAACAGTGTGGCATATCCGCCTCCTGATACACCAACAATATGGATTTCGTTGGGGTCAACATTTTCCGTTTTTATCAAATATCTAATGATGTCTTCTATGTCACTGATTACCAAAGGGCTACCGGTTGCTTCTTTTCTTAAGTTCGGTCCCCGAAAATCTGGATGAACATAGTAGTAATCCTTATCTATGGCCTCTTTTACCTGTGGGTCATTTTGCAAATAATCGCCACTCCAGGTATGAAGACTTACTATAAGTGGTCGTTTTTCTTTTTTGTTTTTTACCGAAAATAATAAAGCCCTTTGTTGGGAATTGTCAGCTGAACTTGTAACCGAAATTTCCGTAATTTCTTTGGGCCAATTCTTTAATGAGGGGTTGTCCCAGGTGGGTTGGGCCTGAGAAACATAAAAAAATCTTAAAAGTAAAAATAAGGTTAGTGTTATTTTTTTTATTTGAGGGAACATTTGAAAAAGCTCATTTTTTCTGATAAACTCTTACATAATCGACCAACATAGTGGCAGGGAAGATATTTTCATCAATTCCCATTTTACCGCCCCAATTGCCACCAATAGCCAGGTTTAGAATTATATAAAAAGGATCATCAAAGGGCCATTCTGCAGTAGTTAAATGCTTATTTTGAAAAGAATGATACACTTTGCCGTCTAAAAGGAAATCGATTTTTTCTTTGGTCCAGTCTATAGAGTACACATGAAAGTCACCGTAATGATTAGGTATGTCAATGGCTTTTCCGACCTGGGTACCAATGACATGGTTGAAAGCCTTGGTATGAACAGTGCCATGCAATTTACCCGGATCGTAGCCCACATGCTCCATGATGTCGATTTCGCCGCATTCCGGCCATGAAATATGATCTATTTTTTGACCCAGCATCCATATAGCAGGCCAGGTGCCTTTGCCTTCGGGCAATTTGGCTCTCACGTCAATCCGGCCATAAGTAAAAGTATATTTATGAGATGTAGAAAGGCGAGCCGAAGTGTAATTTTTGTTTTCACGGTTTTCCTTTTTAGCGATAATATGCAGGAAACCATCTTTTACTATTGCATTTTCGGTTTCTTTGGAAGTGTAATGCTGTTTTTCATTATTGCCCCATCCGTAAGAATTTCCTTTTGTTTCAAAAAACCATTTGGTAGAATCTGGAAATCCCTGATAATTAAATTCATCAGACCAAACCAAATGTTTCTTTTTGTATTTGGTTTGGGCCGTAATATTGAATGAAATCAGAGCTAAAAAGAAAAAAATGAATAGATTTTTCATTTAAATAATTAATAAAGATTGATAAAAAAGCCGTTGATTGACAGATCAAAGGAGTTTTTGAAATTCCTCAGGTTGTGAAAATGTTCTGTCAACCAACGACTATTATTCTAATAAAACTAAACTTTAGTGTTTATTTTAACCACCATGGACTAAGGTTAATCCCATCGTATCCGCTGTATTGCTCCTGCACGGCTTTATTATAATTGTCGGCATTGGTAGTCAATTCGCTGGTAGGATACTTCCATCTTTTTGGGTAAACCTTGTTGTCGTCAGGGTTAAGGCTGGTTGCCGGATCTAACGGAAACTCAGGATAACCCGTACGAAGGAAGGTTTTATAACTGAATAAACTATTGCCCTGGAAGAAATCCAACAACCATCTTTGGGTGATTATCTGTTTGATACGATCAGCTTTGGTACCATCGGTTTTAAATGCCGCTTCACCTGTAAAGTAATTGTTGATATAATCCTGAGTGATGGCCATGCCATGTAAGTTGGCAGCTGTTGCCGATGGCAATTTCATGATATAGGTCAAAATCGCTTTTACACCTTTTTCATAATAATCTTTAGATGAGCCACTTAACCAGCCATCTTCTATTGCTTCAGCAATAATAAAACATTGCTCAGCATATGAAAATTGGATCATTGGGTCACCTGCTTTTACGGCTACATATCTTTTGTTAATTAAAGAATAAGTGCCTTTGGCTTTATTTTGTGCCAAAACCTCGGCAGAAATCTGAGTAGGAGCACCCACATAAGCATCAAATTCAGAATCTTTTAATCCGGCGGCAATTTGAGCATCAGCAGGTTCCGCAAAATAAAATAATCTGCGGTCTTTGGTGCTTTTGAGTTGGTTCACCACCAGGTCAGAAAGTGCAGTTATTATCCGGCGATTCTCTCCATTGTAGTAAGGATGATTGGCGTTGGTATTTTCACTGTATTCCAACTGGAAATTGTCAGCTTCAGTCAGTAGATTTCCTGCTGCTACAATTTCAGCAAAACGGGCTTTGTTTTCAGCTGTTGCTTTTTTGCTCAATACATTAAGCACTTTTAGCTGAACTGCATTGGCTAATCTTCTCCATTTTACTGGATTTCCACCAAACATAATGTCGCCATTGAACGATTTTCCGGCCGCGAAAAGAGCTTCAGCATCCTTAAGGTCTACAAGGATTTGTTTGAACACATCCTCTTGTTTGTCATATTTTGGAGTTCTAATTCCTTCTTCCAGTTTTCCGGCTTCAGAATAAGGTACATCCCCCATATCGAGCGTCATGCCAATCCCGTACCATGCTTTCATAAATTTGGCCAATCCTTTATAAGATGACTCATTTAAATTACCCTCAGCAAGTTGAGCCATTTTATTTAGCGTTGGAAGTTTCTGCATACCGCCAAAGCTTCCATAGGGACTATATGAATAGTAATATTGATAAGGATTGGGGTTAGTTTCCAGCATCACAGCGTGTTTTGCCCACAGGTTGGCAGTGCCAAAGTCAGTAGGGTTGGGGTTCCAGAACCTGTAAGTATCTTTCAGAATCTGGGTGGCCAACAACTCAGGAGTAACTGTTGAAGGCACGTTTGGGTTTGTATTGAATTCTTCGAATTTTTCGCAACTCCCCAAAAGCATTACTATCGATAAACTTGCAAATATTTTTGTTATCTTTTTCATCTTCGTAAATTTTTTAGAATGTAAGATTAAGTTTTGCACCAACATATCTGACAGAAGGGTCAGAGAAGTCTTCTACGCCACCATCAGGGTCAGAATATTTGAAATCTTTGGCCCAAAGAAATACATTCTGACCAATAAGACTAATTGTTGCTCCTTTTACGACATTTTTCATATAAGCAGCCGGTAAGGTATAGGAAACTGCAATCTCACGAAGTTTTAGATAAGATTTTGAATAAGTATCAGTAGGGCTACCATTGCCACCCCATGCACTACTGTTATGTAAGTCTATTACATATTGTTTGTAGGTGGTATTGATGTCATTTTTTACAAATTCTCTGGTGTCGGTCAGAATTTTTCCAAATGCATCGTAAGTAACAGTACCTGAAACTACTTTCACACCATTACCCAGGAAGTTTTTCGAGCCTGGAGTGGCTACATCGGCGGCTCTTTCAGGAGTAAGAGATTCGGGGTGATTGCCCGACTGCCATAGGTAACTTTCGGTACGGGTATTCATAATTCCACCAACCACACCGTCAAGTGAGGCATAGAAAGTGAAGTTTTTATAAGATACGGTATTGTTAAAGCCCCAAATCCAGTCAGGATCGGTAAAACCAAAACGAGTATCATATGAACTATAAACCAAACGGCCATTGTTGTAAATCAAATCTCCGGCAGGTGTTTTTAAGAAGTCTCTACTAGCTAAAACATCTACTCTTTCTCCAACAGCTATCCATGGTTTTTTTGCAGAGTAAGTTGGGTCAAGAGCAGAATATACTCTTTTATAAGTTGACCAGTTCAACGCTGCGTCCCATTTTAAATTCCTGGTTTTCACAGGTGTTCCTCCCAAAACCACTTCCCAACCTTTTCTGGTGGTAGTTTCTTTGGTGTTGGTATATACTCCCGAGAAACCTGTTGCTGGTGAAACCGGTCCAGTGATTATGCCATTGTACATTTTTTTGGCATAATAAGATACATCAGCTGTCAATCTATGATTGTAGAAAATACCCTGTAAACCTGTTTCAAATGTATTTGCTGCTGAAGGAGTGATATCAGTAGGATACAAATTAGAAGGCATGGAGGCACCGGTTAAAGTATTCCAGGTGTTATTGGTGATTGAGTAATTGCTGTTGATTGAATACACTCCCGGGATATCTTTAGAAATAGTATATGAACTTCTCAATTTTAGCAAATTGAGCCATTCGGCTGTATTTGGCATCAGTTCTGAAATCACAAAACTTGAGGCTATTGAAGGATAGAAATAAGAATTATTTCCTTTGGCAAGTGTCGAGCTCCAGTCTTCTCTTGCTGTGGCCTCTAAGTACAATAGTTTATTCCACGAAACTCCAAGCCTCGCAAACAAGGAATTTACTTGTTTTCTGTACAAAGTCTGGTTAATCGAAGGAGAAGTCACAGATGCTTTGATGGAGAAAAATTCCGGAATACTGATACCACCTGCAGTAGCCGCATTCATGTTATCGTCACGGTTGAAGAAAATAGTTCCACCTGCAAGATATTCAAAATTGAATTTCTTATATGACCTGTCCCCTGTTAAAAGGGCATCTGTATTGATACTGAAGCCGGAGTTTTGACCGATTACATATCCCCCTGTTTTGGTTCCCGCCCATGTGTAAGGGTTACCAGGTACACCTGTGTTACCTGTGGCTACGTACGAGCCTTGTGAAATTCTTAGCTCACCCACTTCTTTATAAAAATCAAGTCCGGATCTCACTGTGGCGTTTAACCAGGGAAATAGTTTATAATTTACAGATACGTCAGCATTGAAAATATCACGGTTTATTTCGTTGGTTTTCTGATATCTGTCGAAATAAGGGTTGTTTTGACTGGCCCCTTTGTAGCTGCCATCAGGTTGCAAACCATAAGTGTAATTTTGCAAAACTCCTTTGGTAATCCAGTAATTATCTTTGTAATCCAAAACATTAAAATCAGGACTCGACCAAATCAGCAAAGTGTACATGGGGTCATAAGAAGTATAACCATTAGAACTGATGTTTGGAGAAGTCTTTTTAGCATAAGATATATTACTGCTGATTTTCAACTTATCAAGATTAATGTCTCCTCCAATACTATAAGTATATTTATTAAGTGTACTATTAGGATATTGGCCTTTATTATCGATAAAATTCAGAGAGTTTCTCAAAGATACTTTGCCATTGGTATAAGCCACACTCAGGTTATTATTTGAAATAAAACCCTGCTCCAGGAAGTTCTGGAAGTTGTCGGCACCCACTGGCAAATATGGTTTTTCTTTAAATACTTTTTCGAAAGGATCCCATTGAACCAAATTACGACCGTCCATGGGTACGCCCCAGGAATTGTCTGAATTTATATCATAAGTATTATTGGAGCCTCTTCCGTAAAGTGTTTGTTTTTCAGGAATTGCAAGAAAGCCTGCAGTCAGCATAGTATTTGAAGTAAAATCTAATGAAATACCACCTTTTTTGTTACTTCCATTTTTTGTAGTAATCAAAATAGCACCATTGGCTCCTCTAAAACCGTATAAAGCAGAAGCTGTAGCTCCTTTCAATACGTTAAGTGACTCAATGTCTTCCGCCGAAATGTCGGTCAAAGTTTTGTTTTGATAAGGCACTCCATCAATTACAATCAGCGGATTTTCACCCCTGATGGTCACTGTAGGAACCGATGCAAAATCAGATGAGTTTCTTACCAAAAGTCCGGCTACTTTACCTGTAAGTGAGGTACCTACGTCCACACCAGCCACTTTTTGGATTTTATCTCCACCTATTTTTTGTATCGAATATCCAAGGGCTTTTTCTTCTTTTTTAATACCTAAGGCAGTAACGACAACTTCCTCAAGTACTCTTTCGTCTTCAGCCAATACTACGTTTAAGGTATTTCGGTTTCCTAGGGCAACTTCCTGTGCTATGTATCCTACAGAAGAGAATACCAAGGTTACATTACCGTTATCAACTTTTAATTCATAATCACCGTTTTCGTTGGTAAGTGTACCTGTTTTGGTATTTTTCACTGTTACTGATACTGCAGGCAGCCCTTCATTTTTTTCATCGGTCACCTTACCTTTTACCAGAAACTCCACCGGCGGTGCCACCAAGGGCATCTCTATTTCTGATACCTTGTTTTCGGTATCATTACGTTGAATGTTAAGGATTATTCTATTATTAACTTCTTTATAGTTAACCACTTCTGGTTTGAATATCTCAGTTATTATTTCCGCCACAGAACGGTTTCTTACATTAATCGAGACTTTTCTGTTGATAGGAATGGTTCTGGAGCTATAAACGAATTTCACATCTGCTTTTTTCTCCAGCGTTGAAAGAACAGTTCTGATGTCAGTTTGTTCCAAATTCAGGTCCACTCGGGTATTGAGCAGGTCCTGGGCATTTACTCTGTGCCCGTAAACATAGGTCAGAGAAAATATAAAAAGAAAGAATTGGAAAAATGAAACTTTCATAATTGTACCAATTGAAACTTGGAAATTTCTTTGTTTTTTCATTTTTTTGTTAAGTTTTATCATTTGCGATTTGACTAAGCCTTCTCCTTCTCAAAAAATCCGAAATTTTTCAATTTCAAATGCTTTGATCCGAAGAGGGTGATTTTAAGGCTGGAGATGCTGCAACATCTTCAGCTTTTTTTAATTTATTTAAGGGAAAGGTCTGTTTTTATTCCATAGGCATCTTTAAAATTTTGGTTTATATGGTACACAACTCCCACCAACAATCACAATTCGTGAACCTTCTGTTTTTGAAGAAGAATTGAGGAGAGTATTTAAGATTTCGATTTTTGAGAAGAGCGATTCAGTACCGAGGTCGGCAGTAACAGGGCAATTCAAAATTTCTTTGTTTTGAACCACAATTTCCACCCCATAAGCTGTTTGGAGCTTGGATAGAATATTTGAAAGATTTTGTTCATCAAAAATAAATGCTTCGGGTTTTTCGTATTCCTCCTTGTTTTTGACAATTATGATGGGTTTTTCAACTATACTTTCCAGTAATTTCTCATTGGTTTTAGAAAATACCACCTTCTCGTTTGGCGTTAGAATTACTTCATTTACTGTTTCTGAGGAAATATTTTTAGCTTTTTTGGTGTTTTCAACAATAACCTTACCGGTCATTACTGCCACTTCAATATCGCCGGATTGCTGATTTTTTTTAATGGTAAAACTAGTTCCCAACACCTTGGTAATTATTTCTCCGCTATATACATAAAAAGGTTTTTCGGGATTCTTCGTAATTTCGAAAAAGGCATTGCCTTCTAGTATCACTTTTCTGAAATCTCCTTTAAATTTTGCAGGATAAAACAACTTCGAATCTTTTTCAAGTATTACTTTGCTGCCATCAGGTAAAACCAAAGTACTCGTTTTGTCCTTACTTTCAACTTTTATAATATCGTCATTTTGACTCAAAACAGAATTGGAATATTCATTACTTTGCTGCAGATAGAACCAAGTTCCTAAAGAAATAAATAAAACTGCTGCTGCAGCTATGGACCATTTTTTCCAATAGTTTCCACCTTCATTTTCTTCTTCTGTATGGTCAGTTATTTGTTCCTGAATCGACTCCCAGATCCGGTTTTCTATTTTTTGTTTTTCCGAAATATCCAAATCTTCCTCCTCAAGTTCTTTGATGGAATCAAACCATATATCTACCAGACGCCTGTCATCTTTTCTAAGCGAATTGTCGAGGTATTTCTGTAGAATTCTGATAAATACTTTAGGCCTGATATTCATATTTAACCATCAAAAGCCCGATATTTTTTGGCTTTCAATAGATAAGTAAGTTGAGTGTGTGTTTTTCCGCAATAAATATTAGAAAATATTTAAAAAATTATATTTATTTATCAGTTACTGATAAAATATCTTTATTTAATGCAAAATAAAATTTGGAAATATTAAACCTGAAACTCTTTGATGTGTTGTCTGATAGAATGAAGAGAGTGAGCCAGGTGATACTCCACTGTACGTGTTGAAATTTTCAGGAAAAGAGCAATCTCTGCGGGAGTTTTGTCTTCTATTTTGTTAAGTCTGAAAATAATCTGGGTTCTTTCCGGCAATTTGGACATGGCAGTATCAATTGCTTGTTTCAAGTCGTTCAGTGCCAATATCTCCTCGGTCTGATGATCAAAGTCTTCGAATGAAAGAGCATGGAGGTTGTAATAGTTCTGACGAATCAAACGGGCTTTAATTCGGTTAATAATGTTAAATTTCACTGCTCTGAGGAGGTATCCCTGCAAATTCTGGATATTTAAAGTCTCTCTTCTTTCCCAAAAATCAACAAAAATTTCCTGAACCACTTCTTCAGCTTCGGCTTCGGCGTGTAGTTTTCTTTTTGCCAACACATACATGTCATGCCAGTACCGCCTGTAGATTTTCTGAAAGGCTACAGCATCGTCCTGGCTTGTTTTAAAAACCAAAACCTGATCTGTTTCGCCTTGAGGTTGCATACTATGTTTGTTAAGATGAAGGTTTATTTCGATTGGGAAGCAAGTAAATAAATTAATTTTAGAAAAAAAAAGAGTTGGAAGGTACAAAAAAATGATTCTTGAAAATTATACTTAAACAGAATTTTATTTGGAAAAGAAAATGGAAATTTCGGATTATCAAAAATAGTATTTTAAAAGATTGAATATTAATATTATACTAAATAGAATTAGTAAAAGTTTTTAATTGATTTTTTGAGAAGAGTAATATTTTTATCGTGTTTTTTTATAAAAAGACGGATAATTTTTATTGATAATTTAACAAAAGTATAATTATTGATTTTATTGTTAATCTCAGTTTATCCGCTTAGTTTGGATCGTTATTTCTCTAACCGCTTTATATATGAAATATTTGATTTTGTTCCTGCTTTCATTCGAATTGTTCGCTCAAAAGCCCAAAACCATTGTGATTATAGTTGATGGAATTCCCTATGATGTTATTCAAAAACTGAAACCCAAAAACCTGTACAAAATTGCTGAAAAAGGTGGGCTGGCACAGGCTTATGTAGGAGGTGAAAAAGGTGGTAAGTCCCAATCCCCAACCATTTCAGCAGTAGGATACAACAGCATGTTGACAGGCGTATGGACCAATAAACATAATGTTTGGGGCAATGGCATTGAGGCTCCCAACTACAATTTTCCTACTTTTTTCAAAATTGCCAGAGACCAAAAACCAGAGCTTAAACTTGGAATATTTTCTACGTGGCTTGACAACCGCACCAAGCTTCTGGGTGAAGGTTTGCCCCAAACCAATCATTTCAAAATGGACATCGCATTTGATGGCTTTGAATTGGATACTTTGAGTTTTCCCCATCGACCTGATAAAAAATATATAAAGGATATTGATGAATTAGTCACAGCGAAAGCTACCGAAACCATCAAAACTAAAAGCCCGGATTTGTCGTGGTTGTATCTGGAATATACCGTCGATATGGGTCATAAATATGGTGATAGTGAACAGTTTTACCGGTCGGTTTACCATGCTGATAGTCTGATAGGGGAGGTTTATAAAGCTATTATTGAACGTGAAAAGATGACAAAAGAAAAATGGTTATTGGTAATAACTACCGACCATGGCCGTGATGCAAAAACCGGAAAGAATCACGGCGGGCAGTCAGACAGAGAAAGAATCACCTGGATTTGTACCAACCAGCCCAACACTAACGGAAGATTTCAAAATGGTCTGGCAATAGTAGATATTTTCCCTTCGGTTTGCCAGTTTATGAATATCAAGATTCCTGAAGCTGTGAAAAAGGAATTGGAAGGGGTTTCTTTTTTGAGATGAAAAAAAAATAACGCACCGGCAATCAGTGCGTTATTGCAGAGAGGAAGAGATTCGAACTCTCGATACAGTTACCCGTATACTACCTTTCCAGGGTAGCTCCTTCAACCACTCGGACACCTCTCTGAATGGTAATGTTTTCACAAAATTAGTGAATTATTCCTTATGGAGAAAGCTCACCAGCGATATTAGTCTCTAATAATTTCTTAATAACACTTTTCTGAGCCAAAGCCCACATCATTTTTGTAATTGCAGCCTCAGTGGTCATATCTGCACCCGAAATCACACCAATTTCCTGTAATCTTTTTCCGGTGGCATAATTGTTCATATCTACTTTACCACCTGTACATTGTGAAATATTCAAAATAAAAATTCCATTCTTAATTGCTGTTTCCAATGTATCGATGAACCAATGTTCCGATGGGGCATTTCCAGAGCCATAAGTTTCTAAAATTACCCCTTGTAATTTTTTTTGAGAGAAAAAATGCTTTACATATTCCTGTTTTATTCCCGGAAAAAGCTTGAGCAATCCCACTTCAGAACTCATTTCTTTCGTAAAAATTGGCTCTTTTTCAGAAGTACAACCCCTGATAACATTTTTGTTGAAATCAATACTCACCCCAATTTCAGCCAGATAAGGAAAATTTTCCGAATCAAATGCATCAAACTGGCTGCTCTCCCGCTTTTTGGCCCGGTTTCCTCTTAATAATCTGCCATTGAAATATATGCATACTTCAGGCAAACAAACCAGGTTTTTTGAATGACAAGCCACAATTTCGATAGAGGTAATCAGATTTTCGCGTGCATCAGTCCGGGGTATTCCAATGGGCAATTGTGCTCCCGTAAAAATGACAGGCTTATTGATGTTTTGTATCAAAAGCTCAAAGCAGAGGCTGAATAAGCCATGGTGTCAGTTCCATGTAATATCACAAAACCATCAAAATTAGGGTAGTTTTGTTGGATAATATCTACCAATTGAAACCAAGTCTCAGGGCTTACATTGGAGGAATCGATCGGACTTTCAAAGGTGACAAAAGAAATCTCTGAATTTAGTCGGTTTACTTCAGGAAGATTCTTCAATATCTGATCAAAATCAAAAGGTATCAGACTTTCAGTGTCATGGTCAAATACCATCCCCAAAGTGCCACCGGTGTAAATAATCAATACCTTTGGAGCCTGATTTTTACTGCTTGTTATTATGATTGGTTTATTCTTCAATTTCATCCAAAAAAATTTGATAGCTTCCTTTTAATTCTGCCAATGCTTTACTTTTTCCTTGTTTTTGGGCTAAATCTATGCCTGTTTTGAAAAAAACTTCGGCTTTTTGATATTTTTCGGTTTCAAAAAAAAAGTTAGCTGCCTGATAATATGTGGGTAAGTATTCCGGAAATTTTTGTAGCAACAAATCAAAAAGTTCCTCCGATTTTTCTTTGTTTTCTTTTAAATACTCCAATGCAAGAGCATAATAGTTAAATGGCTCCCCAGGATCATTTTCAATTTCCTGATTCAAAAAAAATATTCGTTCGGCTTGCATACTTTGATTTGGTGCTTTAGATTTGTAATTGTTATGCATGCATAACAATTTTTAACCTTATTTTTCATCAAAATTATAATTATTAAACCAAAATAATATGAAAATATTGGTTTGTATTTCAAATGTGCCTGACACTACCGCCAAAATCGCATTTGAAGAAAACAATACGAAGTTAAGCAAAAACGGAGTCCAGTACATTATTGGTGCCTACGATGATTATGCATTGGCAAGAGCCGTTGAGTTAAAAGAGACCCATGGTGCTATGGTTACGGTTCTTAATGTGGGTCTGGCCGATGGTGAGCCTCAAATAAGAAAAGCCCTTGCGATTGGTGCCGATGATGCTGTAAGAATTGATGCCGAACCCACCGATAGTTTTTTTGTGGCGACTCAAATCGCCGCTTATGCTGAAGGTAAAGATTTTGATTTGATTCTGATGGGTCGTGAAACTACGGATTATAATTCCGGCGTTGTTCATGGAATGGTAGGTGCTATGCTGGGTTTGCCTTCTTTCTCACCGGTAATGGAACTGAATATAGAAGGACAAACAGCTACGATTTCGAAAGAAATAGAAGGTGGAAAACAAAAAATAGAAACTACTTTGCCTGCTGTGATGGGTTGTCAGGAGCCTATTGCTGAATGGAAAATACCTAATATGCGTGGAATTATGGCAGCCCGAACCAAGCCTCTTCAAGTGCTGCCAGCAGTGGGAGAGTCGGTTACCAAAATTGTCAATTACGAACTACCTCCTGCCAAAGGTGCATGTAAAATGATCCCGGCTGAAGAAGCAGGTACATTGATTAAGCTTTTACAAACAGAAGCCAAAGTGTTATAATTTTTTCAAAACGAATTAAAAAATTGTCATGTCTATATTAATTTTCACTGAATTGGCCGACGGAAAGTTTAAGAAAAGCTCTCTGGAAGCTATAAGTTATGGTTCAAAAGTCGATGGTTCTGCTCCGGTTGTTTTGGCAATTGGCGAGGCCGGAGAAGATAGTCTTGCTGAAGCAGGTCAGTTCGGTGCTTCAAAGGTTATTTATTCTCCACAGAATCAGGAAAATATCATGGTTTACAGCCAGGCATTGCTTCAGGCTATTGAAAGCACTGGTGCCATAATTGTGGTTTCAGTAAAATCGGCTCTGGCTGATGCCGTAATGGCTAGAGCTGCTGGTACATTAAAAGCTGCTTTGATCGGAAATGTGACCGAATTGCCCGATACATCCAATGGATTTGTGGTTAAAAACAGTATTTTCTCTGGAAAAGCATTTGCAAAAACAGAGATGAAATCTGAGGTGAAATTTCTGCAAATCAAAAAGAATGTGGTTGAGGCTATCCCCCAAACAGGGTCTGCAGTCGTAGAAACTGTAAATTTTGCTACAGATAACATGGGTTCAAAAGTTATTGATACTCAAAAAGCAAGCGGGCAATTATCGTTACCCGAAGCCGACATCGTAGTTTCTGGAGGGAGAGGAATGAAAGGCCCCGAACACTGGCAGCCATTACTCGATTTGGCACAGGCATTGGGTGCAGCCACAGGTTGTTCAAAACCCGTTTCTGATCTCGATTGGAGACCTCACCATGAACATGTGGGTCAAACCGGCGTAAAAGTGGCTCCAAATCTTTATATTGCCTGCGGTATTTCAGGTGCTATTCAGCATTTGGCCGGAGTCAATTCATCAAAAGTGATTGTGGTTATCAATAAAGACCCGGAGGCACCATTTTTCAAAGCAGCAGATTATGGAATTGTTGGTGATGTTTTTGAGGTATTACCCAAACTTACTGAGGCAGCAAAATTATTGTAATCTTATTTTGTAATAAATAATAACGGTACTCTCAAAAACGAGGGTACCGTTTTTGTTTTTAATAATTTAGAATTTAAAATAATATCGAAAATCATGATATAAGTCTTTTGAAATTGCGTTTTAATATTATTAATTAGTGCCAAATAAATTATATTTTTGTAAATCGTTATCAAACGTTTATTTCAAAGTCTAAATAATTAGATTATTTTTTCATTGGAATGTTTTTTAAAGTTTTAGAGGATCTATTTAAATAAATGAAAATCAGATTATTGTTTTCATTTTTGCTGCTTAATTATTTTAATTCCCTATCACAGGAAGTGCTTTGGGCTACTAAAGTATTGGAAAAATCCTCAGAAACAGCTGATGAAGCTTATTCGCCTAAATATCGTGGGATTCAAATTCTTGGAAAGCCCAACGTTTTGCCACAAATCGTTAGTTCCCCGTGTAGCTGGAGGCCTACGGGTTCTGGATTCGGTGAAGATTATATTAAAGTTGGATTTGATAAAGCTATCAAAATCAGGCAAATAATTGTGGGAGAAACTGTGAATCCTGGAGCAATAGGGAGGATTTTTGGTTACACACCATCAAACCAGGAAATCCTGCTCTTTGAAAATACGCAACCGGCTCCACGCCAGAGTGGAAGAATCTGGAATGTGATTATTCCTGAAACAGCTCAGGAGATTTCTTCAATTAAGCTTTTGATTGTGCATCAGTTGTCTAAAGGAATGAAGGAAATTGATGCTGTCGGAATTTCTAACTCAGAAACTCCATTTACAGCCAAAATCAATGTTGCTCCAAACATCCCCGGTGATTTGCAAAAAGATAACCTCGGACCCAATATCAACTCAAAGTTTGGAGAAGTGGCACCTTTGGTTTCGCCTGACGGGAAAAATCTTTATTTTACCAGATTAAATCACCCTGAAAATTTTACCCAGAAATCTGGAAAAAATGAAAGAGCAAACGAGATCCAGCAGGACATCTGGGTGTCGAAACTTTCTAAAAACGGAATGTGGGAACAGGCTCAAAATATAGGCGAACCCCTCAATAATCCTCAAAATAATGCTGCAGCAACTATTTCAGCCGACGGGAAAAGCCTTTTTGTATTGAATGTATATTTGCCAAATGGCCGATTTGTCGCCGGGCTTTCAAAGGCCACTTTGAAAAATAAAAAGTGGGAATTACCCAAACAAATCAGAATTAATGACTTTCAGGCATTGGAATATTATGATGAAAAACTTAAGCTAAAAACTACTGTAACTGAATATGCCATCAGCTCTGATGAAAAGTATTTAATAATGGGACTGAAACGTAATGAAACTTATGGTGATAAGGATTTATATGTTTCATTTAAAAATAATGATGAAAGCTACTCGAGACCGGTAAATTTAGGAAGTATCATCAATTCTGCCGGTAATGAAGGTTCTCCATTTTTAGCTGCTGACAATAAAACCCTTTATTTTAATTCCAATGGGCATCCGGCTTATGGAGATGCAGATATATTTGTCACTACCAGACTCGATGACACCTGGACCAATTGGTCCGAACCGATTAATCTTGGTCCCGTAATTAACTCTCCGGAGTGGGATGGTTATATTACAATTCCGGCATCGGGTGAATACGCCTATTTTAGTTCTTCAAAAAATAGTATCGGTTCTGATGATATTTTTAAGGTAAAACTTTTTCCTGCTATAAAACCTCAGATTGTTAACCTTTTCGATTTCCAGTTTAAAGATAAAGCCACCCAGTCCCTTTTACTTCCGATTACCAATATTCAGATGCTGGAAACTGGTAAAGATACTATGAAAGTTAATGCACCGGTTATTACATTCGAGGAAGAAACCAGTACCTATAAGACTATACTTGTTACCGGTAAAAAATATCAGTTAATTGCAAAAATTGATGGTTATGGGGATCTGAATACTGTCGTGGACTTAACTAAGGAAACCAGATACAAGGAAATTAAGAAGATTTTTGATCTGCTCCCTATGGTTCAGGGTCAAAAAATTGTTCTTCAAAACTTACTTTTTGATCAGGGCTCAGCTGTTATTCGTGAGGAATCATTTGAGGAATTGGGAAAAATAAAGAGCATAATGCAAGATAATCCTACTATGGAAATATTGCTGGAGGGACATACTGACAATCAGGGAGATATGTTTAAAAATATTAAACTGGCAGAAGACAGAGTACTCGCTGTTAAAAAATATCTCTCTGAAGTAGGCAACATTGATCCTTCAAGAATAAAGATAAAATCATGGGGGCCATATAAGCCAGTGATAAGAAATTCGAGCGAAGAATCCCGAAAGAAAAATCGGAGGGTTGAGTTTTCCATTATCAAAATGTAGTATTTTTGTTCTGAAATAATGATTTATCTATGTCCTCAAGATTGTTGTTGGTTGTTCCCTGTTATAATGAAGAAGAGATACTAAGAAGTACTAATCAAAAACTTATTGATTATTTTCAGATTCTGATTTCTAAAAATCTTATCACAAGCAGCAGCAGAATTTGTTTTGTAAATGATGGAAGTCGTGACACAACCTGGTCTATCATTGAAGAATTAAGTAAAACCAGCCCATTTATTTTAGGGGTAAAACTTTCCAAAAATTTTGGCCATCAAAATGCCCTTTTAGCCGGTTTGTTTGAGTTTAGAGGCCAGTTTGATTGTTTTATTTCAATAGATGCCGATTTGCAGGACGATATCAATGCTATTGAAGCAATGCTTGTAAAACATAGTGAAGGTGCTTCGGTGGTATATGGTGTCAGAGAAGATCGCAGTAACGACTCTTTCTTTAAAAGATTTACAGCTGAGTTTTTTTATAAACTGATGTTTAAAATGGGAATACCCATGGTATTTAATCATGCCGATTTTCGGTTGATTGATAATCAGGTATTAGAACATTTGGAAAAATACAGCGAAGTAAATATGTTTCTCAGAGGTATTATTCCCACAATTGGTTTTCAATCAGACAAAGTTTTTTATAAAAGACTGGAACGGGAAGCAGGTGAAACCAAATACCCTCTAAGGAAAATGATGACGTTTGCCTGGAATGGAATCACATCTTTTTCTACTTTCCCGATGCGGATGGTATTATGGTTTGGAATATTCAATTTTTTGATAGCCGTAATGGTCGGAATTTATACCATGGTAAGTTTATATCTTGGTCAAACTGTTTCGGGTTGGACATCTACAGTACTACCAATGGCATTTTTCAGTGGCTCAAATATGATAGCAATCGGTCTCATTGGTGAGTATATTGGTAAAATTTATGAAGAAGTAAAATCTCGCCCAAGATTCATTGTCGAAAAAACAGTTGGTGACTCGAAAGCTTGACAAATATGGCCAAATACTTACCATTTCTTATAGTTTTCGTTATTGCTTCTTTTTTGAGGTTTTATCATCTTGATAATCGTGGGCTGTTTACCGACGAAAAGTTTACCATGCTCAATGCCAACGGTTATTGGGTAGGAGCTGCCAATCAGGAAGGTATAATTAATAAAAAATATTTTACTCCTCAAGACTTTTGGCAAAACAAAGGTGCCAACGATTTCATGGAAGCCATCGCTCATTCTGACTTTGGCACACATATCGTTTATAACACCATCCTTCATTTTTGGATGCGTATTTTTGGTAATTCCGACTATACGGTTAGGTTGTTGGGATTACTTTTTAATCTCTTTACAATTGGTCTTCTATATTGGGCGGTACTCAAATACTCCCGCTCGATACTGGCTGCATTATTTGCTGCATTTATTCTTGCCATTGATCCATTAAATGTGGCCATGAGTCATATTGCACGGAGCTATACGCTGTCATTTTTTTTAATGACTGTAGCCACCATATTTTTCTTTGATATTATTGAAAATCACAGGAAAAATAAAAACACAAATCTGCTGTTTGTTCTTTATGCTTTGTTTGTAGGCTTGGGTTTACTCAATCATTATCTTAATTTTCTGGTTCCGCTGAGTCATGCCATTACATTTTTGTTTATAAAAAATAAAAAGGCACTTTGGAGCAGATTTATTCTAGCGGCTGTTTTTTGTGCTGGTTTGATGGTCTATTGGTTTAATTGGGGCGGAGGTTATACGGCTTTTGAATTTTTGAAGGACAAAAATGCCAAGCATCTTAAAATTGCTCAGATGACCGAAGGAGCCCTTAAAGACCTTATACAGCTGAGTACTCCTGAAAATGTCACTAAAAAGTCTATAGGATTGTTTTTTGATTCAACAATATTTAGTCTGGGTATTTTCAATGAAATCAAAGGTGTGAAAAATGTGATTCTCTCTCTCTTGGTTTTTATAATTGGCATATTATATTTTCATTTTCACAAAAAACACAAATGGGCGATTGGTATTTTAATTCTTATTTTGCCAATACTTTATTTACTAAAATCAGTTCTACCTTCATTGGCAGTAGTTTTGTTTTTTTACGCTACTATTTATTTTATTATTAAAAATCTTTTCGACCATTTTAAAACCGAAAATCACGACTTTCCGATGCTTATGGTAGGTTTTCTGATGCTGGTTTTACCAATAATTTTTGTTATTTATGATGCCATAAAAAATGGGCATACTACAAGCCTGGTTCACCGGTACATTGGTATTTCTACCCCTTTTGTAGCCATGGTTTTTGGATTTTCAATTTACAAAATGATTGTAAAATCCAAATATTTTCTGGCATGGCTAGTAATAGTGATTTTACTTCAAATTAAGCCTGTCAGCACCGAAATTTTGGATTATTTCAACGATAAAAGTGCAATGAATGCCTTTTTTGAACCTGCAAGGGTTCCCAATCCTTATAAAACACTTGCTGAAATCGTAATTAAAAATTACGAAAAAGGTGATACATTGATGATTCCCGGGGGGCATAAAAACGACTATGTGGCTACCTTTGACGATGTTGCACCGGTTTCTTACCTTGACGTTCAATATTTAAACCTATATTTACCCAGGCAATCAGGCATTCTTCAATCTGTAGATGTGAAAGAAAAAGACAAAGTAACTTTACATAAAAAAGATGGTAATAAGGTTGAACTTTTTGATTTTGAAGGGATAAAATATCGTTATTGATGAAATTGAAAATATTACTTCCGGTATATAACGACTGGGAAGCACTCAGAATGCTCCTCGATAAAACTACAGATATTTTTGCTGGGAAAGGTTATACTTTGTCATTTTTGGCAGTGGATGACAATAGCAGTATTCCTTACCAAAAATCTGATTTTGAGGGTATTGATTTGAAAGTATTGCATTTGCTGAGCAATCAGGGGCATCAAAGAGCTATTGCTTTGGGATTGTCATATTTGGTTGATAATCAAGATTTTGATAAAGTAATTGTGATGGACTCCGATGGCGAAGATCAACCTGAACACATTTTAGACCTTTTAGAAAAATCAAAACTACATCCTGAAAAAATCATTTTCGCACAAAGAAAAAAACGTACCGAATCTCTATTTTTCAAGATATTTTATTTTTTCTATAAATTAATTTTCAAATCACTTACCGGTCACGTCATTACTTTTGGAAATTTTAGCTTGATACCTGTTTCAAAAATAAGGAAATTGGCACATGTGTCAGAAATTTGGAACAATTACCCTGGCGGAATAATCAGGTCAAAATTGCCATTTGATTCGGTTCCTTTAGACCGGGGAGTACGATTGGCCGGAAAATCTAAAATGAACTTTAGCTCACTGATTTTGCATGGAATGAGTGCAATTTCTGTCTTTCTGGAATTCACAGCAGTCAGAATCTTGATTTTTGTGAGTATCATGATTGCCACTGCCTTAATAGGTTCATCAGTAGTTTTTTATATGAAGTTTTTCCTCAATCAGGCTACTCCCGGTTGGGCATCAAGCCTGATGATGGCCTTTTTTATTGTTTTTCTACAAGGCTTTATTATTGCTTTATTTATATTGTTTATGGTGCTAAGTTCCAGAAGATATACTGCATTTATACCGTATCTTGGATATAAAAATTTCATTGAATCAGTTGAATAATGCCGATATGGATTTTGAAGAGTATCTGATTTCTAAGAAAATAAGCCCCGAAAAATTCAGAAGGGAGGATCCGGCAACTTTCGATGACTGGAAACATGATTTTCAGTTTATTAACCCTGATAGTTTTACAGTTCAAAAAAAGTTTTTAATCAATAAAATCAGAAGGATGTACATAGCCGACTAAATCTGTGATTATGTGGCTAATGTGATATTTGTTGCTCATTATTTTATCTTAATTATATATCTTTGTTTCAATTGATTGGATAAAGTCGTTTATTATGATTTATATCATCATTTGTGATGATTTTCTCCCTGAAAAATTATTCAGCTAGAACGAATCTTTGCATTAATTAAACCTGATTGATGAGTACCCTTTTAACACCGAAAACTCAAGTACTTTGCTACCACTGCGGAAACGAGTGTAAGGATGAGGATATACTCAGTGATGATAAACATTTCTGCTGTTCAGGTTGTCTTACAGTATATGATATCTTAAAAGACAATCAATTATGTGGGTATTATGATTTGAATCAAAATGCCGGAGTAAGTTTAAAAGCCAAAAATTTTAACGGAAAATTCGATTATTTGTCTGAGAGTTCAGTTGAATCTGAATTGTTAGCATATCAGTCACCGGAGCAAAACAAAGTTCTGCTACACATACCTTCAATTCACTGTAGTTCATGTGTTTGGTTGCTCGAAAACTTCCATAAAATACTTGAGGGTGTTTTCAATGCCAGGCTTGATTTTGTAAAAAAAGAACTTTCATTAACCTATAATCCGGCTGTTACTTCACTAAAAGAAATTGTTGAATTGTTGGCTACTTTAGGTTACGAGCCACAAATAAATCTGGAAGGTTCTGCCAAAAAGTCAGTGATTGATCCCGAAACCAAACGTTTACTTTTTAAAATAGGGGTTGTAGGTTTTTGTGCAGGAAATATTATGCTGATGAGCTTTCCGGAATATTTTAAGTTTAATCTTGAAAACCAGTCTGACGCCACCTATCAGAAATTCTTCCTTTATTTTAATTTTTTGTTGGGTTTACCTGTGTTCTTTTTTGGTGCAAGTGATTATTTAAAAGGTGCTTATTATTCCATTGTTGAAAATCTTAAAAAGAATAGTGATGTATTGAGCGTAGATATTCCGATTGCCTTGGGAATAATTGCACTTTTTACTCGTAGTACTTATGAAACTCTGGTCAATCAAACAGCCGGCTATTGGGATAGCATGTCAGGTTTGGTTTTATTTTTATTGGTTGGCAAATGGGTTCAGCAGGTTACCTTTAATTATCTTTCTTTTGACAGATCATACAAATCATATTTTCCGCTTGCTGTAAAAGTGAAAAATCAGATACAGCAGTTTAAAAATGTGAAAGACCTGAAAAAAGGTGATGAGGTAGTCATTCATCATCAAGAGCTAATTCCTGCCGATTCGATATTACTTGAGGGCAATGCTTTGGTAGATTATAGTTTTGTTACAGGGGAAACTAAGCCTGTAAGGAAATCAAAAGGTGATTTTCTTTATGCCGGTGGTCGACAAATGGCTGATAAAATTGAGCTTTTGGTTCAGAAACCGGTTTCAACCAGTTATTTGACCCAGTTGTGGAACAATGATAGTTTCTTAAAAGAAAAGAAAGTTCCGACTACAGAACTTGCCAATGCTTTTAGTAAGTATTTCACATACCTTACTTTCCTGGTTGCTGCAGTGGTAGGAATCTATTGGTACAATAACGACGCCTCATTGGTATGGACAACTGTTACGGCGGTTCTCATGGTGGCTTGCCCATGTGCTTTGACACTTTCTATGCCATTTACTATGAATACAACCATGAGTATTTTTGGCAGAAATAAATTTTATGTCAAAAACCAGGGTGTTATTCAATTACTAACCGAGGCGGATACAATTGTTTTTGATAAAACTGGAACATTGACTGAGAGCAATTCAGGTCAGGTAAGATTTGTAGGGGAGCCATTGAATACTTACGACAATAGCTTGATATTTAGTCTGGTATCACAATCTATGCATCCATTGAGCAAATTGGTTGCCTCATATATTGGTATAGGCGAAAATGTAAACGTGGAATTTTTCAAAGAAATAAAAGGCAATGGTATTGAGGCATTTGTCGATGGAAAACCCGTTAGGATTGGTAGAATAGGATTTGTTAAAAATACAAAAGATATTCAAAAGGATACTGAAGTACATGTTTCGATTGATAATCAATATGCCGGATATTTTACAATAGAACCGGTTTTCAGATCAAATTGGAAGTCAGTTCTGAATAAATTGAGTGAGACTTTTAGTCTTCATATGATTTCTGGTGATATTGACAAAATGAAGTCAAAATTATCTCCTGTTTTTGGCGAAAAAATGAAATTTGATCAGTCGCCTCAGGATAAATTAGATTATATCAAAAATCTGGAATCACAAGGTCATAGCGTTGTAATGATTGGTGACGGACTAAATGATGCGGGTGCTTTGAGACAATCCAAAGTGGGTATTGCATTAAGTGAAGACATTTCTGCTTTTTCGCCATCATGTGATGCAATTCTGGATGCGGATAATTTTGAAAAATTAGGCGATTATGTAAGGTTTAGCAAAACATCTTTAAATATTGTTAAACTTAGTTTTCTACTTTCTGTAGTGTACAATATTATGGGTATTGGTTGGGCAGCCAGCGGACAGTTGTCGCCGGTAGTTGCGGCTATATTTATGCCTTTGAGTACACTTTCAGTCGTGTTTTTCTCTGTTGGAGTTACTTTGTTGGTTGCAAAATTTAGAAAACTAAAATAAAATGGAAGTAATAATTGCGTTGGTGATTTTGGCAATATTGGTAGCGGGTGGTTTTTTGGTTGCCTTTTTTTGGGCAACTAATGACGGACAATTTGATGATACTTATTCTCCTTCGGTGAGGATATTAATTGATAATGATACAAAACAAGATAAAAAACATTAAAGAAGCTGAAAAGCGATTCCAATCAATTAGGGTTTAAATACTCTTCCAGTTAAAGGTAGTGACTTTGTCGCTACCTTTACTTATTTTAATAAGCACCGGATATTTAATATTTAAGTCCTGTTGTTTTTTTGATTCAAAAAAAATGTCCTTATTGTGGTGTGCATTTTTGAGTTCACAATCAAAATTGTTAAATTGCATCAAATTTAAACAAAATATACTTCATGAATTTTCCTGCTGATTGTAGATATACAGAAGACCACGAATGGATTAAACTTGAAAGCGATGGTACTGCTTTAGTTGGTGTAACAGATTTTGCACAAAGTGAATTAGGAGATATTGTCTTTATTGAAATCGAAACCGAGGGTGAAGATTTGGAATCGGGTGATATTTTCGGAACTGTTGAAGCAGTAAAAACCGTCTCTGATTTGTTTTTACCTGTAAAAGGGAAAATTTTAGAAGTAAACCCTGCTCTTGCCGATGAGCCGGAATTGGTCAATAATGACCCTTATGGTGGTGGCTGGATGATTAAACTTGAAGTGGCAAATCCTGCTGACCTAGTTGCCCTTTTAGATGTAGATCAATATAAAAACCTAACCGGATATTGATATATGGAAAATTGTTTTATTTCCTTAAATTCAAATTCTTAAAATATTCAATTTAAGCCCATTAGGGCTTTTTTTTTGCCAAAAATGAAAGTTCTATTAAAAAATTGCCTGATTGTAGATGATACTTCAGATTACCATTTGAAGAAATCGGATATCCTCATAAATAAAGGGGTTTTTGAAAAGATAACCGAACCTGATACCCTAAACGGTGACTTTGACCTGGTTTTTGAAACCTATGGACTTTCTGTATCCAAAGGTTGGATTGACGCTGCGGTACATTTCAAAGATCCCGGTTTTGAATGGACCGAAAGCCTGCCCTCACTAGCAGTGGCTGCTCAAAAAGGAGGTTTTACTTCAATAATTGGTTTTCCAAATACGCAACCAACAGTTCAAACTAAAGAATCTCTGGCGTATTTTAAGAATTTTTCAGAAAATAAAGCAGTTCGGTTTTATAATTATGCTGCTGTGACCCTCAAGTGTGAAGGTAAAGATTTTACCGACATGATTGACCTTTATAGAAATGGTGCCGTAGGCTTTTCTGATGGGGTTTTTCCAATTCAAAGTTCGGATATTTTACTCAAAACCATGCAATATTTGCAGCCTTTGGGTGCAGTATTAGTAAATAAAGTGGAAGACAAGTACCTGAGTATGTATGGTCAAATGCATGAAGGAATCACAAGTACCAGATTGGGACTGAAAGGAATACCCTCAGCAGCAGAAGAAATTATGATTATGCGGGACCTGAAACTACTGGAATATTCAGGAATCAAAACGGAAAAGCCGCTATTGCATTTTTCTACCATAAGCACAGCTGAGTCTGTAAATCTCATCAGAGAGGCAAAAAGAAAGGGCTTACCGGTAAGTTGCGACATTTCGGCTCATCATTTGCTTTTTACAGAAAATGATCTTGAGAATTTTGATTCCAACCTGAAAGTTAAACCACCTTTCAGATCCAAATCTGACATTGAGGCCTTAAAAGCTGGTCTTGCTGATGGCACAATTGATATAGTAGTTTCTGACCACCATCCACTTGATTCTGAGCATAAAGATATTGAGTTTGATCTTGCAGAGTTTGGGGCGGTTGGAATTCAGACACTTTTTGGAATAATGAATAAAAAAAGTGGTTTATCTTTGTCTCAGATAATTGAGAAAATCGAGAAAAATCCGAGAAGGATATTTAACCTGGAAGTGCCTTCAATTAAGGAAGGAAACAAAGCAGAAATAACCATTTTCGAAGATCAAACCGAATTTACTTTTACCGAAGAGCAGATTGTTTCATTAAGTAAAAATAGTCCGGATATTGGACAAACATTACGAGGGAAAGTTTTGGGTACACTCAGAAACAACATCCTTTCAAAAAATCTATAAATGAACAAAAAACTAATTTTAGGTTATTCTATTACTTTCGGTGTACTTTCAGGGCTGGGATGCTTTTTGTTTTTTATAGCTATGTACTATACTCAACCCAATCCATTAAATTTTAGAAGACCGGACATTGGGATAAATATAATATTAATATGGGCCGCAATTTGGTATTACAAAAGATACAATAGTGGTTATCTTCATTTTTATGAAGGGTTTTCCATAGGATTTTTAACCAATCTAATTGCATCCCTGATCTCAGGTATTTTGGTATATTTGTTTATTGAAGTGGTGGACAATACCCCCTTTATTACCTGGATTGCCGAAGCCAAGCTGTTTTTGACGAAAGAGAGAGACCTTATGAAGACGATATTGGATGATGCCAATTTTAAGAGGCAACTGGTTTCTTTAGATAATTCCAAACCTTATCAGATTATTCTGGATGAATTGATGTTTAAGCAAATCTCGATTATTCCTATAAGTTTGATAAGTATGACAATGCGTAAAATAAACAAATAATATTATGGAAAAAGTATCTTCAGCCAGAATTGCCCTAAAATGGGGACTTATATATGGCATCGTTTCAATTGTTGTGGCTTTAGTTTCATACAATACCGATTTGTGGAAAAACTGGATAGTATCGCTTTTGGTCACAGTTATATTATTTTTTGGTGTAATGTATTTTTCTTTGAGCGAGTATAAATCTCTTAATGGCGGATTTATGACTTTCGGGCAGGGATTCGGATTGGGAATGCTTACTATTTTTACCGGAGGCCTGATCAGCATCATTTTTGACTTTTCATATAAAAAATATATTGATCCTAATTTAATCGATATGCAGTTAGAAATGACCAGAGAACAATATGAGTCTATGGGTATGTCGGAAGAGCAAATAGAAATGGCTCTGGAGAAAGCTCAGTCATATATGTCAAGCGGCATGGCAGTGCTTTTTGGAATGATAAGTATTTTGGTAATTGGTCTGATAGTGTCTCTTATCATGTCAGCAGTACTTAAAAAAGATAAACCAGTTTTCTCTTAATTAATAAAATAGGGAAATAGTTTTTATAGAATCAACAAACAGGAATGTATAATATTTTCAGAAAAGAGGTCTCATTGTTTTTCAATTCGCTCGTTGGTTACATTGTCATAGCAGTGTTTTTGGTATTGACCGGTTTGATGTTTTGGATATATCCCCAAACCAACATTCTGGATTACGGTTATGCCGAAATGGACAATTTTTTTGATATTGCCCCCTATGTATTCCTGTTTTTGATTCCGGCAGTTACCATGCGGATGTTTTCAGAAGAAGCCCGGAACGGCACACTGGAGTTACTTTTCACCCGTCCGATTTCTACCCGGCAGATTGTCCTTGGTAAATTTCTAGGCTCATGGCTAATTGTAATTATTGCCCTGGTTCCAACTTCATTTTATTATATTTCATTGTATTATTTGGGAAATCCACCAGGGAATATTGATTCAGCAGGTGTTTTGGGTTCATATATTGGATTGATATTTTTGTCCGGGGTATTTGTTTCAATCGGGATTTTTACATCCACATTATCTAAGAACCAGATTGTGGCATTTATCCTTGCTGCCGTTTTGTGTTATTTCTTTTATGAGGGTTTGACCCAGCTGGCCCAAATTTTTACCGGAGCTACCGCCTACTATATCAATTATTTTTCACTAAGTTTTCATTATGACTCACTTAGCAAAGGCGTAATTGACAGCAGAAATCTTATTTTCTTCGTTAGTTTTTCACTTGTTTTAATTCTGGTTACCGAATGGTTGTTAGATAAAAACCGTAAGTAATGTTTTTCGATTTATATATTGTTAATGCCTTTTCAAAAGGCGAGTTTACCGGAAATCCCGCCGCAGTTGTTCCTTTAGATTTCTGGATTCCTGACACCACTATGCAAAATATCGCCATGCAGAACAATCTTTCTGAAACGGCTTTTTTTGTAAAAAATAAAAATGGTTTTCATATCCGATGGTTCACTCCAAAAGTTGAGGTTGACTTGTGCGGTCATGCCACACTCGCCAGTGCACATGTTATTTTTGAAATACTTAAAATCGCAGAATCTGAAATTCTGTTTGAATCAAAAAGTGGAACTTTAAGAGTTTTTAAAGAAGATGGCTTAATATTTCTCGATTTTCCTTCGGCTGATCTCCAGTCTGTTATGCAGGAAAACAACATTTTTGAGGCACTTTCGTCACCGTCAATTTTAAGTTGGAGCAGAGCAAAAGACGATTTTTTGCTCGAATTTTCTGATGAAATATCAATAAAAGAACTTTCCCCGGATTTTCATAAAATTTCGCAAACTGAGGCTCGTGGGGTGATTGTTACATCTCAAAGTAGTGAATATGATTTTGTCTGCCGATTTTTTGCTCCCCGGGTAGGTATCAATGAAGACCCTGTCACCGGTTCAGCATTTACTAAATTGATTCCGTTTTGGTCAAAAAAACTAAACAAAGAACAACTTTTTGCCAAGCAAATATCAGATAGGGGAGGCGAGGTAAATTGTAAATTTAAAGGTGAGCGTGTTTGCATCGGTGGCAATGCTTCGGTGTATTTAAAAGGCCGGATTGAAATCTGAAATCTTTTTTTTGAAAATTCTTTTTGTTTATTTTTCAAAGTATTTGCCTGTTTCCTTGACAAAGGGTATATTGATTTCGTACCTTTGCAGCCCAAAAACTTCACTTATTTTTTTGACTATCAGTACTTTTTGATTTCATAAAATAGTATTTTTTTGGGTAGAGTGAAAATATTTTAATCATTTGAAATAATATAAATGAAATTATCAGCATTTAAATTTGACCTTCCCCATAGTCTTATTGCCCAATATCCACTCGATGACCGCGACGGAGCCAGAATGATGGTCCTTCACAGAAAAACCGGTAAGATTGAGCACAAAATGTTTAAAGACATCGTTGATTATTTCGGAGAAGGCGATGTAATGGTAAACAACGACACCAAAGTATTCCCTGCCAGATTGTATGGTTCTAAAGAAAAAACGGGTGCCAAAATCGAGGTTTTTCTTTTGAGAGAACTCAACCGTGACATGCGTCTTTGGGATGTGTTGGTAGATCCGGCAAGAAAAATCAGAGTTGGAAATAAATTATACTTTGGCGACAGCGATTTAGTAGCCGAAGTAATCGATAACACTACTTCAAGAGGCCGTACAATCAGATTTTTATATGATGGCAACCATGATGAAATGATGGAAGCAATCTATGAATTGGGCGAAACTCCGATACCGAAAGACGTTTTGCAACGTGAAGTAACCGATGCAGATAATGAGCGTTTTCAAACAATTTTTGCCACTCATGAAGGTGCCGTAGCTGCTCCTACTGCCGGCATACATTTTACAAAGAATATTGTTAGAAAAATGGAGATTAATGGTGTGGACTTTACACCTTTGACCTTGCATATTGGAGTGGGTACATTTCGTCAGGTTGAAGTTGAAGACCTTACCAAGCATAAAACTGATTCTGAAAACTTCTTCATTACCCAGGAAACATGTGACGTTGTAAACAATGCTTTGGAAACCGGCAAAAGGGTGTGTGCTATCGGAAGTACATCTTTGAGAGCAATGGAATCGTCAGTATCGGCAAATAATCGGTTGAAACCGGTAAATAATGCCTGGACAGATAAGTTTATTTTCCCTCCTTTTGATTTTAAAATCACCAATGCTCTTTTGACCAACTTTCATTTGCCTGAGTCTATTTTACTTATGACAACTTGTGCATTTGGAGGTTATGAAACCATCACCGAAGCCTATCAGGTGGCCATCAAAGAGAAGTATAAATTTTATACTTATGGCGATGTAATGCTTATTATTTAATTAGATTTGTACATATTTTGTATATTTGAAGTGTCAGTTATTTTTTAGCTGACACTTTTTTTTATGCCAAAAAAATACGCCATAATTGTAGCAGGTGGCTCTGGTTCCAGAATGAAATCTGAAATTCCAAAACAGTTTTTGATGCTGAGTGGAATTCCGATATTGGTCAGAACTCTTAATACATTTTTAACCATTGAAAATTTAGAAATAATTCTTGTTTTACCCTCTGATTCAATCGGTTATTGGGAAAAAATCAAGCCGGTTTATTTTTCAGAAAAAGAAAAAATAACAACTGTAGTAGGTGGAACAACTCGTTTTCAATCTGTAAACAATGGTCTAAAAGCCATAAAAGCAAATACTGGTCTGGTTGCTGTTCACGACGGAGTAAGACCATTTATCACAAAAGCAATCATTGAAGATTCATTTCATCTCGCTCTTGAGAAAGGTTCGGCGGTTGTTGCAGTTGATTCCAAAGACTCTGTAAGATTTTTGGATGGAGTAAATAACAAAGCTATAGAAAGAAACAAAGTTAAAATTGTTCAGACTCCCCAGACATTTGACCTGGAACTATTAAAAAAAGCATTCTTAACTGAAGAGAAGCCTTATTTTACAGACGATGCATCGGTAGTCGAAGATTTTGGACATGAAATATATTTGGTTGAGGGTGACTATAAGAATATCAAAATTACCACGCCAGAAGATATTCTGGTGGGTGAAGCTTTGTTGAAATGCTAATTTTTCTTCGAATAAAAGAGAACCTTTTGCTTCAATAAATAATGGGGTGTTACCTAAATGGAATTTATTGAAAATTAATTTTTAAAAAATATCTGAGAATTGAAAAGAGTAATAGTTGGTTCTAAAAATCCGGTTAAAGTGGAAGCCGTGAAATTGGGATTTGAAAGAATGTTTCCAAAAGAAGTATTCGTAGTAGATGGATACGAAGTAAATTCTGAAGTGAACGACCAGCCAATGGGAGATGATGAGACTTTTACTGGTGCACTTAATAGAGCAACAAATGCAAAGAAACTATTTTCGGATGCTGACTTTTGGGTTGGACTTGAAGGTGGTAATATTGCACATTCGGCTACTGAAATGGAAGCTATGGCATGGATGGTTGTGCTAAATAATGAAAAAATGGGAAAAGCCAGAACTGCCGGATTTTATTTACCCCGGAAGACCATTGAGCTTATAAATCAAGGTTATGAGTTAGGACATGCAGATGAGATTGTATTTGGAACAAAAAATAGCAAACAAAAAATGGGCTCAACCGGTTTGCTCACCGAAAATGCCCTCAACCGGACAGATTTTTATGTTCAGGCCATCATTTTGGCACTAATTCCTTTTTTAAAAACCGATTTATATTGATATGGCTGCTCCCCGATTAACACTGGAAAAATATTTTGAAGGTATAAAAAATTCCGATACCTCAGTTTTAAGCAGAGCCATAACACTGGTTGAAAGCAAATCGCCGGTTGACAGAGAACTGGCTTTTGATTTAATAAAAAATATTCTTCCCTCAACCGGAAAAAGTATAAGACTAGGCATAACAGGCTCTCCCGGAGTAGGGAAAAGTACTTTTATTGATGGTTTTGTAGAGTATTTGGTGAAAATTGAAAAAAAGAAGACAGCGATACTGGCGATAGACCCTTCAAGTAAAGTGAGTGGAGGCAGCATATTGGGTGATAAAACCCGTATGGAAAGTATAGTGGGAAGTAATGACGTCTTTATCAGGCCCAGTCCTGCGGGCATGGAATTGGGCGGTGTTGGTGCCGCTACTTTTGAGACGATGTTGTTGTGTGAAGCCGCCGGCTATGAGCTAATAATTGTAGAAACTGTAGGGGTTGGGCAGTCTGAAACAGTTGTGAATGACTTAACCGATTTTTTGATATTTTTGACGATAGCCGGTGCCGGTGATGAACTGCAGGGAATCAAAAGGGGGATTATGGAGACCGTTGACCTTGTAGTTGTCAATAAGGCCGATACATTAGAGAAAGGTACCATGGAAAAATTAAAAGTGAATTTTAAAAACGCCCTTCATTTGTTTCCAGGAAAGTCTTCAGGTAGAGAAGTGTCAGTGCTTAATTGTTCTTCTTTGGAGAAAAAAGGGTTTGAAAAAATCTGGTTGGAGATTTCGGAATATATTAAGACAGTAAAAAGCAACGGTCATTTCGAAAATAACCGAATGCACCAGAAGAAATTATGGCTGCAAAAAACTTTGGAGAGGTCGATTTTGGAATATATTTATCAAAATGAAGAAATAAAGAGGCAAAAGGAGCATTTTGAATTGCTGATGAATGACAATAATGTCAACCCATTAGAGGCAGCCTCAAGGGTATTTAATATTTTTAAATCCCGCTTTCAATGATAAAAAATCCTGCTAAAATGATTAATTTTGTGTTCTTTTTTACCTAATCACCTTTGATGAAATACGCTAAAAATATATTTTCTCAATTCTGGAAAAAGCTGGCAAGTGTAATAATTCAAAACCGACCTTGGCTAATCTCGGTTATTGCATTACTTACTGGTTTTTTTACATATCAAATATTTTCGCTTGAGCTATCTTATGAACTACCGAAGATTTTACCACAATCAGATGATAGCTTTAAATTGTACGAAGACTTTAAAAAGAAATACGGAGAAGATGGAAATGTGATGGTGATTGCTGTAAAAACCGACAAAATGTATGAATTGAATACATTTAATGGTTGGTATAGTCTTACCCAGGAAATCAAAGCCATTTCCGGTATCAAAAATGTGCTTTCAAATGCTTCAATATCAGAGGTTAAACGTAACGATGCTCAAAAGAAGTTTGATTTTGTTCCATTATTGAGATCAATGCCGGTCTCACAGGCTGAAGTGGATAGCCTGAAATCAAAAATTTCAAGATTACCGTTTTATGATGGTTTTGTTTATAATGGTGACGCTCACCTTATGGCGGTGACTTTTGACCAGGCAAAACTCAATTCAAAAGACAGGATTTCGCTAACTGATGATGTACAGAAAAAAGCCGAAGCTTTTGGTCAAAAATACAATGTAGAAATGCATTTTTCAGGAATGCCTTTTATCAGGACTAATTTTATGTCGAAAGTGCGATATGAACTTAGCCTGTTTATGGGGCTGGCTTTTCTGGTAACCATTTTTATTTTGTACCTGTTTTTCAGGTCTTTAAATATTGTTTTCTATGCATCCGTTGTTATTGTAATAGCTGTTATTTGGTCAGTAGGACTTATATCATTCTTTGGTTATAAAATTTCCATTCTTACGGGTCTGATTCCTCCATTAATTATAGTTATAGGTATTCCAAATTCCATTTTTTTAATTAATAAATATCAGGAAGAATATCTTAGGACCGGAAACAAAATTGAGTCTTTAAAAATTGCGATTGAGAAAATAGGCAAAACTACCTTCATTGCTAATGTGACTACTTTTATTGGCTTTTTCGTTTTTTATTTTACCGGCAGTCCGCTCTTATTGGAGTTTGGATTGGTTGCTGCAATCAGTGTTATGGCTACCTGGGCGATTTCACTGATTTTAATTCCATCCATTTTTAGTTATGTTTCAGCTCCCAAACCCAAACATGTAAGGCATCTGGAAAATAAAAATATCTCGAAAATCTTACAAAAGGTTGATTTTATTGTCCACAACCGTCGGACCAAAACATATTGGTTCGTGGGGGTTTTGGTAGCCATATCGATATACGGTGCAACCAGAATAAAGGCGGTGGGCTATGTGGTGGATGATTTACCAGAGGATGACCCCATATTTGAAGACCTTAAGTTTGTAGAGAAAAACTTCAAAGGTATAGTTCCTTTCGAGGTGAGTATCAATACCAATGAAGATAATGGGATTTTTAATCCAACTATTTTAAATCAGATAAGAGTTTTACAAAAAGAATTTGCCAAATATCCTGAGTTTACCAAACCTATTTCAATAGTTGAAGGTTTAAAATTTATTTATCAAGGTTATAGAGGAGGAGACCCCAAATATTTTGTATTACCTCCGGCTATGGAATTGCAAAAAATGTCTGAATATGCCAAATCTGCAGCTGGTAAAGAAAGTATGTTTGCTGCATTTTTAGATGCAAAAAAACAGAGTACCCGGATTAGTTTTCAAAGTGCTGATGTAGGTACGGTTAGAATGCGGGAAATGTTTACTTCTCTTCAGGCCAAAGCCGATACTATTTTCAATTTTGACAAAGAATCTGGTGTCTGGAAGCCGGAAAAAGAAAAACTGGATGTGAAACTTACTGGCAACGGGGTAGTTTTTACAAAAGGAAATGATTATTTGTTGGGCAATCTGGGAGAAAGTACACTTATGGCTATAATTCTGGTATCCATGGTGATGGCAACTCAGTTTCTCAATTATCGTACAATCCTGATTTCGACCATTCCGAGTATAATCCCGCTTATCATCACTGCCGGGCTTATGGGATTCTTTGCCATTCCACTTAAACCTAGTACCACTTTGATATTTAGTATTGCGTTTGGTATTGCATCCGACGGAACTATATATTTTCTAACAAAATATAAGGAGGAGCTGGAAAAAGGCAAAAGTATTTCACATGCAGTGTCCGAAACCATAAAATATACAGGTATCAGTATGGTTTATACCGCCATAATTTTGTTTTTTGGTTTTGGGATATTTGTTGCCTCTGGTTTCAAAGGAACTGTGTTTTTGGGATTGTTGGTGTCTATCACTTTGTTAATTGGGATGATTTCTAATTTGGTTTTGTTACCATGTTTTCTAATGACCCTGGACAAAAAACAAACCTTAAGAGAGTTAAAGAAAAAAGCTTAATTTAAAGAATTGAATATTAAAATTTTATGTTGAAAAAAATCCTTTTGTTAATAAGTATTACCGGGAGCATTTATGCTCAAAGTGCTCAGGAAGTGCATCTTAAAAATGTCAGACAAATTACTTTTGGTGGAAATAACGCCGAAGCCTATTTTAGTCGGGATGATAAGATGTTTAGTTTTCAATCAGATTTTAAGGCCTGGGGTCTGGAATGTGATCAGATTTTCTATATGAAAACCAATTCCGATACTAAAACTAAAAAACCCAAAATGATTAGTACAGGCGAAGGGCGTACTACCTGTAGTTTTTTTATGCCTAATGGCAAAGATGTGCTTTTTGCCAGTACCCATGAAAATGGTGGTCATTCTTGCCCAATGCCTCCGGAAATGGGAAAAAAATACCTCTGGGCTATTTATGATAGTTTTGATATTTATATTTCTAATCTGAAAGGTAAAGTTAAAAAACAGTTGACCAACACCCCAGGTTATGACGCTGAAGCTACCGTTTCTCCGGATGGAAAAAGCATTGTTTTTACCAGTACCCGCAATGGTGATTTGGATTTATATACTATGGATATCGATGGTTCCAATGTAAAGCAGGTTACATTTGAGCTGGGTTATGATGGTGGAGCTTTTTTCTCTCCTGACAGCAAAAAGCTGGTTTTCAGGGCATCCCGGTTTAATTCTGATGCAGAAAGAGAAGAATATAAAGAAAATCTGAAGAAAAATCTCGTAGCACCCACCAATATGGAGATTTTCACCTGTAATGTAGATGGTTCTGATTTAAAGCAGATTACGAATCTTGGAAAAGCCAACTGGGCTCCGTATTTTACTCCAAAAGGTGACAAGATTATTTTTGCATCCAATCATCACTCAGCACGTGGTTATGACTTTCAGTTATACATGATAAATATTGATGGAACTGGCCTGAAACAAATCACCACTGAGAGTAATTTCAATGCCTTCCCGATGTTTTCTTATGATGGCAAGAAGCTGATTTTTAGCTCCAATCGTAATAATGGAGGTACACGGGACACTAATTTGTTTATTGCTGATTGGGTGGAATAAGAAATTTAGAATAAGTAAGTAACCCAAAAGCCCTGATCATTTCAGGGCTTTTTTTTATTACTATATTTCAGAAAATTTCAAATTATTAGTCGCCTAATCCCCAAGATTAAACTTGGCATTCATCCCAAATATAGAATGACTTCTTTCGTAAGACAGTGAAGTAAATGGAGAGTTGACCATGCGTTCCCAATACATCCCCATATTGATTTTTTTGTTGATCTGATATTGAAACTGTGGCCTGATCTGAAGATTAAAGTTACCCTGGATTGGTACCACATCGCCATCAAGCCTTCTTTGTAAAGCTTTGATATCGCGGCTGGTAAAGTCTATTCTCAGGTTTAAATCATTTTTTAAAACAATAAAATTACCATCTTTGCCCCGCAAAGGAAGCTTAACATTGTTTTTCTTAAAACCTATCCCAAACACATAGTCATTGCTGTTATACTCTGCTACTTGTGCATTTGAAAGATTCAAAGCAGCCCTCCGTTCTTTATTCCAGTTAAACGAACCCGTTATTTTCTTTTTGGTTGTAAATTGTACCCCCAAAAACGGCGAAAATCTTTCTTCCATCTGAATGGTACTCATGATGAAAGTTGGAGCATAGAGAGGCGTCTCACCTGCTAAGTATGATGGTACTATCTGATTTCCAAGCGGATAGTTTCTGATCATCAGATTTAATACCTGGCTTCCATACTCCAGAGAAGAGGTAAAATTGCCAACACTATAGGTCGATATATATTGGTGACTCAGTGTAATGGAATTGAAAAGTCTTTTGAAAAGCGGAAGTTTTTCCATACCGGAGTAATCTATTCGCCAGTTGGGCATAGGAAAAGCAAGAAAAGGATTAAATGTTTTTCCTCCCCGCCTGATAGATTTTTCAAAGATTTTATCGAGAGATTGACCACTATAGGCTGCAAAAAAGGCAGGTATTAATACATCCTGTGAGTTGAGATCATATTTTCCAATCCCTTCTGCTCCCTGGATTCCATTTAACCTGTCCATTACTTTCTTGCGATTGGCAACCATTCTGTCGAATATCTCATACTTATACATCGTGGCGGAGTCATTGCTCATTTTAATGAATCCTGTCTTAAATGACCAGAACGACATGCTGAAGTTTCCATTTCTAACCGGATTTAATGTTACATGGCTACCTCCCACAGTTTCCGGGCGATACATTTCCTGGTAGCTGTCGCCCCGGGTAAGATTCCCTTTGATTTGCATTCTGAAGCCCTTCCATGGTTCCAAATTGGTGGAGTAATCAAACTTAACACCACGGGTTTGGGTAAAGGGATTGTTTTGAACAATACTTTCAGAAAGCCATTTGTTATCTGCTGCAATTTTATGAATATTTCGATTTTGGCTTCCCATTACAAAATCAAACCCCGGTGCAAAATTATTTCTGGTGTCCATTCCAAATACATTGGGAGCATGCAAAAAGCCTGGTAATAATGTAGTTTCAAAAAGAGCATAATTGAAGTTTATGCCTCTGACCGTCATCAAAAGCCTCGTCAAGCTCTTAGTCACACTGCCAGCAGGTTGTTTGTAGGGTTCATCGTCTCCCGGTGACCGAGTAAATCTTTGTTTAGGAGGTGTAGGCGAGTTGGCAAGTTTCAGGAATTTTACCTTATTATAAAGTTTTACCAAATCGACCTGACCATTAAAAGCTATCTCTCTGCCGTTTTCGAGCATATTACCAAACTCATAATCATCATTATCTGCAATCTGAAATGAACCAGCTGTATAACCATAATTATTATTAAACCTACTGTCAACCCGCATCCAATCCAATAAGAAAAACTTATCAAACGGAAGCTTATAGGTGGCCTGCATTTTTTGATTATAATTTTTAGCTCGGCCTAAAGTTTTTAATCCTGAAAAGAATGAAATACGGTCGTTGGTTATTGAGTCAATATCATCCTGAATCGAAGTCATTTGGGCATTGTATGAAAGCACAATTGATTTAGTGAGGTTCCATTGGGCATCATAATATCTGTTTCCTAAGAAGTATTTGATTATGTTAGGAGTATTTCCCTCTGTGTTGAGATTTGCATTTCTATACATCGTATAAAAATAACTGCGATCATAATCGGTTCTGATGGCGATAAGGTTAGGAATTGGAGAGAGATTAAACTCTTTGATGTTTTTCAGAAAAGGCTTGTCCATTTTTTTTGCTTTTTTAAATGGCTGCCACGTAAATCCTTTGGGCTGATATTGGTAAGAAATACCCAACCTGTTTTGAGTTTGAAGTACACTGTCCAATAAAACGCTGCTTCTCAGAATTTGGTTTTGAGCATATGAGAAGGTGAAGTTTGAGATGTCATAAAAATGCCCTTTGGCATTAGGATTGGTTTTTATTTTTCTGACATTCGTAAAGTTAAAACCTTTGGTTATGTTTCTCTCTTCCACCATTGATTCAGTGAGGTTTTCCTGATAAATGCTTGGATTTAGTAAAGCATCACTCAGTTTTATGTCGGGATCAAGAGGGTTAAAACGGGGAGTAACCACTTGCTGGTCATAATTTAAAAACAATGGAATTGCCAGTCCCCATTTCATTGGGAAAAATTTATCTAAGTCCAGATTGGTAGCTACTCCAAAACCCTGTGAAAGGTCGCGGGAACGGGCTGAAATTCTGTCTTGGACACCACCGAAGCCATAGTTTTTAAAATTACCATTAATCATCATCGTTCCGATATCAGCAAGTTTAATGTCAGCCGAAAGAATTCCCGCTTCACCCGATTCCTGATCAAATCCAAATGCTCTGAATTCGTCAAACCATGCGGTAAAATCCCGACCCAATTCTGCATTTAAGGTATCGTTATTTTTGATACCTATCATCATTACGAGCACATTGCTAAGGTCCGGATTTCCTATTACTTTGATTTTGTAATTTCTGGTAATTTTTTCTTCAATATCAGTTACCGATCCTGAAACTGTACCTATAACAGGAACTAACTTACTTTCTCCATAAATTTGGTTCATTGGGCTTCCTGTACGGTTTCTTTCGAGTTTCAGGCTTCTAAGTAAATCCAATGGTACATCAAATTCGTTTTCCTTAGGCCAGATTTCATATGGGTCTTTTGAGCCGTTTTCAGTTGTTCTAAGGCTTGGAAGCTCTATTTCATAATAATTATTTTTAAGGTCAGTCCCAATTCTTAAAAAGGCTCCGGCTATGTTTTTATCGTTGTTTTTGTTTTGTGTATGAACAAACATTTTGATGCGTTTGTACATATTCAAATCGAGCTTTGTATTTTTAAATATTGCCCGACTATTTCCGCCTTTTAGATTTTCAACTGAGAGGCTCAAAGATTGCTCGTTCATAAAGAATTTGGTCTGCTGGGTAAAGTCCCGGTCTCTGACAAATCCTGGTGGCACAACATAAGGTGTAACCCCCGGTTTGATATTGCAATCTTCAGTTTCCAGAGGGCAACCATTTTCTTCAATATTAACAGAAGCAGTTTTAAAAACTACCGAGTTGTCAGTTTCCGGTACTTCTGTTTCCCCTTTGTCGGTCAGGCTGTTGGTATAAACCCGATATTGATTTGAAACCAACTGTAAACTGGCAAAACGTAAAACCACGGGTTGTTTCCAATCTGTAGTGATCAGTCTGGCAAAACGGATAGACTTAAAGCCTTCTTTTCCCAAAGGATAGCTGCGGGTAGGTTTTCTTATCGGAATACGGTGAAGATACCAGTTAGCATTTCCTGCTGAAACTTTATCTACTATATAGCCTTGGCCCACTTCCATTTTTCCAGGTACCAAATCAATCTCATATTCATAATAATCCTCGATTTCATTGATGGTATTATCCTGATTGATGTCTTCTTTGTCAGCGAGGTTGGTCGATGCCTGGTTGTCAAATTGCGTGCTGGTATTATTGGTTTCCTGCGAAATAGGAGGGGCATTGCCTTCCATTCCAAGGTAATCCTTAAATCGTTCTATAAAACTGGCATTTTGGTCAAATTTAGAATCCAAAAAATAGGTAAAATCATCTCTGGAGGGGTCTTTTTTGATTTTTTCCAGTGTTTCAGAGTCTGTTATTTTACCATCAATATTTTTCAAATAGTCACTGATATGAGGGTATTTTCTTTCTTCAGCATTGGATAATCCTTCTAAACCCACATCCTGCTTCAACCGTACACTTTCCTGATTATCAAAAGCATCGGTTATAAATTGAGATCGGGGAGCCAAACCCCATTTGGTTTCAACAGGTTTTGAAATGCTCGAACTGTCTTTTATGCCATTTTCAAAATTAAATCTGGAATCCGGAATTACGTCTTCTGAAACATCTCCCAATTGAATTAAGAATTTGCCTCCTGTTTCGTTCTTTTTATTTCCGTTAGGTTTTCCATCACGCACAGGTGCGGCAAATGGGTCTAAAAGCCAAAACTCAAGATATTCAACATTGGAATTATCAAAATCGGCATCGAAAGTGATGCCCCGCATGGTAGATCCAAAACTTTTTTCAGGTGATTTTAACATACCTTCGGCATTGAGATCTGGGTTGTAATTATACATTCCAGGCTCTTCAGGAAAATATGAAATGTCTAAAATAGAACTCGGCATTTGCGATGCATAAATCTGTCTTGATTTTCCGGGAAAAATATCTTGTGGAGAATAACTTTTTTCGTAGATATTTCCGTTGGCCTGATTTCGAATCGACTCAGGAATCACATTGGCAACACCAAAATCTCCCCCAATATATACCGACATGTCAACCGTATAAACCGACATTTTGGCTCTGTTGTAATTGTATTTGTAAGGATTGCCTAACAAGCCAGGTATAGAGTCAAGGAATTTGCCCGGTGTAGAACCTAATCTCCATTTGGTAGGCTGACGACTCAGGTCATTGATATTTCTTGCAAATTCAAAATCATCAATCATGGAGCTACCTTTTACCCATTTATTGTTTACTCCCGGCCTAAGTTGTGCAAACTCCGCAGTGAGCAAAATGGAAGAAGGCTCTTTGGTTTGAATCCCAGGCAATGCATCAAGCATTCTGGTCAGTCCATTCAGGTTTTTCTTGAGATTAAGGTCTATGCCCCAAAGGGTGTTATTTACAGGCTCACTTCCGATTGAAGTTCTCGAAATAAAGCCGGGAGTATTTTCTCTCAGGTCCATCAATGTGGCACCGATTCTCAGGTATCTATTTACGGTATAATCAAGCCTTAATCCAAAAAGTCGTCTGATTTGAGCTGTAAATAGGTCTGGCTTTTCATAATCAATTCTTATCTGCCTTCCAGAGCTCAAAATACTCTGGTTGGTGATAATAATCCTGCCCATCTGACCATCAACTGTATAGTCGGCACCTTGCTTAAGTTCTGTTCCCCCTGCATATACTTTTACCGAAGTTCCTGCAGCACCAAGAGGAAGATTAATTTCTGATCCGCCAGATTGGGCACTTCCCGAAAGGAAAAATTTATTTTTTAAACTTATCTGTTGTGCATCTATCAGAGTTTTGGTATAAAGCTCTTTGAATACATATTTTTGAATTAACTCAGTTTCACCAGAACCAAAAACTTCTTCCAGGTGGCTTCCAAAGGGCTCCAGGACAGGGAATATTATCCTTCCGGCCTGGGTGTTTACCGTTACATTTTCAACAAAATCAAAATTTCCATCTTTAAGCCTGTCATTATTAAAGTTGAGCTTATCCATTCCCATTACTTCCAGAAAAGGCTTATTTTTAAATTTTTCGCCACCTTCCATCAGGTTAGGAGTGTCCATGCCGGTTTTGTCGTCTTTGTACACTATCCGTAGCTGAAATCCTTCTTTATTTATTTTGCCCTGAGATAATGAGTAAATATTCTTCATCATCAGGTTCCACATCGGATTTTGCAGGCGGTTTCTGATCGTAGATGATTTCAATAATTTCAGGATTATTACCTCATCCTCAGGTTTGTTTACGTAGTCCTCGGTAAGTTCCCCTACTTTATAAGCCCTGCCATTATAGGTGTATTCATAAGAAACAGCAAGTATTTCATCATTGCGAAGAGGTGTAAGCAGCGAAATATAACCCAGCTCAGGTTGAAGTTCATATTCTTTGTCAGATAGCCTTTTTGCTCCTCTTAATAGCTCAAAATCATCGCCATTGTTGAGTCCCATTCCTTTTAGCGTATTGGATGTATTGTCGATTCTTCTGAAATCGGGATTGCTGGCAAGATCTTTATAAAGGTTATTGGATTCGTTCTCCGCTGTTTTTTTTGTTGGATCGGCAATTAATTTATTGCTATAGGGTTGATTTTCTGCCAAATCATTCAATCCAATCAAATTTCTCATTGATTTTACATCATTGGAGCGATTGGTTACATATACTTCAATTCGGGTAATACGTACTCCCGAAGTAACCATTGGCAGGTTTTTCAGTGAAGCATTATATTTATTTCTGAAAAAATGCGATAAAAAGAAATGTCGGTTTTCATCGTAGTTATCTACTCTGAGTTCGAATTTCCGGCTTTGATTACCCCCATTGAGTACAATTGACTCCGTGCGACTGGTTTGTTGTGCAAAAACGGTAGTGACATCCAATTTTCCGAACTTCATTCCAATTTTTGCACCCATCAGGTTCTGTACTCCTGGAATCAACTGGCTTCGGTTGGGCATGGTCACATTTCCCAGTTCTACCTTTTGAATGATATCTTCCGGGTCATTTTTAAAATTCAGTTTGAATTTATTTTCAAGGCCAAAATTTGATTTAGTATCAAAATTGCCCAGAATGTTCATTTTCTCTTTGATCTGACCTGCTTTTTTGAGAACATTGGTCAAATCCGAAATTTTCGGAGATTTTTCTTCATTTTCAGTATTTTCTCCGGCTGCATTCTGATCATTTACCCCTTTAAAAAGGTTGTTGAAATTGATGGATATCTGTTGGTCAAAATCAAAAACTGACTGTCTTCTAAATGAGAGGGCAGTCATTGGGTTATTATTATATTGAGTACCGGCTCTCATATCAATAGCCACAAAGCCATTGGGTGTAAATTCGGGTACTTTATCCCCAAAAATACGGTCTAAGACAGAGTTTTTTTCCAAAAGAGGATTTATCCTTTTTCCTGAAAACGAAGTGTTGCCATCCTGTGCTTTCTCCAAATCCCTGATAATACTTTTTCGTAGTAAGGCATTTTGAAGGCTGGAATACTCATTAAAACTCATGCTTTGAGGCATTTTGACATTTATGCCTTCTTTGGATTGTTCAGTAATCGAAAATGCATTTTTTTTATCCTGAAAAAAAACTCCGGTTTTTAGGCTATCCGGAAATAATGACAAAAATGGTGGCCTTATATAATTGAAACGTGGCAAATATGAGTCTTTCCAATAGTTTAAATACGAAGTGTTTCTTGTTTTTGAACTGTCAGATACGACTTTCTGAGCCGATGCATGGATTCTGCTCAGAAAAATGAATGTTATAATGAATAGTTTTACAGGTAATCTGTTATGCATAAATTAAAAAATGCAAATATTATTTTCTTGCTTAAAACGTCTAAAATCCTGCCAATATTCTATTTGTCTCAAATATTATACAGATTATCTTAGTGAAAGCTTAATTAATTCTTCAAGTGAAATATCACCGCCGGTACGCTTCAGGATATTATCAACTGATTTTTCGGCTGTAGCCTTTTGAATTCCCAGCGTAACCAAAGCTGAAAGTGCCTCTGAACGGAGTGTATGGTTGGTAGAGGCAAACATAGTTGGATTGATTCCTTCAGCAAGTATCTCTTTTTTCAATTTGTCTGTCAACTCAATTATTGCTCTCTGGGCGGGTTTGGCACCTATTCCTTTAATATTTTGAATGGTTTTTAAATCTTCCGAAATAATCGCCTGTTTGATTTCAACAGAACTTAACGATGATAAAAACACAAGGGCAATACTGGGGCCAATTCCTGAAACACTGATCAAATGTTCAAAAAGCTCTCTTTCGTCTTTTGTGAAAAAACCAAAAAGTGAATGTGAGTCCTCTCTGATGATTGGAACTGTGTAAATTTTTACAGATTCAGCATTTGGATTTACGGCGGAATAGGTTTGAAGTGAAATTTTCACAAAATATCCCACACCATTTACATCAATAACCAGATGTGTGGGTTCTTTTTCAACTATTTTACCGTTGAGGTATGCTATCATGGTTTATTATCAGGTTAAGCAGGTTTAATTTATTATTTTTACTTATATTTATTCACATAATCAAACCTAGAAAATTTAATCAAAATTACGTTTTTTACTCTTAAATATGATAAAAAGTATCAAAAAAATGGTTTTGAAGAAAATGCAAAGAAGCCACAGCAGAGTTAAAGACTATTTTAATCTTGAAAGCAACTGATCTTCCGTTTGAAATCCCGTATCACGCCAAACTTGTCTTCCGTCACGATACAAAACAAATGTAGGGGTAGTTTGAATGTCGTAACGTCGTTTCAGAGTCTGATTATAATCGTTGTCTATTCTGAAAACCGTTAGGTCAGTGCGTTGATTATCAATATTGTAAAGGGTTGGAATCATGGTTTTGCAAGGTGCACAATCTTCGGTAAAATAGCTTACCAACACATATTTGTTTTCTCTTATTTTTTTAAAATAAATATCAAGCGGGAAAATCTTTGTGGCAGAAAAATTTGGGTCTTTAGAAACATAAGGTTTGGAGCCCGTTACCCATTTTTCAAATCCTCCAGCTAATACAACTATCCCTTTATATCCAATTTCGCTTAAATATTGAGCCGCATTTAAGGCATCTTCTTCTGCTTGAGAATACAAAAATAAAGTAGTTTTTTTTGGAAATCTACTCGTAAAATATTCTTCAAATTCATTCATCATAAAATCGGCATTGATCGATTTTTTGATATGAGCCATATTAAATTCTTTGGGAGTTCTAAGATCAATAAGTGTAGCTTCAGGCGAAGATTTAAGTAATTTTTCAAATTCCTGTGCCGATTTTTTGGAAAATAAATCCTGTGAAAAACTTGCTCCAAAAGTGAGTGAAAACACCAGGATTAAAACGTATTTTTTTATCATTCTCAATTTTTTTTCATTTCAAAAACAAAAATTGTACTAATTTAAGTTTCATGTTCAATATAATGCAAATTTTACTTTTTTATTATGGCTTTGCGTAAATTAATACGTTATTTTGCAGTGTTTTTAGTGCTTTTCCGGGGCTGAAATTTTCTGAAAAAGCATTTTTAAAGCCAAAATTTTAAAATAAACATTTAAGAAAATGAGTCAAATTGTTAAAGTTCATGCCAGACAAATTCTGGATTCAAGAGGAAATCCAACAGTAGAAGTAGATGTAATGACCGAAAATGGATATTTGGGTCGTGCGGCTGTACCTTCTGGTGCATCAACCGGTGTTCACGAAGCCGTAGAATTACGTGATGATGACAACAGTGTATATGTAGGTAAAGGTGTGCTGAAAGCCGTTAAAAATGTTAACGAGGAAATCGCAGCCGAACTCTTGGGCTTTAACGTTTTCGAACAAAACGCTATCGATAAATTAATGATTGAGCTTGATGGCTCAGCAAATAAAGGGAAATTAGGTGCCAATGCAATTTTGGGGGTTTCTCTGGCAGTAGCCAAAGCCGCAGCTCAGGAAGCCGGATTGCCACTTTACCGCTATTTGGGCGGTGTTAACGCCAACACACTTCCTGTTCCAATGATGAACATCCTTAATGGTGGTTCTCATGCCGATAACTCAATTGATTTTCAGGAATTTATGGTAATGCCTGCCGGTGCTGCCACTTTCTCTGATTCATTGAGAATGGGTACCGAAATCTTCCATAACCTCAAAAAAGTGTTGAAATCTAAAGGATATTCGACTAATGTGGGTGACGAAGGTGGATTTGCTCCAAACATCGGTTCCAATGAAGAAGCTATTGAAATCGTACTTACTGCGATCGAGAAAGCAGGATATAAACCAGGTGAGCAGGTATTTATTGCTATGGATGCTGCTTCTTCAGAGTTTTATGATACAAAAACCGGTCTTTATACATTTAAAAAATCAAGCGGAAAACAAATGGATTCTCATGAGTTGGCTGCTTATTGGAACGCATGGGTTGATAAATATCCTATCAAGTCAATCGAAGACGGTATGGCTGAAGACGACTGGGCAGGTTGGGCTGAACTTACTAAATTGGCCGGTGCTAAAACCCAATTGGTTGGTGATGATTTATTTGTTACAAACGTTAAAAGATTACAGGAAGGTATTGACAAACAAATTGCCAATGCTATTCTGGTAAAAGTAAACCAAATTGGTTCATTGACCGAAACTATCGACGCGGTAAATCTTGCTCACAGAAATAAATATAAGAGTATCATGTCGCACCGCTCAGGTGAAACTGAAGATGCAACCATCGCCGACCTGGCAGTGGCTCTTAACTGTGGTCAGATCAAAACTGGTTCAGCTTCACGTTCTGACAGGATGGCCAAATACAACCAATTGTTAAGAATCGAGGAAGAATTGGGTGCTGAGGCTTATTTTCCAGGATTGAAATTCTGATTTTTTGAAAGAAAAGTTAATTTGAGTTGACTTTTGAAAAATTGACTTATAAATAGTCTTTAACTTTAATGCGATTAGGTGAAAAGTACATTTTTTGCTTAATCGCATTTTTATTTCAATATAATTATGATATTTTCCTATGTATTTTTATTAGAGTATTTTATCTGGCAAAGTTTTTCTTTGGCCTAAAGTAAAAATTTCAAATCTCCAATTTTGTTAAGATTATTTTATTGCTGAATATAAATCTTACTTTCCGTAAAGTTTTTTAGAGGCCTGTTCGTATTTGTCGCCTGCTTTCCAAACCGGGGTTTCGGTTTTGTTGGCTATTAACCTGGCAGAATATATAAATGCCTTGCAAAAACGAGCCATATAACTCATACTCACATTTTCGGGATTATCAGCTGCCTGATGATAAAACTTACCGATTTCAGCATCAAAAGCAGTCAGTCCCGGAGAATAATTGGGTGCGGGTATTCCTTTTGCTGCCAAACTAACATTATCTGACCTATCAAATAAGTTTTGCTCAGGCACCGGATCATTGATTGCTTCCAAACCTGAAGCACGACTGGCTTCAATTATTTCATTTTCAGCCGTGGTTCTATCCAGTCCGATAATTGTAACTTTGGTCGAATCATTATAACCGGCTCCGTCACTGTTTAAGTTAAAAACACATTTGTTCAAAGGTATCAGTGGATGCTCGGCATAATATCGGCTTCCAAGCATGCCCAGCTCTTCACCTGTGTACCCAAGAAGCAAAATTGACCTTTTGGTTTTTTGTTGTGAAAGAGCTTTGGCAGCCATAATTAATGCGGTTGTTCCGGTCGCATTATCACGTGTACCGTTGAAAACAGAATCATTTTCTGTTATTTTTCCGTATTTTTTTCCTGTACCAATATGATCAAAATGTGCAGAAATTACGATAAATTCTTCCTTTAATTTTGGGTCTGAACCTTCAATTATTCCCGCTACATTGTATGAATTAACAGTACTTTTTACTACTTCAGAAATATCCAGATTAATGGATTTTAAAGGTTTTTCAGAAATCCATTTTGAAAAAGCACTATTTACCCAAATATGAGGAATTTCAGTGGAAAACTCCGGTTTTGCAGAAAGCCTTTCGTTTCCATAATTTCGGGTGATATTGGCAAAAGGAAAATTGAGGTTATAAATTTGAATTAATGCTAATGCCCCGTTTTCCGCAGCAAATTTTATTTTTTTAGCTGATCCGGTTATGTTCTGAAAGGGTTGATTATTGTCCGGAATTCCAAATTGACAAAGCACAATTTTCCCTTTTACATCCACTTTTTTGTAATCATTGTGGTTTTCATCAACCCATCCGTATCCTACATAAACCACCTCAGCATTTTCAGCCTTCAGGCCTTTTCCACTTAAAGCTATAAAATCTTTTCCCCATTCCAGTTTATCATTTTCTGTCGAAATAGAACCTGTTTTGATTGGTTTCGTAATTTCGAGCGGCACAGGTTGAAGAAAATCCTGATTTTCACCCATAGGTTTTATCCCCTGCAATCTGAATTGCTCAGCTATGTACCTTGCTGCAATGTTATTTGAGATTTCGCCAGTACGGCGACCAAGCATTTCATTGGAGGCCAAAAACCTTAAATGGGCTTCAACTTCTTTTACCGAAAGTTTGTTTTCAGGCATTTTAGACAATTTTTGAGCCCTTACCTGAATACCAGTTGTTACAAAAAGTAAAAGAATAAACCCTAAGACTTTCTTCATATTTTTAGTTTTTTTTTCAAATGTAATCCAAAATGTATGATTTATTCTACTGAAATATTATGAATGGAAAACTTGTGTTGATTTTAAAAAAAAACACCCCGACTTTTTGAAAATCGGGGTGTAAGATTTTAGATTTAAGATAAGGCTTGAATAATGTCGGCTTTGATGTCATCAATATGCTCGATTCCTAGCGAAATCCTCAAAAGATTAGGATCAACCCCTGCGGTCAATTGTTCGGCTTCGTTTAATTGTGAATGCGTTGTAGAGGCAGGATGGATGATTAAAGTTTTGGCATCACCCACATTGGCCAAATGCGAAATAAGCTTTAGACTATTTACAAATTTTTCCGCACGCTCTCTTCCACCTTTTAATTTGAAAGACAAAACACCTCCAAAACCACGGGTAAGATATTTTTTTGCAAGATTATGAGTAGGGTGAGAAGAAAGCCCAGGATAGGATACTGATTTCACATCCTCATGATTATCAAGCCATTGAGCCAGGCTCAAAGCATTTTCACAGGTTCTTTCAACTCTTAATGTGAGTGTTTCAAGCCCTTGTAACAAAAGAAATGAATTAAACGGTGATTGTGCAGGACCCCAGTCTCTGAGTCCTTCTACACGACAACGAATAATAAACTGAATATTGCCAAATGGACCACCCACTCCAAATACGGAATTCAAAACCAATCCATTATAGCTTGGAGAAGGTTCGGTAAATTGTGGATACTTTCCATTGCCCCAGTTGAAAGTGCCGGCGTCCACAATAACCCCTCCCATGGTAGTTCCATGACCACCTATCCATTTTGTGGCAGATTCAATCACAACATTGGCACCATATTTTATAGGTTGGCAAATGGCACCTCCGGCACCAAATGTGTTGTCAACAAACAATGGCAGGTCGAATTTTTTTGCCAAAGCTGCAAATGCTTCAAAATCAGGAACTGTTAGCCCCGGATTTCCTATTGTTTCAATATAAAGCAATTTTGTTTTTCCATCAATCAATGATTAGAAGCTCTCCAGGTCGTTTCCTTTGGCAAACCGGGCTTCTACCCCTATGTTTTTGAAAGAATTTTTAAATTGGTTGTAGGTGCCACCATAGAGAAACGATGATGTCACGAAATTATCACCAACTGTCGTTACATTATTGATGGCGATAAACTGGGCTGCATGTCCCGAGCTTATTGCCAATGCCGCTACTCCACCTTCCAAAGCCGCAATTCTTTTTTCAAAGACATCATTGGTCGGGTTCATAATTCGGGTATATATATTTCCGAATTCCTTTAGTGCGAAAAGGTTGGCCCCATGTTCCGAATTTTTAAACTGATAGGCGGTAGTTTGATAAATTGGTACTGCTCTCGATTGAGTTACCGGGTCGATTTCTTGTCCAGCGTGAAGCTGGAGCGTTTCAAATCTTAAATCTGACATTGTTTTGTTGGTTAAAAAATAAATAAAACTCTTTGTAAGGGTAAAAACCTCACAAAACCTTAAACCGATTTTCGGTGTCAGGGTAAACCAAAAGTACAATTACTGTAATTCGCCGATTGGTTTATTAGTCCTGAAGGCATATAAGCCAATCAGGTAGGTCTTGGCACCAGCCCGAAAAGTTCGGCAGGTTGTCCGGGTTTCATAGAGCCTATTCTCTCCACCCGTCTTTATAAATCAATCTTAAGGATCAAAAGAAGATTAAGAATTGATGACGCAAATCTAATGAAATTTATAATTACTATACAAATCTTATAGACTATTATTTTTTAAATTATGTATAAATAATTTTTAAAAAATTGATAATTAGTTAGTTAAATAATTAAAAAAATTAATGAGGAGTAATGCATTCAGTTTCTACTTTTTGTCCCGGAGCGGTATAAAGTGTATGAGTATGGAACATGAATCCTCTGTAGATTAAATAAACACCCAGAATCACATAGGAAATATTCATTACCAAATTAAATTTGTTGCCAATCAATTGTCTTAATTTGTGAATTCCCAAACTCAATGGCAACATCAAAGGAATGGTGCCTAAACCAAAGAATGTCATATTTAAGGCAGAATCCTGCCAGGAGCTCATCAAAAATGAAGTTGCAAGGGCCGCATACACCATTCCACAAGGTAAAAGTCCATTAACCAAACCAAAACTAAGCTGTGCGAACAATGACTGATTTTTAAATATTCGTCCAAAAAAACTTTTAAATATTCCGGTAACCTTATAAAGGCTTGAAACATTAAAAACTTTAAGTTTTAATAAGCCCGGAACCAGAATGTAAAGTAAAAGTATTATTCCTAAAGCAATAGAAAGTGATTTTTGAGAGATAAAAAAGCTTAATTTTTCACCAAAAAAACCAACACTTGCTCCCAATAAAGAATAAGTTATTATCCTTCCTCCATTATAAAGAAGCCTGCCAAAAATAAATTTATAAGAATTGTAAGCGGTTTGTGGCAACAATAGTGTCAAAGGGCCACACATACCAACGCAGTGGAGACTCCCCACCAAACCCAATAAAAACGCTGCCCAAAACATGGAATTTATAACTGAATTTTCTTTTCCAGATAATATTCTTTGCTTGCAATCTCCCAGTTAATTTTTACTGTCCATAGCCCTTTTGGGTACTTTCCGGTATAAATTTTCTGAAATCCATTTGATTCAACCTGAAGAGGAAGTTTAAAGTCCATATTTTTATCAGAAGGTCTGTAGAAAGTCACAAATCCTTTTCCTTTTTCTGATTCTTTCGCTAAAAATAATGTTAAAGTATCGGATTTTTCTTCAATAGAAACGGGCTCCGATAAAGTTTTAACATTCCTCATTCTATTGAGTTTATCTTCGTAGGCGATCTCATCTTCATAGTAATTTTCAGAAACCAAAAATATGTCTTTTTGCATAACTGATTTTACTACCAGAAAAAGCATAAATACCACAAATCCAATATAAACCAATGTTATTTTATGTCCCCAATTCATAATATTTGTATATAAAAAAACTGAAACCAACCATTATCTTTCCAAAAGTAGTGAATCTTTTGGAAATTATATAAATTAAGGTTGGTTTCAGAAAATATGATTAAAACGGTCCGAGGAAATTGGTTTTTAATTCTTCAATTTCCGCATTATTTTCTATTACTTTGATTTTAATGTTTGTTTTTCTTTTAGTAATCTTTTCTTTTGGAAACTCAACAAAGAATACTACTTCAGCCCTTGCACCCGGTTTGATTTTTACATCGCTATTTGGACCTACAAACTTCAATACCGCACCGGGCTCATCTGTAACGAGTTTTAATACTTTAGGATCATTTGATTTATTAACCATTTGAGCATTGTACAAGTTCGTGATTTTTCCATCTTTTTCCTGAAATAGTTGCCCTGGTACACGCATTAAAGTAGTTTCGACTGATGTTCGGATAGCAATTAAAATACCGAGGACAGTCAATAATATCGATAATACAACTGTGTAGGCAATCATTCTGATTGTGAACTTAAATGGTGTACCTTTTTCGATTGTATCTACTGATGCATATCTGATTAATCCTTTTGGTTTACCCACTTTATCCATAACTTCATCGCATATGTCGATACAAGCGGTACAGTTTACACATTCCAGTTGAACTCCGTTTCTAATATCAATCCCGGTTGGGCATACCTGAATACACAATTTACAATCTACACAATCTCCTTTTGTTTCATCTACCGGTGCATCTTTTTGAGATTTTGTTACTCTACCTCTTGGCTCACCTCTTTTATCATCGTAAATAACTGTCATGGTTTCTCTCGTTACCAACACACCTTGTAAGCGGCCATAAGGACAAATAGCTATACATACCTGCTCTCGAAGTCTTGAGAAAACGAAATAAAATAATCCGGTAAAAACAACCAGGCCTATAAAGCCGCCCATGTTTTCAGAAGGAGGACTTGTAATAAGTGTTTTAACTTTTTCTATTCCCACCAAATATGCCATGGTAATGTGAGAAATAAAAATCGAGAAAACAATATAAATAATATGTTTTACGGTCTTTCTCCAGGCTTTGTTAAAGCTTAATGGAGATTCGTCAAATTTCTTTTGTGTGCGGCCTTCGCCTTCAAGCCAGTTTTCTACCGGTCTGAAAATCATTTCCATAAATACGGTCTGAGGGCAAAGCCATCCGCACCATATTCTACCATAAGTTACTGTAAAAAGTATTATAAATACCACAAACGTAACCATTGCCAAACCAAAAATGATAAAGTCCTGAGGCATGAATAGCTGTCCGAAAATGCTGAATTTTCGTTCAAAAACATTCGTCATCAATAGAGGCATTCCATTGATTTTGATAAAAGGACCAGCAATAAAAACAACCAGAAAAATTACGGTTGCAATTACTCGCTTGTTAAAAAATGCCCCTGAAACTTTTTTAGGGTATAACCAGATTCTTTTTCCTGATTTATCGACTGTAGCGAGGGAGTTTCTGAATTCTTCGTCTTCGCTATCTACAAATTCATAGATATCTTCGAAATTTTTCATAATGAAGTTAATTATTTATCCAATCAGAGAGTTTTGAAAATACATATCTCCCTGATAGCAAGGAGATATGTATGTTTATATTTACAAAAATTTAAAATATTTATTTTTATTTTGCTGCTTCAGTTGAATCTGTGGCTGTTGTTGCAGGAGCTTCTCCACCAACTTTTTCACCCTGAGGAGCTTTAGGATTGGCAGGATTAGTACCTTTTAATCCCATAATATAACTTGCTACATCCTGAATCTGGTTAGGTTTTAAAGTAGCTTTCCATGAGATCATTCCTTTTTCAGGTACACCATTTTTGATTGTTGCAAATACATCATTGATGGTTCCACCATGAATCCAATACTCATCGGTAAGGTTTGGTCCAACAGTACCTTCGCCACCAGCACCATGACATGCAGCACATTTTTCAACAAAAATTGTTTTACCAGCTTCAAGGGCTTTAGGATCAGTGGCAAGAGTAACTGTTTTTTCATTAATACTCTCTCCAAGTTTGGCCTGATATGCCTCTACTTCTTTTTTACCTTGTTCCATAGCAATATCATATTCTTGTTTTTGGCTTGGAGACCAGTGGAATACATGGTAGTCAAGTAGGTAATATACAGCAAAAATAATAGTACCGTAGAATAAACCCAGCCACCAAGGCGGTAAGTGGTTGTCTAATTCTCTGATTCCATCATAATTATGGTCTAACATAACTGTTTCCTCTTTAGCAATTGGAACAGCATCTGTTAATCCTTTCCAGAATCCGCCTTTTCCGGCAGCCTGAGCTACAGTAGCACTGCTTCCACCCATATTAAGTCTTTTTAATAGCATGAAAATATTCATTACTACAAAGAATAATATAATAGTGAACAGTAGAAGTACCCCCAGTAATATAAACTGGAAGAGGTCTTCTCCTGATTTGAAAGATAAATTCATAATTGACATAATTTTCAAAGTTTTATCGATATAAATTAGTCCTCGTCAAGAGGTAGTTCCTCCATATGTTCTATGTACTTCTTGTCGGCTTTAAATACCATATAACCTAGAATTACAAAGAAACTCACGAATATCAGTAAAGATATAATCGGATAAACTGACACATCCTGAATAGAATTGAGAGCGTTTTTTATCATCTTTTTGTTTATTTTAGGTTGGGTGCATTGCTACACCCAGCCTAGGTTTATTTCATTGCCGTTGGCTCATTTTTGATGTCAGTACCCAATCTCTGCAAGTATGCAATCAAAGCAACAATCTCTTTGTTTTTATCAACTTTGATGTTTCCGTCGGCAAGCCCTTTCGAAATTCCTTCAGCTTGCACATCCATATCTGCGATTGCAGTATCTTCATAACCTTCTTCATAAGGTACACCCAATGTCCTCATCACACTTATTTTCTTAGGCATATCAACTGTATTGAAGTCATCTTCGAATAACCATGGATATGAAGGCATAATTGAACCAGGAGACATAGACGTTGGATCCATCATGTGATTGTAGTGCCATGAATCTGGATATTTTCCGCCAATTCTATGCAAGTCTGGTCCAGTACGACGAGAACCCCATAGGAACGGATGGTCGTATACAAATTCCCCTGATTTAGAGTATTCACCATATCTTTCAGTCTCTGATCTGAACGGACGAATCATTTGAGAGTGACAGTTATTACAACCTTCTCTGATATAAATGTCTCTTCCCTGAAGTTCAAGAGGTGAATATGGTTTTACACTTGCAATTGTTGGAATGTTTGATTTAACCAACCAGGTTGGTAAAAATTCAACGGCACCACCTATAAATACTGCAATGAACGCTAATACTGTAAAAAGAATAGGTTTACGCTCAAGCATTGAGTGGAAAGTACCTCCTATATTAACATTTTTGGCAAGGGCAGGAGCCTCATCATATTCATAAGCCATAAACTCTCCGGAAGCGGCAGTTTTGATTAAGTTATAAATCATAATAAGTGTTCCAACCAGATACAAAGTGCCACCAAATGCTCTCGACATATACATTGGTATAATCTGAGTAACTGTTTCCAGGAAGTTAGGATATGCAAGGAATCCATCTGGAGTAAATTCTTTCCACATTAAGCTTTGAGTAAATCCACCCCAATAAAGTGGTAAGGCATAGAAAATAATACCCAAAGTTCCCAACCAGAAATGTATATTGGCCAATTTCACTGAGAATAAAGAGGTTTTCCACATTTTTGGTACTAAATAATAGAACATACCAAAAGTAATAAAACCGTTCCAGCCAAGACCACCAATGTGCACGTGAGCAATTGTCCAGTCTGTGTAGTGAGAGATGGCATTAACATTTTTCAATGACAACATTGGTCCTTCAAACGTTGACATACCATAAGCGGTAACCGCAACAACGAAGAATTTTAAAACTGGATTTTCACGTACCCTGTCCCAGGCACCTCTTAACGTCAAAAGACCATTTAGCATACCTCCCCAGCTTGGTGCAATAAGCATCACTGAGAAAACAGTACCTAGACTTTGAGCCCAGTCAGGAAGTGAAGTGTATAATAAGTGGTGAGGACCGGCCCAGATATAAAGAAATATCAGCGACCAGAAATGGACAATTGAAAGTTTGTAGGAGAAAACGGGACGGTTTGCTGCTTTAGGCAGATAGTAATACATCAAACCTAAAATAGGAGTTGTAAGGAAGAATGCCACTGCATTGTGTCCATACCACCATTGTACAAGAGCGTCTTGCACTCCGGCATATACCGAATAACTTTTGAATAAAGTAACCGGTAACTCCAGTGAATTGAAGATGTGTAGCAATGCGATGGTCACAATTGTTGAAATGTAAAACCAAATTGCCACATACAAGTGCCTTTCGCGTCTTTTTAATAAGGCACCGATAAAATTGATTGCAAAAACCACCCAAACCAATGTGATAGCAATATCAATTGGCCATTCCAATTCGGCATACTCTTTTGATGTAGTAATACCTAATGGTAGTGTAATTGCTGCAGAAAGAATTACAATCTGCCATCCCCAGAAATGAATCCAGCTCAAAATTGGGCTGAGCATCGGGGTTTTTAAAAGCCTTTGGGTTGAGTAATAAACGCCGGCAAACATACCATTACCAACAAAGGCAAAAATAATGGCATTGGTGTGAAGTGGCCTGATTCTACCAAAGGTAGTAAATGGCAACTCCATATTGGCGGCAGGCCAAAACAGCTGCAACGCAGCAGTAAGACCGACAAGCATACCAACTACTCCAAAAATAACAGTAACGATGATAAAGGCTTTAACTATCTGATTGTCATAGTAAAATCCCTCCAGCGGTCCCGAAGATTCCGAGTGGTCAGAGCTCATTAGTGGTTTGGTTAATAAACGCATAGCATTCAAAATGTTTAGTAAACTTTTTAACGATTCAAAACTAAAAGTACAAATACCTGAAAAACATGACAATCGCACAAGGATTTTATGATATAAATCATTTTTTTAAAATCCTTAATTAATACAACAAAATGTTTTAACGTTGTTATTAATAATATAGCAGAAATTGTTAATTTTCACACATATAGCTAAAAAAAACATAAATAAAAAATTTTCAATTCTTTATTTATTACAATTTTTTTATCTATTAAATATTAGTAAAAATATTAATTGGTTTTGTCTTTTAAAATTACTCAAATTTCTGAAAATCCAAATGCTTTTTTTGTGATATTTGTGACAAAAAAATAGTATTGAATAGTATTAACAGCACTTCTGAATATTTCCGTTTTTTGGATGAAAGTTTTCTTGAATATTTCGGACAATCTCCTGATTTGAAAATTCAGGCCCCCGGTCGAATCAATATCATTGGAGAGCATCTTGACTATAATGATGGTTTGGTAATGCCTGCAGCAATAGATAAGTTTATTTATTTTTCAGTAGGTAAAAGAAGAGATTCAAAAGTAATTCTGAAAAGTATTGATATGGATTCGGTTTTTGAGACCGAAGATATCAATAGGTTTGAAATCAAAACGGATCATTCCTGGCAAAACCACCTTTTGGGAGTAATAAAGGAGTTTTCTTTAAATGGAATCCATTTTTCTTCCGGAATTAACGTATGCTTTGGTGGTAACATCCCAAATGGAGCAGGTCTTTCTTCATCGGCTGCTGTAGAAGCCGGAATAGGGACAGCTTTGAATATTTTGTTTGATTGTGGTTTTGATAAACTCAAACTTACTAAAATCGCCCAGCAAACAGAACATAAATATGTAGGTGTAAAATGTGGCATAATGGATATGTTTGCTTCAATTTTTTCTCAAAAAGATCAATTGATTCAATTAGATTGCCTGGATTTTACCCATAAATATGTAAGTGGAAAGTTTACTGATCATGAATTTATTTTGGTTAATAGTGGTGTAAAACATACTTTGGCCGATTCACAGTATAATATCCGCAGGAATCAATGCGAAACCGGCCTGGAAGAATTAAAAAAGAATTTTTCAGAAATTAAATCTTTCAGAGATGTAAAACTTCCTCAAATTGAGATTTTGAAAAAATTGGACGACCCCAAAGTATATGAAAGATGTGAATATGTACTGGAGGAAATTCAAAGGGTATTTGATGCGACAGAAGCACTTGAAAAAGGCGAAATGGAAAAACTGGGAATTTTGCTGAATGGGTCTCATCATGGATTATCAAAAAAATATGAAGTGAGTTGTGAAGAATTGGATTTCCTTCAAAATGAAGCATTGAAGATTAATGGAGTATTAGGTGCCAGAATGATGGGAGGTGGGTTTGGAGGTTGTACGCTTAATCTGGTAGAAAAAGATTCAGAAGAAAGCTTTAAATCGAAAATTTCGGTTTTATATGCAGAAAAATTTGGGATTGTACCTGAAATATATGTTGTAAATACCGGGCACGGTGTGGCTCAGGTTGAATAATGAAAAGAGAAGAAAACTTAAAAAGGTTAAAAAGTGAAGAATTTGACCTTTTGGTGGTAGGTGCCGGTGCAAGTGGTAGCGGTGTGGCCCTCGATGCAGCACTTCGAGGTTTAAAAGTTGCTCTTATTGACAAAGGGGACTTCTCCTGCCAAACCTCATCCCGCTCAACCAAACTCATACATGGCGGAGTAAGATACCTTGAGCAAGCCTTTACTAAATTGCAATTTAGTCAGTTGAAACAGGTAAAACATGGCTTACAGGAGAGGAAATACCTTTTGGCTAATGCCAGGCACCTTTCAAAACCTTTAGGAATTATCACTCCTGTTTTTAGTGCATTCGAAGCCCTTTATTACACCATAGGTTTAAAAATATATGGTTTGTTTGCTCAAAAAGACCATCTGCCAGCAGCCAGATGGCTTTCCAAAAAAGAAGCTAAACTCTTGTCGCCTGATTTGAGCGAAAAAATTCATAGTGCAGTAATGTATTTCGATGGCCAGCTTGACGATGCCCGCTTTGCCCTTGCACTTGTTCAGTCGGCTCAAAAAGTTGGTGCTGTTGTTTCGAATTATGTTTCCTGGCAGAGTTTTATTTTGGATCCTAATAAAAAAATTACCGGCATTTCTGTAAAAGATGAATTATCGGATGATTTTTTTGAAATAAAAAGTAAATTAATAATCAATTGTACCGGGCCTTATGCTGATGAATTGAGATTGGCGGCCAATCCAGAGGAAGAGCCAAGAATAATCCCTTCAAAAGGTGTCCATATGGTACTTTCAAGGGAGTTTTTTAAAGGTGATAAGGCAATGTTAATCCCAAAAACCAAAGATGGACGACTGATTTTTGTGATTCCGTTCAAAAAATCGGTAATGATTGGTACAACAGACACCCCTTACAAAACACTTGAAAAAGAACCAATTCTGGAAAAAAGTGAAGCTGAATTTCTTTTGGACACGCTAAAAAATTATGTAAAAAAGCTACCTGAAATAAAAGATATCAAAGCAGGATTCGGGGGAATCAGGCCATTACTTTCTGCAAAAACCAATCTGAAAAATAGCAACACGAAAAGTCTTTTAAGAGATCATGAGGTTGAATTTGACGAAAAGTCTGGCTTATTGAGCCTTTTGGGAGGGAAATGGACAACCTATCGATTGATGGCTCAGGATGCTACAGATAAGGTCTGTGAAATATTGGGTATTGAAACAAAATGTAAAACGCAGGAATATCCCCTGGTTGGAAGTGAGAACTATGAAAAACAACCCAAGCCGGTAGATGTGGAATCTGATATTTTCAAGCATTTGCAGAAAACCTATGGGGATAAAACGATGGAGGTTTTGTCAATTGCCAGAAAAGAACCATCATTGATGGAAAGGATTCACCCTCAAAAACCTGCAATTAAAGCCGAAGTGATTTATTCGGTAAGATATGAAATGCTTGTAAAGCCACGCGATTTTTTCACACAAAGACTTCGTTGGGAGATTTTGGACTGGAAAATTACTTCTGATTCGGTCGAAACAGTGATAAAATTAATGGAAACAGAGCTGGGATGGAGTAAGAATAAAAGTCAGGAAGAAACCCTGGAATATCAAAATCTGCTCCAAACTTATATTGACCAACTAGCATAAAATGCCTATGAGAGCAAACTTGTTTTTAGGTTGTTTGTCCCATTCAAAAACAAAAGTTCTGTGATAATCTTTTAGATATTTTGTAAACCCTATTTTTGCAAAAAAATGTAACAAAATATAATGGCTCTTAGCTTCGGACCCATCAACACCTCGGCGAAATACTTTCTTACTGACAGCCGGTTCCTTTCTGATCCAAAAACAAGTGTGTTTTTTGCAATAAAAGGCATAAGACATGATGGTCACCGTTTTATTAATGATTTGTATAATAAGGGATTGCGGGAGTTTGTAGTTGAAAAAACAGTATTGGCAGTTCAGCCTGCTTTAAAATCATTTCTTGAAAGAGATGAAATAAAAGTATGGGTAGTTGAAAACAGTATCAAGGCTTTACAGGAGCTGGCAACTCAAAAAAGAAGCACTTTTTCCTATCCGGTGGTAGGGGTAACAGGTAGCAATGGCAAAACCATCGTAAAAGAATGGCTAAGTTTTTTATTGGAAGATACTTTCGATATAGTAAAAAGCCCCAGAAGTTACAATTCTCAGATTGGTGTAGCTTTATCTGTATGGGAAATGTCGGAAAAAAACAATCTGGGAATTTTTGAAGCAGGTATTTCATTACAAAACGAAATGCAAAGTCTGCAGGAAATCATAAAACCCGAAATTGGTATTTTTACTAATATCGGCACAGCTCATAATGAAGGTTTCAGGAGTCTCAAACAGAAAATTACAGAGAAATTGCGGCTTTTTAAAAATTCTGAAACACTCATTTATTGCAAAGATTATAAGGAATTGAATGAAGAAATTTTGTTGTTCCTTAAGGCGGTAAATCCGAAGATTAATCTTATTGGATGGTCGGCTCAAAATTCGGGTGGTGAGGTAGTGAAAATATTAGCTTCTGATACGGGAAGTCATATAGAATTGTATTTTGAAGGTGATATTTACGAATTTGAAATACCATTTTTTGACGGTGCTTCAATTGAAAATTCCATCCATTGTGCTTATGCCGGTCTAATACTTTCAAAGGAAAAAACCATTGATTTAGATAAGTTTTTTGGAAAATTCAAAACATTGAAGCCTGTGGCCATGCGTCTGGAATTGAAGCAGGGTACACAAGACAACTATATCATTGACGACTCTTACAATAATGATCTTGGAGGCTTAAAAATGGCACTCAATTTTATGAGTCAATACCATACCAGTCGAAATAAGGTGTTGATTATCAGTGATATTTTGCAAGCCGGACAAAAAGAAGATGATTTATATGCAGAAGTAGCTGGTTTGGTAAAATCACAAAATTTGTCTTTATTGATTGGAATTGGCCCGAAAATATTTAAAAATATGGCATTTTTTGAGGGTTTTCCTACCATGTTTTTTAACTCAACAGAAGAATATTTAACAGTTTTTAATTTCGAAATTCTTCAAAATAAATTGATTCTCGTGAAGGGAGCACGGGCTTTTGAATTTGAGAAAATTGTAAATAAACTTATTAAGAAAGTACATGGAACCGTATTTGAAATAAACCTGGATGCCCTAACACACAATCTTAATTATTACAGGGAAAAGATAGGTTCAGGGACCAAAATTATGGTTATGGTTAAAGCTTTTGCATATGGTAGCGGAAGTATGGAAGTGGCCAGTTGGCTGCAATACCATCGTGTTGATTATCTTTCTGTGGCCTATCCCGATGAAGGAGTTACACTAAGGCAGAATGGGATAAAGTTGCCGATTATGGTGCTAAATTCTGACCCGGATACATTCCATAAAGTATTTGAAAATCAACTGGAACCCGAAATTTACAGCCTGAAAATTTTGGAAGAATATATTAAATTTAAAAATTTGGTTTATCCCGAATCCGATGCAAAGATTCACATCAAACTGGATACCGGTATGCATCGGCTCGGGTTTATTGAGGAAGATTTGGAAGAATTAGTGAAGGTACTGAATCAGAATCCAAAAATCATAGTTGGGACTATTTTTAGCCATCTGGCTGGAGCCGACGAAGCAGAGCATAATGATTTTTCAAAAATGCAAATCTCAAATTTTGAGACTTTATCAAAAAAACTCACCCTGGGAATAGGATATACGCCAGACCGCCATATTTGTAATTCAGCCGGTATTGTACGTTTTCCTGAAGCAAAATATGAGATGGTGCGATTGGGAATCGGTTTATATGGAGTAGAAGCCGCGGGAATCGAACAAGAGGCTTTGCAGGTAGTAGGTACACTAAAAACTACAATATCTCAGATTAAAACCCTGAAGTCAGACGAGACAATAGGTTACAGCAGAAGAGGCGTACTTCTTAGGGATTCCAAAATTGCCACTATAGCCATTGGCTATGCCGATGGCTATGACAGAGGATTTAGCCGGGGAGTCGGGAAAGTTAATGTAAACGGCACAATATGTCCCGTAGTGGGAAATGTGTGTATGGATATGACTATGATCGACGTCACAGATGCCGATTGCAAAGTGGGAGATCAGGTGATTATTTTTGGAGAAACCCCCAAAATAAAAGAACTGGCAAAAATGATTGATACCATACCTTATGAAATTCTGACCGGTGTAAGTGAAAGAGTGAAACGGATATTTTTTCATGAATAAAATTGAAATTTATTTTTTTCGGAAAATAAATTCAAAATAGTTCTAATCCTTGTTTCAAAGCATTTATAGTTTGTAATTTGCAACATATTTAAACACAGGTCGGAAATGGCAACATTTGAGCTCACAAAAGACTACCTGGAAACGCTGGAAGCGGCTATCTCAGCTGATAATAAGCAATTTCTGGTTTCCGAACTGGAGGAACTATTTCCTGCAGATATCTCCTCAATACTATATGAACTTGATGGTGTCAATGCACATTATATTTTCAGTCTTTTAGACACCGAAAAAGGTGCCGAAGTTCTTTCCAACATTGAGACTGATGACCGTAAAAAATTCATAAAAGAGCAATTTACTGTTGCCGAAATTGCTAAATATGTAAACCTTTTTGATTCGGATGACGCGGTTGACTTGCTTAATGAAGAATCGATAGAAGTAAGGGAAAAGGTAATTGCGATGCTTGAAGACAGAGAGCATGCAAGATTTATCCTTGATTTATTGCATTACCCTGAAGATGTTGCCGGAGGTTTAATGCAGAAAGAGCTAATAAAAGTCAACATTAGCCAGACTGTAAGTGAGTGTGTAGAAGAAATAAGAGCACAAGCCGAAAACGTAGATAAGGTTTATGCTGTATATGTTGTTGATAATGAACAAAAACTGAAAGGGATTGTATCGCTGAAGCAGATTGTTTTGGCCAGAAAAAATTCAAAAATTGAGAATATTTTTGAAGATGATATCGTGTATGTTGACACCACCCAAAGCGGTGATGAAGTTGCTCAAATCATGCAAAAATATGACCTGGAAGCCATTCCGGTGGTCAATTCATTAGGAAGGCTTCTCGGTGTTATAACCATTGATGATGTGGTCGATTTCATAACCGAAAAAGCTGAGGAAGATATCCAGGTGATGGCCGGTATCACAGGTGAAGCGGAAGAAGATGACTCTGTGTGGCAACTGGCCAAGTCAAGGATTCCCTGGTTAGTAGTTGGAGTAATAGGAAGCTTACTAGCGGCAACGGTAATCAGTCAGTTTGAAGAAACTTTGGCAAGGGTTGCTGCTTTAGCTATGTTTATCCCATTGATGGGAAGCACAGGCGGCAATGTGGGTATCCAGACCTCATCTTTGATTGTGCAAAGTTTAGCCGAAAAATCAGCCTTAAGCCTGGGTATTTGGGAGAGACTGGGAAAAGTTTTGAAAGTAGCTATTATCAATGGAATAGTTGTTGGATTAATTGCAGGGGCGTTCGTGATGATCGAAGGTGAACCCGAGATCTTTTGGGTCGTTTGTTTTTCTCTTATTTCAGTTGTACTATTATCTTCGTTTATGGGCACTGTCACTCCTTTGTTACTCAATAAATTAGGCATAAATCCAGCAATAGCCTCGGGCCCATTTATTACTACTGCCAATGATATTATTGGTATTACTACTTATTTTCTGATTGCTTATTATTTGTTAAATCTCTGATGATAGCCGTAGTTCAAAGGGTGACATTTTCCCGTGTAATAATTGACAATCAGGTGGCAGGCGAAATAACTCATGGATTAAATGTTTTATTGGGCATCGGGCAGGAAGATAATTTCGAAGATGTGGATTGGCTATCTAAAAAAATTATCGGATTAAGGATTTTTTCCGATCAGGACGATAAAATGAATCTTGATATCAAAGACGTCAACGGTAATATTTTGTTAATTTCTCAGTTTACACTTTTAGCATCCACCAAAAAAGGAAACAGACCCTCTTTCATTGAAGCAGCACGGCCTGACCAGGCTATTCCTCTATATGAAAAAATGATTTCAAGTCTTTCCGAATTACTTGGAAAAGACATACAAAAGGGTGTTTTCGGTGCCGACATGAAAGTTGAAATTCAAAACGATGGTCCGGTGACCATATTAATCGACACCAAAAACAAGAAATAACAGCAAATTACATTCACTATTACTCTAAAAAAATACAAGGATAAATAAGCTTTTTAATCCAGTTCTCTATATGCAGTAATGCCACCTAAAACGTTGTGGACATTTTCAAAACCTTCTGAAATCAAAATTTCTTTGGCTTGAGCACTTCTTGCACCACTGCGGCAATGGATATAAATGTGTTGGCCTTTTAGATGCTCTATTTCTTCCAGATTATACGGCAACTCGCCTAAAGGAATCAAAATGCCATCTAAGTTGTCCTCAGCATATTCTGAAGGGTTTCTGACATCAAGTAAGTTGATATTTTCTCCGCTTTCCAACATCTCCCTGAGTAGGTCAACTGTGATATCAAAATTCTGTTTCATTTGAACAAAAAATAAACTTTTTTATTTTGAAAAATATGATAATTAAATAGAAATTTGTTGGTTATCTTATTGATTTTGAGGATTTTCTGTGCTGGCAGGTGCGGTTCCTGAAACCCACAGATTTACGGGTGATCCAATTTTTATTTTTTCACCATCACCAGGGGTCGGTTTTTGCCTGATTACAGTTCCTTCAGCTTGCTCAGAAGGTTCATAAAGGACTGATCCTACTGAAAGGCCCAATCCCGAAAGATATATATCGGCTTCGTCATAAGCCATTCCTGATACATTCGGAACATCAATCATCTGGTTGCCATATCCATCTCCAACTACCAAAATAACCTTGGAACCCTTGGGTACTTCTGAACCCGGGGTTATTTCACTGCCATTGATTTTAATTTTCAAAACAGTGTTTTCTTCCAAAGCTGGTATTTCTTCTTCTCCGCCAAATAATAAACCACTGCTAAGTAGTTGGTTTTGAGCACTTGAAGTTGATCTTCCAATGATATTTGGCATTTTCACCAATGGTGCCGACATGGCGGCTAAAGTAAGATATATTTTCCTTCCAACTTTTACTCTGGCTCCTGATTTAGGATAATTTGAAAGCACACTCAAGGGTTTTGCACCAGGAACAAATATGCTATCACTTACCTCAAAATCCAGATCAGCGTTGTCGAGAAGATTTTCAGCATCTTCAATACTCAATCCTTTCAGATCGGGTACTTTAACTGATTCTCCATGGTTGGTACTCCAGGGTAAATAAATAAAGAAAAAAGAAAAGAAAAATATGAGAATCACTGAGATTACAATCCCAAGGTGAACAATTACGTCTGTTTTAGTATTAGTGCTGTATTTGGGCATTATACCTGTTTTGAATATTTCAACAAATTAATTCGATTTTAAAGTAAAAACCAAATCTCATACGAATTGAAGGATATATTATTTTACTTCTTGTAAAAAAACTTTATTTTATGATTTGAGCTTTTCTGCAAATGGGGCAAACATTTTTGCAAGATATTTTCCAACAATATCAAACTCAAGATTTATTTTATCACCGGGTTTTATATGTTGAAGATTGGTGTGAGTCCATGTATAAGGGATTATTGCTACAGCGAAACTGTCTTTTTCTGAATCAAAAACTGTTAAACTTATTCCATTCAAACAGATGGATCCTTTTTCCACGGTCATATTTCCTGTACTTCCATCATATTTTACATTTATTTTCCAAGACCCATTCTGGTCTTCCACTGAAACACATTCGCCTACCTGATCTACATGCCCCTGCACCATATGGCCATCAAATCGTGCATCTGATTTCATGCTTCTTTCAAGATTTACTGTATCTCCGGGTTTTAAGGACGATAGATTAGTTTTTTTTAGAGTTTCTTCAATGGCTGTTACCCGGTATTGGTTACCTTGTATTTCTTCCACTGTAAGACAAACCCCGTTATGGCTAAGGCTCTGATCCACTTTTAATTCTGAAGATATTGAGCTTTCAAAATAGAAACTGACATTGCTCTCATTTTTTTTTAATTCCTTCAGAATTGCTGTATTTTCTATTATTCCAGTAAACATTATCGCTTATTTTTGGATAAAAACTTAAAACTCATAAGGAGTTTTTTATTACTTTTATGAATTCGCAAAGTTATCTCATTTTTCCTTTAAATGATAAGAAAATATTACATTCAAATCGGTCTGGCAGTAGCTGTAATTGGAATTTTAGCATATTCTTTTTCGGGTAGCCCTGATTTTCATGACCTTACACTGAAATCTTTTGAAGATTATAAAAATGGCATTATCAATGGTGCCGACCGGCTGGTATTGGAAGAAAATAGAGATGGCTTTGATTTTTTTACACCAGAAAAAAAATGGGTAATAGAAGCTGAATTTATTCCGGAAAACAGTGGAAGAGAATTTGAAATGCTGATGACAGATTCAACTACTGAAGTGGCTCAGCTAAAAGGTGTGGCAAGTTTTAAATTCGAAAATTCAAATGTTAAGGTATTGATATTTGAAGAAGAGGCCAGTTATCTGCTGCCATTCAAAGATTTAACAAATGGGAAAACCACATATGGAGGAGGCAGGTACATAAATTTGCCAAAAGAAGCATTGAAAGGAGATAAACTTGAGATTGATTTTAACCGTGCCCGAAATTACTATTGTGTATATACCGAACAATATATTTGCCCTGTTCCACCACCTGAAAACTCGTTGAAAATAGCAGTTGAAGCGGGAGAAAAGATTTTTAAAAAGAAATGAGTTTTGATTTTTTTGGAAACCAATTTTAAATAGCTTTATTTATTTATGAAAAAGCAATTATTACAAATTCTGTTTCTTTGTGTAACCGGTATTTTACCTGTTTTTTCCCAGGAAGATATATTAAAAGATACCCAAAAAAATGAAGGCTATTTTACCTTTTATTGGAATGAAGCAAAGGGTAAAGTATTCCTTGAAGTCAAAAATATTGGTGAGGAATTTCTTTATTATCCTAGTCTGGCAGAAGGTTTGGGCTCCAACGATATTGGTCTTGACAGAGGATTGCTGGGACAGGAGCATATTCTTAAATTCGAAAAAACAGGAAACAAACTTCTATTAATTGAACCTAATTATCAATACCGGGCCAATTCCAATGATATTCTTGAAAAAAATGCAGTGAAAGAATCTTTTGCTAAATCTGTATGGTTTGGTTTCGAAATACTGAAAAATATTAATGGAAACTATATAATAGACCTAACTCCTTTTTTACTAAGAGATGCAATTGAAGCGGGAAAGACCTTAAGTTCGACAAAACAAGGCAATTTTTCTTTTGATGCATTAAGATCAGGAATTTATTCACCGATGTGTAAATCATTTCCACAAAACACAGAATTTCAGGTTGTTATAACTTTAATGGCCAATGCCAGTAGCAATCCGGGACAGTATATTAATTCCATAGTTCCTACTTCAGATTATGTGAGCATGCATCAGCATCATTCGTTTGTAAAACTGCCGGAACCCGGTTTTAAAACCCGGGAATTTGACCCTAGAATTGGTTATATTGGAATTGATTATTTCGATTATTCGTCACCCATAAACGCTCCTATACAGAAAAAGCTAATTTCAAGACATAGACTGGAGAAAAAAGATCCAAACGCTGTGTTAAGTGAGCCGGTAAAACCAATAGTTTATTATCTCGACTCAGGGGTGCCGGAGCCCATCAGATCAGCACTATTTGAAGGTGCTACCTGGTGGAATCAGGCTTTTGAAGCTGCCGGATACAAAGATGCCTTTCAGGTCAAAATGCTCCCTGCCGATGCAGATCCTATGGATATCAGATATAATTTGGTGCAATGGGTACATAGAAGTACCAGAGGCTGGTCTTATGGAACAAGTATTATTGATCCGCGTACCGGGGAGATTTTGAAAGGAAAAGTATCTCTGGGTTCATTGCGTGTAAGGCAGGATTATCTGCTGGCTCAGGGTTTAGCAGGTGATTTTTCGCCAGGAAAATCTGATACATTGTTAACAAAAATGGCACTTGACCGATTAAAACAACTTTCTGCTCACGAGATTGGTCATACGCTGGGTTTACCTCATAATTATATTTCAAGCATCAACGGCCGGGCCTCGGTGATGGATTATCCACATCCACTGGTTTATTTGAAAGATGGCAAAGTTAAACTCGATGAAGCTTACAGCATGGGTATTGGTGAATATGATAAATCTTCAATTATTTGGGGTTATCAGGATTTTCCTAAAGGTGTAAATGAGAAAATGGAATTGGAACGGATTGTGAAAAATCTTTTTGAAAAAAGACTTCAGTTTTTAACCGATCAGGATGCACGCCCTGACGGTTCTGTTCACCCTCAAACGCACTTATGGGACAATGGTTCCAATGCCACAGAAGAGCTGACACGTGTCATCGAAATGAGAAAAGTAGTATTGAGTGAGTTTGATGATAAAAAAATACCAGATGGTACACCGTTGGCACAAATTGAAGAAGTCTTTGTGCCCATGTATATGCTGCACCGGTATCAGGTACAGTCGGCTTCTAAATCGCTTGCCGGAGCATATTATTCCAATGCACTAAAAGGTGACAATCAGTTGATTTTTAAGCCGGTATCTGCTGATGATCAAAGGAAGTCTTTGAAAGCCCTGGTACAAACACTTGAACCTGATTTTTTGGCCATGCCTAAACAATTGCTTGGTTTAATTCCACCCCGACCGTTCAGATATCCGGCTAACAACCGAGAGGTTTTCAAACGCAGAACCGGAATGACATTTGATGTTTTGGCACCTGCTGAAAGTTCGGCCCAGTTGACTTTAAGCCTGATACTTGAGCCCAAAAGGATTTCCAGATTGGCAACACAGCAGATTTATGATAAAAATCTACCATCCCTGGCAGAGGTTCTAAATCTTTTGACCCAAAGACTTTTAAATGAATCAGATATTTATAAAAACAACTATTTCGGACAAATTAAAAGAGTGGTTGCCGAACAATATGTTTATAGTCTAAAAATGGTTTTGGTTGATAATCAGTGTAATGTAGAGGCTAAATCCAATATTGCAGCAGAATTGAAATCAATTGAAAACCGGATAGTCAATAAGCAATCTCAGGCCGGTGGTTTTGGAATGTTGATTTTAGATATCATCAGAAAACCAGAAAGTGATTTTGAGAAAACTAAAACTAACTACCTAATTGCTCCTGATGGTCAACCCATTGATGAGGAACAAGATTGGCTGGGTTGCGAAAATTTGGATCAGCATTAAAGAAAAGGAATCTCAGTGGTGCTTTTCACTTCCGACATCACAAAGAAAGAGTTGATCAAAGATACACCTTCAATTGAAGATAATTTTACCTGATGAAAAGTATGATATGCCTCCATGTCAGGTACTATTATTTTCAGTAAATAATCAAAACTTCCTGATACGAAATTACATTCCACCACTTCAGGTAATGCGGCTATTGCCTTGTCAAAAATCTCTGAAACGCTTTTGGTCTGTTTTATCAAAGTTACGTGAGAAAACACTGTGAGTCCTACGCCAAGTACTTTTTTGTTAAGAATCCCAACGTATTTTTCAATGATTCCTTCATTTTCCATTCTCTTAACTCTGTCATGAACGGGAGTAAGTGAAAGATTGATTTTTTCTGCAATTTCTTTAAAAGTGAGCGTTGAATCCTGTTGAATCAACTTCAGGATTTTTTTATCTATTTCATCAAGGCGATATTTCATCAGAAAAAAATACTTAAAAGTTTATTTTATGAATATAAATTTCGAAAATATTTCTGAAAATTACTATGTTTTCAAAAAAATATCTTTATTTATTCAAAGTATGACAAAAAATATTCTTATAATATAATTTTGTACATGAAAATATTCTTTAATGTTTTCTGTCGCTTTACATTAACAACAAACTTAAAATGATAGTAGGAGTACCTAAAGAGATTAAAAACAATGAAAATCGTGTTGCTATGACTCCCGCAGGAGTGATGGAGTTAGTAAAATACGGACATCAGGTTTTTATTCAAAAAGATGCAGGGATAAACAGTGGATTTAGTGACGCAGAGTTCAAATCTGCCGGAGCTTCAATTCTTGAAACAATTGAAGAGGTTTATCACATAGCAGAAATGATTGTGAAAGTAAAAGAGCCGATTGAGTCAGAGTATAAGCTCATTAAAAAAGATCAGTTGGTGTTTACTTATTTTCATTTTGCGTCTTCAGAAGTGCTCACCCAAGCCATGATTGGCAGCGGTGCGGTATGTCTCGCCTACGAAACAGTCGAAAAAGCCGATCGTTCTCTGCCGCTTTTGATACCAATGTCAGAAGTGGCCGGGCGTATGGCAATTCAGGAAGGAGCCAAGTATCTTGAAAAACCACAAAAAGGCAAAGGAGTTCTTTTGGGTGGTGTTCCGGGTGTTCCTACAGGAAAAGTTTTGATTTTGGGTGGAGGAATTGTAGGTACCCAAGCTGCAAAAATGGCTGCTGGCCTTGGGGCCAGAGTTGTGATTATGGACGTAAGTTTGCCACGGTTGAGACATTTGTCCGATATCATGCCTGCTAATGTTACCACAATTTTGTCAAACGAATACAATATCAAAGCCGCTATCAAAGATGTTGATTTGATAGTAGGAGCAGTGCTAATACCAGGAGCCAAAGCACCGCATTTGATTACTAAAGATATGTTAAAGCTCATGAAACCAGGTACAGTTGTGGTGGATGTGGCTGTTGATCAGGGAGGATGTATCGAAACTTGTCATCCAACTACTCATCAGGATCCGATTTATATCATCGACGATGTGGTTCATTACTGTGTAGCAAACATGCCTGGTGCGGTACCTTATACCTCAACTATGGCTTTGACCAATGCCACTTTGCCTTTCGCTTTAGACCTTGCCAATAAAGGTTGGAAAAAAGCCTGTGCTGAAAATAATGAACTCAAAAAAGGATTGAATATAGTAAACGGAAAAGTTGTTTACGCTGGTGTTGCAGATGCCTTTGGCCTTCAATTGGCTGAAGTTGAGGACTTATTTGATTGAGGATTTCCCTAAACGTTATATTTTTTTATTCCGGATATATCCCCGAAGTTTTTTGGGGATATATTTTTTTATCCTAACTTTCTGAAATTATTAGTCGGACTTTTTAATCCGAATTGTCTATAAATGAGAAAATTAAAATTAATATTTTTTATTATTTTTTGGAGTTCAATTTCCTTTGCTCAGACCATAATCAGAGGACCTTATTTACAAAAACGTACTCAAACAGGAATCCAGATAAGGTTCAGAACTGATTCACCGGTTTTGGCTAGTATAAAAATCGGTAACAATTTAGGTGTTTATTCCAACGAGTTTTTTGAAATCGGAAGCAATACCGAGCATAATATAGAAATCACAGGTCTTCAGCCTTATTCAAAATATTACTACGCAGTTTTCAACGGAACTCAGATTTTGGAAGGTTCGGCAGATAATTTTTTCTATACAACACAATTGGCTGGAAGTGAGCAAAAAATAAAACTTTGGGTCACCGGAGATTGCGGAACTCAGACCGCAATGCAAGCAAGGGTTAAAAACCAATTCCTTAGTTATATTGGATCAGATTATATGGACGGCTGGCTGCTTTTAGGCGACAATGCCTATTCGACGGGCTTGGATACTGAATTTCAAAATAAGTTTTTTGGGGTATATCAAAACGACCGGATTATGAAACAAACCGCCATATATCCGGTGCCTGGAAATCATGATTATTATTCCGGATCGGCCAATGGTTCAAATCATAATGTGCCTTATTATCAGATTTTTTCAGAGGTTAAGAACGGCGAAATGGGTGGCGTGCCTTCAGGCCAAAAAGAATACTACTCTTATGATATTGGGAATGTGCATTTTATTGCGATGGATTCTTTTGGAAAAGAGCTCGGTTCGACAGCCCATTCTTTATCTGACACACTTTTGCCCCAGATTGTTTGGTTAAAAAATGATTTGGCCGTTAATACAAAGAAATGGACGATTCTCTACTGGCATCACCCACCTTATACAATGGGTTCGCATAATAGCGATACTGAAGCCGATTTGGCAGCTATCCGTACCAATTTAATTCCCATTTTAGAAAGATATAATGTAGATTTGGTGCTTAACGGTCATTCGCATACTTATGAGCGTAGTAAATTAATGAAAGGTCATTTTGGGAATTCATTGTCATTTTCTCCGACACAACACCTGGTTAGTACTTCCTCTGGAAAGTTTGACGGTTCAGCAGATTCATGTCCTTATCATAAAAAATCTGATGGATCCGTTAAGGGAACAATTTATGCAGTAGCGGGTTCTGCCGGGTGGTCACCCAGTGGTCAGGCAAATTTCCCTCATCCGGCTTTACCATTTTCAGAAAAAACAATTGGCGGCAGTGGTTTTCTCGAAATTGAAGGTGACAGGCTGGATTTTAAGATGATAAGTGAAACGGGTACAATAGTGGATAAATTTACTATTTTTAAAGATGTAAACAGGACTCAAACACTTAATGTGGCTTCAGGTACAATCACTTATGAATTAAAAAGTCCTTATAAGGAGCCATCAAATTGGGTTTCTGAAAACTTACCTACTAATTCTGTTATTTTGTCGCCACCCATTAACGGAACAGTATTTCATGTAGAAGATACAAAAGGATGTTTTAAGGATACTTTGAAAATAGAAACTTCAAATCCCTGTGAAAATATTTATACTATTACCAGAAAGATTGAAATCGGAACAAATATTGACTTGAAGAGTTCTGAAAAGATTATATTAAGTGCACAGGTTTTCGAAAATACAATTTCTGTTTTTGATGCCAGTAATTCGCTCGAATTACTTCCTGGTTTTGAATCAAAAGCTGGTTCAGTATTTACAGCAAAGACTGGGGGATGTGTCTCTATAACCAGCCCTTAGCTATTTTTATTTTCTAGAGAAATAATCAAGAAGGTATTTCAGTTCTTCTTCCAGACTTATTTTGGGAACTTTAGTATTGCATCTTTGATACCAATATGCCGCATTCCACTCATCACCTTCCATTCGATGCAAAAATGCATGTAGTCTGTCGTAATCAGGCTCGCCTTCCTGTGATTGTGCTATCTGATGGGCATCATCCCAGTTTCCAGTTTTTACCAGGTTTAATGCTTCCAAAATCTCTTCTTTCATTATAAATTAAAATTATAATTCTATATATAAGAATTGAAATAACAATAATATTAAAATAAATAGTAAATATTGTATTAAAAATATATATTATATTTTCAGAAATAAATGAAAATTAATTAATTACTTTAAAATCAGCAATTTGGTTATTGAAAGAGCAAAATTTTGCTTCGTAATCAATGGCTATTTTACCAATTTTTCTATCCGAATCTATAACTTGTGAAGGTATTCCTGTCGCCATATTCAGGGCGGTTTCTATCGGTATTTTCAGCCAATCCACAGCATTTTTTACCGCATCGGCGAGTGAAATGGTAGCTCCTGCGAGATTTCCATCAGAATTTACATAGTTTCCATCTATCAGTTTTGCGTCAAATTCTTCCCAGGTAAAACTTTGTTTTTTATGATTTTGAAATAAAGCGTCTGAAATCAGAAACAATTTTTCCTTTTTTAAACGGTAGGCAATCTCAGCAGTTTTTTTGCTAATATGAACATCGTCCAGAATAATAGGGGAATATACGTTTTGATTGTACAAACTTGCTCCAATCAAACCGGGTTCCCGATGACCAAAAGGTGACATAGCATTGAAAAGATGTGTCACAAGGCTGATTCCTTTACCAAATGCAGCTTGGGCTTGTTCAAAACTAGCATTGGAATGTCCGACGGAGAGTTTTATTTTTTGAGAAATCAGAAAATCCAAAACCTCCTCATCAAATTCCTCGGGAGCAATAGTGAGCATTTTTATCAAACCTTTAGAAATATCTGAAATCTTTTTAATGGATTCAATATCAGGTTTTTGAATGTATTTTACTAAATGTGCACCTCTTTTTTTAACTGATAAAAAGGGCCCTTCCAGATGCATTCCCAAAATACCGCTATCAGGATTTTGCTGTAGATATTTATCAATAGTCTGTAATCCTTTTTCAATATTCTCAAAACTTGATGTGATCAAAGTTGGAAGCGTATAGCCGACTCCATTTTTGGCAGCAGAATTTTCGATGTCAGCCAAAGTTTCCGGGGTAGGAGTGGCGGTAAAATGATATTCCTCACCGCCATTGATATGGAGATCTATCAGTGCCGGAGCAAGATTTTCAAAATCAAAAGTACTTTTCTGATCTATTTCTGATATAGAAATTATCTTTCCGTTTTTCAAGATAAGTTCCTTGTTTTCAAGGATTTTTCCTTCAGAAAATATCTTTTTTGCCGAAATAGTTTTCATGTCAAATGTAATAATATTTAAAAAAATACTTAACGGACAGTATTTGAAAGAGTGGCGGCTTCTCGTGTATTTAGTAAATAATTGTATGGAAGCCAATAGTCAGAATTTACGGAGTTTGTGGCAATAAAATTATTGGTGGAAGTTAATATTTCGTTTTCGTAAATGCTTGATTTTAGCAATTTAAGATTCTCAAAAGCCACATAACGCATCATTATTTTTGTGGAAATATTATATTTTTTATCAAGATTGTCTTCAAAATTTACCCCAAAAATTGCTTTAGATTCCTGGAGAGACCATTTATTGTTAAATTTCCGGTATTGAAATATCATTTCGGCAGACTTTCCATCAATTTTTACAGGTCCGGCTTTTTTATCTAAAAGATCGTTGACACTTTTTTCAACCAATTTATATTCAATCTGGATTATTGCTTTAGTTTCAGGATCGAGAAGTATTTTTCCATTTTTTCCACCTTTTTTTCCTTTGTTTAATGGCCAAAAATGTATTACAAATAGGGGAATTTCTTCGAAAGTTGTCATCAGAGAATCTATCCTGAAATCGTATTTTTTCATTTGTTTTTTCTCCAGAAAATCGGGTATTCCGGTTTCTAAAGACCTGCAAACCAGCTCGGTTCCGTTTTGAAATCCCCATCCATTGATTTTGTTGGTTTGGCCTTTCCATTCAATTCGGCGGCCTCTAAGTAGTTTAACTTTTTCCAATTTATCTTTCTGTCCGGGAAATCTTTCTACCCTTACTACACCTTCGTTGAGTTTAATAGCTCCAAGCCCGGGTAAGTCAACTTGCTCATGGTAAAACCCAAGCTGATAATAAGGATTAGAATTGTAGTTTGATTTAATGCTGTCAACCGCTGCCCGGAGCATTATCCTGACATCAGAAAGCCCATAATGTGCGTCATAAAGCGGAATAGGTTCCAGCTCAAATACATTATCTTCAAGTCTGAGGTCTGTACCTTTCATTTTCAGACTTTTGTATCCCACCAAAGAAACAACAACCAGTGAATCGCGGCTTAATTTTGGATATTGAAAAATAAAATCGCCGTCAAGATTAGGAGCAGTACCATAACCGATAGAAGGCATACTTATGTAAGCATTGCTTAAAGGCAGGAGGGTATATTTATCAATTATTTTTCCTTTGGCAAAAAAATATCCACCCTGCGAGAATACGGACATCTGCAGGAATAATAAGGTAGCTAGCGTGAATACAAATCTGGTATATTTACGCATGGTTTCTAATTAAAAGAGGCCTAGTTGTTCGCCTTCATGGTTATCTGGTTTTTGATCATCCGAATTTTTCGGAGCATCATCTTCCTGGTTACCAGGCTCTTCATTAATATTTAATTCCGAATCTTTTTTAGTTTCTTCTTCCTGAATATCTGAATTATTATTTACTTCAGAATTTTGGGTATCTGACTCTTCCGCTGAAATTTCATCTGTTTCTATGATTTCATCATCCTCAGTATCAATTTCCGGTTCGAGCATTTTTATATCAACTATTTTTTCAAAATTTATCTTGTTGCCAAGTGCCTTCCAGCCTTTGACTTCAATCATTTCTTCCACTTTGAAAAGTTCAGTTTCTACATCTGATTTACGCTGACGTTTGAGTTTTATTTCAATTCTTGGTTTTTTATCGTACGAAATCATTAAAACTTCAGACCGGTTGTGATCTGTGATAAACAAGAATTTCTTATCTAAAGTAGAAGTTTCAATAATAAACCGCTTTACATGATAGTTCTTTTGGTCACCATCATAATAAATGGTTGAAACCACCCCTTTTTCGTTGTATTTGGCTATAGTATGTACCTGACGCGGATCATAATGGTTGGTGAGTTCAAAATTGGTGATTTCATATTCACCGGTTTTGTATAGTACCAATATTTTGTCAGAAGCACCAAAATTGCCTAAATATGTGCCATGTTCGTCTTTATTGAGGCGACCCAATGTTGGTGTGTACCATATATCGACACCTCCCAAAGTAGATTTTCCGGCAGATTTGAATGCGATTTTCCTTACGGAATATTTAGTGACCAAATTGCCCATTGCTGAGCGGTTTTTTATCAATAATTCAGCAAAATCGAAATCAAAAATTTTCTTTTTGGCAGTGGAACTGGCAGTGAGATTGACGGTTACGGTTTCGGCCTCGCCATTTTCATTTGCAGAGAAATACAGGATTTTTGACCGGGCTGAGCCTTTGGTTAAATCATATTCTTTGTCGCGGGTGATGCCTGTAACAGCAAACCGTTTGGCAAAAGTTCTTCCTTCTTTTCCATCAAGGTATATTACGTTATATATCCGCCGTTCATCGTTTTTTCTGAAAACTGAACAATGAATTATATTTTTTCCAACAAATACTTTTTCCTGGATTTTGACCACCGAAAACTTCCCGTCTGCTCTGAACGTAATAATATCGTCGATATCAGAGCAATCCATTACAAATTCATCCTTTTTGAGACCATAACCGATAAAACCGCCCTCCATATCCACATAGAGTTTCTGGTTGTTGGCAGCCACTACAGCAGCCTGCACCTCGCCAAACTGGGTAATTTCGGTACGCCTTTCTCTTCCTTTTGAGTATTTTTTGAGTAAATCCTGATAAAATTCGATGGTGTATCTAACAAGATTTTCGAGGTTATCTCTTACCTGGGCAAGTTCTTCTTCCAGTCTTTTCATCAGCTCATCTGCCTTGAAACCATCGTATTTCGAGATACGTTTGATTTTAATTTCGGTAAGCCTCAGTATGTCTTCTTTGATTATTTCCCGATAAAAAAGCCCTTTGTATGGCTCCAAACCTTTATCAATGGTATCAATTACTGCTTCGAAAGTTTCACATTCTTCGATATCCCGATATATGCGGTTCTCGATAAATATTTTTTCTAGTGAGCTGTACAGTAACCTTTCTTTAAGTTCCGCTTCTTTGATTTCCAGCTCGCGTTTGAGCAGGTGCATGGTTTGGTCCGCAGAATACCTCAGGATTTCACTTACACCAAGAAAATGCGGTTTCTGGTCTATAATTACTACAGCATTGGGAGACACCGAAACCTCACAATTGGTAAATGCATAAAGAGCGTCAATGGTGATGTCGGTGGAGGTATTGGGAGCCAAATGAATAAGTATTTCTACATTTTTGGCTGTATTGTCTTCAACTTTTTTGATTTTGATTTTTCCGGCATCATTGGCTTTGATGATAGATTCAATCAAGCCGCCAGTGGTGGTAGAAAAAGGAATTTCGGTGATAACCAAAGTCTTTTTGTCAAGTTCTTTGATTTTTGCCCTCATTTTTACTTTCCCGCCCCGGGCACCATCATTGTAGCCTGAAACATCAATCAAACCGCCTGTTAGGAAATCGGGATAAAGTGTAAATGGCTGTTTTTTAAGGTATTTTATCGTGGCTTCACATAATTCTATGAAATTATGAGGCATTATTTTAGTTGAAAGGCCAACTGCAATACCTTCCACACCCATTTCAAGAACCAATGGGAATTTTGCGGGTAAAGTCACGGGCTCTCTTTTTCGTCCGTCGTAAGACATTTGCCATTCGGTGATGTCTTCATTAAACAATACATCGTGTGCAAATTTTGACAAACGCACTTCTATATATCTTGGAGCAGCAGCTGAATCGCCCGTTCTGATATCTCCCCAGTTACCCTGAATATCAAGTAAAAGTTCCTTTTGGCCAATATTGACAATAGCGTCGCCAATGCTCGCATCACCATGAGGGTGATATTGCATTGTAGAGCCTATTACGTTGGCTACTTTGTTGAAACGGCCATCATCCATTTCTTTCAGAGCGTGAAGAAGCCTTCTCTGAACAGGCTTGAGACCATCTTCAATAGCCGGAACAGCTCTTTCGAGGATTACATATGAAGCATATTCGAGAAAATACTTCTCAAACATGTCATCAATTACTTCATTTTGGTTTGATGGGTCGTAGTTTATATTTTCCTCACTCATTTAAGTACAAACGCCTGGTTTCTGTTAAGGCAAATTTAGTAAAAATTGTTGTTTTTTGGTCAATTACAAAAGCAAATAAACCTTTTTCTTAGTTTTCAGTTATCAAAATAGTTTCCATTTCTAAAATAATATAATGTTTACGGATAAAAAAAGCCAAAGTTTATTAAACGGCAGTAAATAAAAAAATAATTATTTGAATTTTTGTACATTTGTGTTTAAGTAAAGTAAAAATATGTTAAACTACATTCAATCGAGTTTTACCATAAAAGATTTGGAAAACTTATCCGGAATCAAAGCCCACACCTTAAGGATTTGGGAAAAAAGATATGAATTGTTTAGCCCGGTTAGAGATGAGAACAATATCCGAAGCTATGATTTGGCAAGTCTTCAAAAGCTATTTAATGTAGTTTTTTTGCTTAATCAGGGTATGAAAATTTCGCACATTGCAGAAATGCCCCGGCATGAGATATCTTCTACGGTAAAAAGATATGTATTGGAAAATGAAGTTGAAAGCTACGCAATCAATAACATGATACTCGCGATGCTTAATTTTGATACGAGACTTTTTTCGGAAACATATCAACTTTTGATTAAGGAAAAATCATTCAAAGAAATTCTTTACAATACATTTTTTCCTTTTCTGTACCAAATAGGATTGCTGTGGCAAACAGGGTCTTTAAATCCTGCTCATGAGCACTTTATAAGTAATTTGATTAAGCAAAAGTTGTTGTTGAATATTGAAAAACTTGAGTTTAACAATGCCGAAGATGATGATATTTATGTGTTGTTTCTTCCACATAAGGAGATACACGAGATTGGTCTTCTGGCCGTCAATTTTGAATTAAAATTACTTTCAAAAAACACAATTTACCTCGGAGAATCTATTCCAGTTGGAGATTTGGTTGAATTAGCCAACAAATCTGCCCGAATTCATTTTATAAGTTATTTTACAATTTACCCTGAAGATGAAATTCTGGAAGACTATCTGGTTGATTTTCAAAAGAGTATTTTGAACAATAAATCACATAAACTTTGGATTGGAGGTTATAAAGCCCGCTTTGTAAGTGACTTTAACCTTGAAAATGTTAACCCCTTTGAAAATATTCAGGAATTAATAAAAAAAATCTCTGAATAAATTTGTTTTTGTTTAATGAAATGTTACTTTTGCTAAACAAAATGAAAAAATCAATAATAATCATCGGATCGGGATTTTCATCCCTGGCCTCTGCGGCTTACCTGGCAAAAGCCGGGATGGACGTAAGTGTGTATGAAAAAAATGAAAGCATAGGTGGCCGGGCATCGAGATACGAGCATCAGGGGTTCAATTTTGACATGGGACCTACCTGGTACTGGATGCCTGATGTTTTTGAAAGATTTTTTGGAGATTTTGGAAGAAAGGTTGAAGAATTTTATCAACTCGAAAAATTAGATCCCGCTTATCAGGTTTATTTTGGTGTTAAAGAGTCAATACATATTGCCGGTCAGCTTGAAAAAATAATTGAGACATTTGAACAAACAGAAGCCGGAGCAGGCCAAAAACTGCGGGCATTTATTAAGGATGCCGAATCAAATTATGACATTGCTATTAAAGACCTGGTATATCAACCCGGCGATTCAATCACTGAACTGATTTCCCTGGAAACTGCCAAAAGGTTGCCTTTGTTTTTTAAATCTATTTCGGATTCGGTCAGATCAAAAATTAAGAATCCAAAACTAATTCAAATTCTTGAATTTCCGGTTTTGTTCCTGGGTGCAAAGCCTTCAGATACCCCTGCATTTTATAATTTCATGAACTTTGCCGACTTTGGATACGGTACATTTCACCCAATGAAAGGCATGTATAGCGTAGCCGAAGGCATGAAAAATCTTGCTGAAGAGCTGGGTGTTAAATTTTTTGTGGATAGCCCGGTTGAGAAAATAATTGTTGAAGATGGTAAGGCGATAGGAGTAATTATTCATCAAAATGAGATTAGAGCCGACGTGGTTCTAAGCGGAGCCGATTACCACCATACTGAGCAGCTGCTTGATAACCAGTATAGAATGTATTCAGAGAAGTATTGGTCAAAGAAGGTTTTTGCTCCTTCATCTTTGCTTTTCTATGTGGGTTTTGATAAAAAAATCGAGAATGTTGAGCATCATACCTTGTTTTTTGATGTTCCGTTTGCCGACCACGCCAAAGACATCTACGATACCCCGGCATGGCCAGAAAAACCTTTGTTTTATGCCAGTTTCCCATCTAAAACCGATTCTTTTTTTGCACCGGATGGTAAAGAAGCAGGTGTTTTTCTGATACCTATTGCCCCTGACCTTGAAGATAACGGCACACAACGTGAGAAATATTTTGATATAATAATTGATAGATTGGAATCGCTGACTCAGCAAGAGGTGCGGAGCTCGGTTTTGTTTAAAAAGTCGTTTTGTGTGAGTGATTTTGTCAGCCGTTACAATTCCTACAAAGGAAATGCTTATGGCCTGGCCAATACACTTTTTCAGACGGCGGTATTCAGACCAAAACTCCAGAGCAGGAAAGTGAAAAATTTGTTTTTTACCGGCCAGCTTACCGTTCCCGGACCGGGAGTACCTCCGGCTTTGATTAGCGGAAAAATAGTAAGTGAAAAAATTATTAAACTATTGAAACTATGAAAAGCATTTTTGATGAAACAAGCCTTGATTGCTCTAAAAGAGTGACAAAAAAGTACAGTACGTCATTTTCGTTGGCGATTAATATGCTGGCTCCATCAGTCAGAGATCAGGTTTATGCAATTTACGGTTTTGTGAGGTTAGCCGACGAAATCGTTGATTCGTTTGAAGGATATGACCAGGAAAAACTTTTCAATAATTTTGAAAATGATTACCAACAGGCACTCGAAGATAAAATCAGCCTGAATCCGATTCTGAATGCGTTTCAGAAAATAGTGCTACAATATAAATTGCAAGAATTAGTCGATGCTTTTATGGCAAGTATGCGGGCTGATTTATACAAAAAAGAATATCATACTACGGCCGAATACGAACAATATATTTATGGCTCGGCTGATGTGGTAGGCCTTATGTGCCTGAAAGTTTTTGTTAATGGTGATGAAAATAGCTATGAAAAATTAAAAGGTTTTGCAAGTAAATTGGGTTCTGCATTTCAAAAAGTTAATTTTCTGAGAGATGCCAAACATGATTACGAAAGTCTCGGCAGAATATATTTTCCAAACGTAAATTTCAATAGCTTTTCAGAACATAAGAAAAGAGAAATAATTTTAGAAATTGAAGAGGATTTTAAAGAAGCTATTAAAGGAATAAGATTGTTGCCAAGTACGAGTAGGTTTGGTGTTTTAACGGCTTACATGTATTATCTTTCGCTATTAAAGAAGATTGAAAGAACCAACGCCAATCGACTGCTTTTTGAAAGAATCAGAATTCCGAATCCTGTAAAAATGATGATATTGGTGAATTCATATTTTAGATATAGATTAAACATTTTTTGATATGTGGTACATTTTTGTTTTGACTACTTTGGTTACTTTTCTGATTATGGAGGGAGTCACATGGCTCACACATAAGTTTGTAATGCACGGGTTTTTGTGGTATTTGCATGAAGATCATCATCAGCCGGGTTACAACCATGTATTCGAAAAAAACGATGCATTTTTTGTGATTTTTGCTATCCCCAGCATTGCTCTATTTTACTTTGGGCTAAACCCGGAACTAAATTTTAAGTTTTTTATTGGATTAGGAATCATGCTTTATGGTATGGCATATTTCTTTGTACATGATATTTTGATTCATCAGAGAATCAAATTGTTTTCCAATACAAAGAATAATTACCTATTGGCTTTAAGAAAAGGCCATAAAGTACATCACAAGCATATTGGGAAAGAAGAAGGGGAGGTATTCGGGATGCTTTTTGTGCCATTCAAATATTTTAAAAAGTACTTTTGATGGAGGAGAAATTTCTCTATTTGGCAATTGATATATTTACACTTTCGTTTCCTTTTGTGGCAAGTTTTTATCCTAAACATGCCTTTTACAAGGAATGGAAATATCTTTTTCCGTCATTGTTTTTGATGGCATCCTTCTTTGTTGTCTGGGATATAATTTTTACAAAAATTGGTGTTTGGGGTTTTAACGAGCGTTATCTTTCAGGGATTTTTGTGTATAATTTGCCTATTGAAGAAATACTGTTTTTCTTTTTTATTCCTTATTCCAGTATTTTTATTTACTTCTCACTCAAATATTTCCTAAAAAATAACCCATTCTATAAACTCAGTATGCATTTGCATTACTCATTGATTTTCATTTGTTTAGTGGCTTTTTTTTTGTTTTTTGAAAGAAATTACACCTTTTACACTTCCTTATTTTTGTTAATTTTTTTATTGATAACCTGGTATAAGAAAATCGATTTATCTGCGATAATTTTTGCCTATATCTTCGTCATACCATTTTTTCTTTTGACAAATGGAATACTGACCGGAAGTTTTATTGATGAGCCCGTAGTATGGTACAACAACAGTGAAAATCTTGGAATTAGAATGTGGACTATCCCGGTAGAAGACCTGTTTTATGGTTTCCTTTTAATCGCCGGAAATATTGTGCTGATGGAAAGACTGAAAAAAATATATTAAGATTTTAATCAATTTTTTTTCTGTCAAAAATCATCATAAGGGATTTAGTTTAGATTTTGTTTTGCATTTCAGCAATTCATTTTTGCTGATCAAAATATTATATCTAAAATAACTATACGAGAAGAGTCCATATTCCTCGCATTTGTTAAATTTTGGATTAATTAGTTCATTTAAATGAAGTTTTTAATTTAAAAATTTGAAAGAAATGTTAAAAAATATTCTTAAAAATTTTATATCCAGAATTGGTAGTGTAATTGGTGTTTCGGTAAAAAATACATATGATCCCAATGTAGAAACATCGATGCTAGCCTTGGGAACCATTTTAACTAACCAACAGCTGTTGATTGATTCTACTAATATCAATGATTACGAATTTAAAATTTTTAGCCAATTCGGAGATGACGGGATTATTCAATATTTAATACGAAATATTAAAATTGAAAATGAAACTTTTATTGAATTTGGCGTAGAAAGTTATTATGAATCCAATACTCGTTTTTTGTTGATGAATAATAATTGGAGTGGTTTTGTGATGGATGGTTCGAAAGAGTCCATGCAGAATCTGTATTATCAATCATGGTATTGGAGATATGATTTGAATCAAAAAGCTGCATTTATTGATAAAGAAAATGTTAATGATTTGATTAGAAGTTCTGGTTTTTCAAACTTGGGGCTTCTTCATATTGATGGTAATGACTACCATATCCTTGAAGAAATTGACTTTTCAGAACTAAATCCATCTATATTAATAATGGAATACAATAGTGTATTTGGAAATGAAAGATTAATATCAACGCCTTATAGGAAAGATTTTTATAGGACAAAGGCTCACTATAGTAATTTATATTTCGGTGCATCCCTTCCTGCATTAAATTTTTTAGCAAATAAGAAAGGCTATGCATTAGTTGGCTGTAATAAAGCAGGAAATAATTCCTTTTTCGTAAGGAAAGATCTTTTAAATGAAAAAGTAAAAGAAATATCAATTGACCAGGCTTACAAGGTCAGTAAGTTTAGGGAAAGTAGAGATATAAATAACGATTTAACCTATATTTCAGGGAATGATAGAATGGAGTTGCTGAGGGGAATGGAGGTTTTAAATGTAGTTACACAAAAAATTGAAAATATTTAGGAATAATCAATGAGTTTGGAAATTTAGTATTTAGATTTTTTTAATTAAATGAAAATACTATTTCTTCTTACCTTTCAATCAATTACAGCCTGAATATAAATATACTCTTACTGGGCTACTTACATCATTTGTATTTATAGAATTTAAAACTTTACCAGTGTTATCAATAGTAAGGGTGTTATCGCTGGAAAAAGCTTTTACCATCATACCTGTCCCTGAATTTGTTGAATATTTTGTAATTCCATTCACATAAAAGGTTTTTTCACCAAATGGATCCACATATTGAGGAAACCCTTTGAAAGTATTTACAAATTCATCGCCAAGATTTGATTTTTTTATTTTGGAAATTTTATATTCACTATACATAATTTTCTTTCCGGGCTCTGAAAAGATTTCATGCAAAACCAGCATGTTGTTTTTATCGTATTTGTAGGTATTTTCAGTTTGTGTACCTCCTGTACTTTTTGCTTTAGTGACAAGTCCTAAATTGTTCACTTCATACAAAATAAATGGTTAAGTTATTTTTACAGCTTTTCCATTAATAAATTCAGTAACAGTCGTAGTTAGCATTTCTTCTTTCATTTTTACCAACTGGCCAGCTTCATTGTATTCATACGTAAATTTTTGGGGTGTTGAAATATAATGGTGGGTTATTGTTTTTGAAACAAGTCTGTTGTTTTGGTAAACAAAATCAATTGAAAAAGGATTACTTGAATTATTGGTGATTTTTACCAAATAGCCATCGGTGTCATAATTAAAAACCTCTTTATAATTAAGTTTCACAAAATTCTTAACGGTTAATCTGTCCTGATTGTCGTATTCATAGCTAATTTCTGTTTGACCATTAATTTGTTCCGCTGTGAGTTTACATCCTGCCAGAACGCTTTGATTTATCAAAACCTTAGAAGTCAAGATTTGTGCAATTGAATGATTATCCGGATTCCCCTGGATATTTTTTTCCATTTCAATTCCTTTCTTTTTCGATATTATGAATGTTTTTTTTGCATTTGTTTTATAAAATGCAAGAGAAAAAAAGACAGTAATTATTATAAAAGCTATTGTTTTTTTCATTATTGATACATAAGAATTTTGTATTACTTCAGGAAATTAATATTATTTAATTGCCGGTTTCCATCCATAATTCATTTTAGCATAAGTGTTATTATAAGTTGTCCTTATCAAGGTATTAATTGCTGAAAGGTTTTCAGAATTATCTTTTGCTCGTAGCTTAATTTTGACTCGTCTAATAGGAAGGTAATGACCTGCCGGAAATTTTATGATGTAAGATTGAGTATTGTTTGCACCTGTTAATCCGTAGCTAATATCGCTGGCATTGGTTTGGACCAATTGGACAGTTGAACCATTTTTTATCGCATATTCACCAACAATATCTTGTAAACTTCCATTTGCCAGAAATACGCCCTGAGGTAATGAGAGGTCGATTCTTGCCTGTGCATGAGGATAATTAGTTCCAAGATCCTGATCGTTATTAGGGTTTCCTATAGTTCCTGATCCAAGTTCAATCTCAAATATTTTTGACCCTGGAGTTGCATTAAGCGATGGCATAGGTACCTGAAATAGGTGCCATGCGTAGGAATCCAAGCTATTAGAGTTGTTATTGTAAATCTCACTGGTGAGAAAACTTTTTCCTTGCCTATCTTTATATTTTGCCTTTGTCCCCCAGTGGTTCCATGAATATTGAGAATTAGATAGGTTACTAAAATTAGCCATACAATGGTCAGTTTGGACACTGACTTTTACCGAACCATTTGCTTCTATTTTGGGAATAGAAATATTAACTGTTGATTTATAATCATTCGGATTAAAATTGCAAGAAGGTCCATTTATAATGTCATCTGCCACAAACGGAAGTGAAGTAGTGGAAATGTTGTTTATGAGTACATTGTTTGAATCATAAACTTTCAAATTTTGAAGTTTAAATGCAGAATAGCTGTTTGTTGGAGCCAATCCGATTGTAATAACTACATTTTTCGCAGTATCTGCCCCGTTATTTTTGATTAATATTTCACGGTTAGAAAAAGTATAAGGTGAAGATCCTTTTGGGTCAAAATCATCTTTTATTATTGAAATTTCAAGATTTGGGGTTCCCTTTGGCTCCAAAGAATATGCCCACAAAGCACCGGTATAAGAAGGTTGGCTACCAAGATCCCGGCCAAAACCGTTAAAAAGAAATACTAAACTATCAGTTTTTATGTGATTAAATGTAGTAAAATGCGAGCCTGGTTGATTAATATCATTAAAATTGTAAGTTTGGTTATTTACGATTATTGGAGGTTCCCAGGCATAATCAGTTTCGAAATGTAAGTTTTGCCATTTTCCATCTTTAAACTTATATATAGAGCGATTAACTAGTCGCATCCAGGGTAAACCATCATTTCCCAACCAGCATAGAGGCTCAATTTGAGGGCCTGGCGAATCGACTGAAGGGTTAGTTTCTTGTGCCATGTAGGTCCAGACTTTTGTTGTAGGGTTGTATTTCCAGGTATCGGCAAGTGTGCATCCAATTGAATGAGCATCTCCATTATTTCCTCCGAAAAACCAAAAATTACCTTCCAGATCCTGCCAATATCCATAATCGCACCTTGCTCTTGGTTTATAACTAACAGACGACTCTCCTATAGTTGCAGGATAAACACCTCCTGGGGTATTCGGCCAATGTAAAGTATTACAGTCACCTGTTTCGCAAGTCCAGTTTTTAGTGGCAACATTATATTTCCACATATCATTTAAAGGAAACGGCGGATTAATCCCGTCATAATAAACGCCTCCGTATATCCAGTAATTACCATCCTTGTCAAACCATCCTCTCACCCGATATCTTGCCCTGGGCCAATCTGGTGTGCCGGGTACATTATAACTCCCCGATGAGGAATGAGAGGTATTTCCACCCATCCATGTCCAGTTTTTTGTGGTAGGATTAAACTTCCACATATCACTCCATCCGGTATGGAATCCTAAATCTTTTGTTTCGCCACCAAAAAACCAAAAATATCCGTCTTTATCCATTACGGATGCCATTCGGGTTCTATCTCCCGGGTGAGCAACAGTACTTTCGTTAAATTTATCTGTAAAAACTTCGTATTGACCTCTATTTGAAATTATTGCCCAAGCTTTTGCATTGATATCATATGACCAAATATCAGAACCTGCACCACTTCCATCACCTCCATAAATTAAGATTTTTTTATTGAAAATTCCAGAACCGCAATGTTCTCTTGAACTGGGGAAATTTAGGGGATTATATTCGCCAAAAATCGAATAGTGACTGTTGTAATCAATACTGGAATTTAAATGACCTTTTAGAAAAGCCCATTGGTTTTGTGAAAAGACCCGGTCGTGTGAAAAGATCAGGATTGTTGCACTAAACAGAATAAAAATTCTTTTTAATATCATAATTTTTGAATTAGAAAGCATCTACACAATCACTTTTCACAATTATCAAGCCAAAGGAGATATTATTTCCAATAAATTAAATATTTGCATGTATTGTTTAGTTGTAAATATTTGATCTTGAATCAGATGATGTTGAGAGGGAGGTAATTATTTTTTTGTATAAAGATTTTAAAAGCCGCTACACCACCTGGTGGAAAGAACAGGAACCTGAAAAACCCGAAACGCCTGAACAACGCCTGGCTAGAGAAAAGGCGGAAAGAGAAAATCAGGAAAAAGAGGGGGAGAAAAATGCCCTGGAAGGTGAAAAAGCTCTGAGAAAGCAAATTGCCGAAACCAAAGACGCTGCCATGAAAAAACAGCTTCAGGAAATTTTGGGAAGTACATTGAAAATTCAAAAGCAATTAAAAGAACAGCTTAACAATCCTGAGTTTAAGAAACAAATGAAGGAAATGGAGACGTTTCAAAAACAAGCTTATGAAGAGGAATACAAACAAAAAGCCGCTGAGTACCAAACCGACCTCGGGCGATGGAATGCAATAAAAAACCCGGACGTGTTGCTCAAAGAAAAGCTGGAGGAATTTCTCCATCGCAGTGCTGATATTGATTTCTCGGCCAAACTCAAAGAGCAATACGGCCACAAGGTTTTTGTAAATCCTGACTTTGAATCCAAAGACAGTTTCTGGAAACTATGCTTCCGGGCCGGAAAACCTGGTGTGGAGACTGCCAGAATGATTGCTAAAGAGTGGGTGGGGGAGATGAAATAGATTTTTTTAACTAAAATATTTTAAAAATTACGACTCAGCTGAATTGTGACTTAAGATTCGCAGTATTGTTCCATATCTGTTATGTCAACTATCACAGCATCAGCCCATAAATCTCCAAGCCTTTGATGCCTTTCGGTGGTTGAAACAAAAATGAATGCAGGTAAACCAAAAAGGACAATTAAATCTATTGGATCAAGTAAACGTCGTTTTATTGCATTTCCAAAATCAATTTCATGACCTTTGCTTGTCAATACTTTTAAGTTAAGTGCCTGATGAGCTAGCGTTCCACCATAAATAGCTTCGATAACAACTATGTAAAAAAACCAAACTAAAAATAATGGCAGAGCAGATAAATTGGAAACTACTTTTACACCTTCATCATTGATTTTTCCAAATACCTCGATGTAAACATAGGTAATCAAAAATATTATTAAATAGTCAATTATCGTTGCTAATATCCGTTTAGGTAAGTTTTTCTTATACTTGTAGATTCTCATTTTATGAAAAATATGGAATAGGATTTAATTTAATTTGGAAATTTTTGAATAAAATAAATTGTGAAATAAATTACATTGAAATATAACACAATTTTTATACCATCTTTGAAACCCTCACTTCTCCACTATCCCAAATGCCCGCTCAGGCGATTGTGTGTCTTGAAAGTAAAATGCCGCCGGACTCATGCCCGTAAATTCCTTATAGTCTTTGACCAGATGTTGATAATCATAATACCCGCATTCGAGGGCGATACTTAGCCAATCTTTGTCTGGAAATGCATTTTTTAGCCTAAAGGCCCGGTCAAACCGGATAATCCGCCAGAAATATTTGGGATTTACACCCACCCGCTCTCTGAAGTTTCTCTCAAGCTGTTTCTGGCTCAGGCAGGATTCGTGTGCCATCCAATCGAGGGAAATATTATTGGGGCAATTGACCATCTTCATCGTGAAATTGTCTATCGGGCGGTGCGTATAGGGCGTTTTTCGGCTGAGTTTGATCAGAAAATCTTCCACTACCGGAATCATATCGGGGTAATGTTCGGTATTCATCAGTTTTTCGTTGACCTCTCTCAACTGGCTGCCCAGCACCGCCTGAGCGTCAAGATATTCGTTGTTAATCTCTCTGGCAGGTAAGCCAATGAGCCGAAACAATCCACCGGGCTGGAAAACTACCTGAATCAACACAAACTCTTTACCCACCAGGCGGTTGCTCACTACACTCTGCTGCCCGATCAGGGCCGCCCGAACAGGTGTGGGCGAGCGACCGTCGGAATAGCTCACCTGCTCGGTATCACGCGGGTAAAAACTCAGCGTGACCTCCGGGCGGGGAGGGTAGGCCTTGGCCGGTGGCAGGGAGGTATCGGTAAACGAAAAATGTATAAACCGATACCTCCAAACATACGGTTGCAAAGCCGGGCAGGGTTTCAGGTCATTGAAAAACGGCATGTCGTCCTGTTTTAATTTTTTGATTCCAAATCCAACATCGGGTGCTTTGAATGCTCAATATAGGTTTTTTTTCTGAAATGATTGACCCATTGCATTCGGGTAAAGTTACTAGGCTATCTTGATTTTTAGAAAAGGCTCAAGGCTCGATAGGTGGGCCAACCACTTTCATGCCATGAGCCAGATGGATTTCCTGAATCAACTCTGGTGTGGGAGGGCCTTGCAAAGTGTTCATTTTTTTGAAAAACTCTTCCATTTGGCCGGAGGGTTGCAGAAAATACACCAGTTTGCCCTTATCGCTCAACTGCACCCAGGTATGTGGCACTTTGCGTGGAAGAAAAATCGTGTCGCCTGCCGAAAGCTTAAACCGCTCACCATCAAGCACAAAGAGATATTCACCCTCGATCACATAGAAGGTTTCGTCCTGGTCAAAATGTACATGAAGTGGCGGGCCGATTTTCTCGAAACCGACATATTCTAACACCGTCAGTTGCCCTCCGGAGTCTTTGGCTGAGATTTTTACGTCGTTGGGGTTTACACCACGGTATTTGATGGGTTGCTCAAAGCGGTCCTTGCCCGCCTTTACCACAAAGCCTTTTTTGGGGTCTTTGCCCGAAAGTTTTTTGCCCAAAGCCGCAGCTGAGCTCAGAGCCAAACCGGCTCCAATGAAAATTCTACGATTCATGTTGTCAATCAATTAAGTTTAAAATAATGATGTGACAAAAATCAAATTTCCATTTGGGGATTTAGTGGTAAAAAATGGACATGATTTCAATTTTTCTTCGGTTAAATGCGAAGAAGCAATGTTTTTTGGTTTCTAAAGGCAATATTTTTCTTTTACTTATTCAAAACAAACTTTTAGAAAAAAAACACCCCTCAAATTTATTCCCACAAAATATTTCAATTTAAAAAAATCTCCTTACCTTTGCAGTCCGAAAAAAAAAGAAAGGAGGTGTAAATTATGCTACATGTTCAAGTAAAAGAAAACGAGTCAATCGATAAAGCTCTGAAACGTTTCAAAAAGAAATTTGAGAAAACAAGAGTATTGAAAGAACTTAGGAGACGCCAGGCCTTCGAGAAAAAGTCTGTTTCACGCAGATTTGAAGTCATCAGAGCATCGTACAAGCAAACTACCTACGGTCATATTGACGACTAAGGTGTTTTGTTTATTTCATATTTCGACTAATTTTGTTGTGAAACCTTATTTCCAATAAAATTGGTCGATTTTTTTTAGCCCATATCAAAAACGAGCGGAGGCTTAGCCCCCATACCCACACGGCCTACAAGGCTGATTTGGAGCAGTTTCAGCAATTTTATTCGCCCGACCTCAGCCTTTTGATACAAGACACTCAGGCAGCCGACATCAGAGAGTGGGTAGTGAGCCTGTCGGAACAAAAGCTTGACAACCGCTCCATCAACCGCAAAATGGCTTCTCTCAGGGCTTTTTTTAAATATTTGCTCAAAAATCAAAAAGTAAAATCTGACCCTACGGCACTGGTCAAAGCCCTCAAAACCGCCAAAAAACTCCCGGTGTATCTGGAAGAAGACGCCATGAACAACCTGTTTGACCTGGTGGAATTTGAGCCTGATTTCGGTGGACAGCGGGACCGCCTGCTGTTGGAGCTTTTTTATGGCACTGGCATGCGTTTGGCTGAGTTGATTGGCCTCAAAACCAAAGATTATGACCGCTTTGGCCGGAAAATCACGGTGCTGGGTAAAAGAAATAAGTACCGGGTGATTCCGCTCAACCAGGAAGTGATAGATTGCATTAATATTTATCTTAAACTGCTGGAGGATGCGGGGATAAGCAATGAGTTTTTGGTTTTAACCGATAAATATGAACAGCTGTATCCGGTGTTTGTGCAGCGGAAAATCAAACATTATCTGGAGCTGGTGAGCACGATTTCCAAGAAGTCGCCTCATGTGCTGAGGCATACATTTGCCACGCATCTGCTCAACCACGGTGCCGACCTCAACGCTATCAAAGAGCTGCTGGGCCACGCCAACCTTGCCGCTACGCAGATTTACACGCATAATACGATAGCCGAATTGAAAGAAGTTTATAAAAAGTCGCATCCGAAGGCTTGAGGGAGTGCCGGGTAGTGAGTTTTGATTCAAATTTTTGGCAGTTTTATGCTTACATAAGGTGTTTATCCCGAACTTTGTTTTTCCGACAATATTCACAGAGATTTAAAAACCAAAATCATAAACTATAAATATATGAAAACCCGTGTTTTAGTGCTTATCTTCTCACTCATGGCGATGGCGTCAATGGCTCAGGAGAAAACTTCGATTTATAATCCAACCGATGTGTTTGACCCACTGATTAACTTTCATCCATCAACAGTTTATCGCAGTGCAGCCGGCCGACCGGGACCGCAATATTGGCAAAATCAGGCAAATTATGCTATCAAAGCAACCCTGGATCCGGAGAATCAAACCGTAAAAGGAACTGTTGAGATTACTTATATCAATAATTCTCCCGATCCACTTGATTTTCTATGGTTACAGCTCGACCAAAACCGATTTACTCAGGAATCACGAGGCTCAAAGGCCACTCCTATGTCAGTAGGTCGATATGGCCTCAAAAACTTTGAAGGTGGCTATAATATCAATAACGTACAGGCAAACAAAATCGGAAAAAAAGGCAAATCGGGGCCTTCGTTATTGAAAGAAACGGTCATCAGCGACACCCGTATGCAGGTTTTTCTAAGTAGTCCGCTGAAAACATCAGAGAAAGCTGTGGTGACCATGGATTTTGAGTTTAAGATTCCGCCCAATGGCTCAGACCGTTGCGGAATTTACAATGCCAAAGACGGAAAGATTTTTGAGATTGCCCAGTGGTATCCACGCATGTGTGTGTACGATGATCTGGAAGGTTGGAACACCAGCCCTTACCTTGGGGCCGGCGAATTCTATCTGGAATACGGCAATACAGAGTGCGAAATCACTGTGCCTTACAAACACGTGGTGGTAGGTACTGGAGAGCTAATCAACCCACAGGAAGTGCTCTCTAAAGGGGTTTATTCCAAACTCAAGGCTGCTTCAGCATCTGACAAAACCTTGATGATAATCAGCAAAGAAGACCTGGAGAAAGACGAGACTTATAATAAAAAATCAGGTTTAAATACCTGGAAATTTAAATGTGAAAATACCCGCGATGTAGCTTTTGCGGTGTCTGATATTTTTGTTTGGGATGCGGCCAGGGCTGTTTTACCTTCAGGAAAATCAATATTGGTGCAGTCGGTTTATCCTGCTGAAAACGGTGGTGAAGCAGCATGGGGAAGGTCAACAGAATACACCAAACACTCCATGGAGTTTTATTCCAAAACACTTTTTGAGTTTCCTTACCCTGCGGCAACCAATGTGGGTGGAATCGTGAGTGGGATGGAATATCCGGGCATAGTATTCTGTAGTGCCAAAAGTGATGGTCAGGAGCTGTTTGATGTAACTGACCATGAATTTGGACATACCTGGTTCCCGATGATTGTGGGAAGCAATGAGCGGAAATTTGCATGGATGGATGAGGGTTTTAACACTTATATCAACGGACTTTCCACCAAAGCTTTCAATAACGGAGAATATTACAAACCACAGAAAACGCAACAACTGGCGGGTTTAATGCGTATGCAGAAACCTATATTGGCTTCTCCCGATGCCATCACTGAGTTTGAGTTGGGTACTTTGGCATATTTCAAACCTGCGATTGGTCTGAAAATGTTGGGTGAAGCTGTGGTAGGAGAGGACAGGCTCAATTTTGCCATGAAAGAATACATTAATCGCTGGGCATTTAAGCATCCATCACCTTTTGATTTTTTCCATAGCATGGAAGATGTGCTGGGGGAAGATTTGGGTTGGTTTTGGAAGTCCTGGTTTATCAATAGCTATAAATTGGATCAGTCGGTAAAAGAAGTCAGATATCGTAATGGTCGGGCTGCTGACGGGGCAATAATCAGTATCGAAAACATGGAACAAATGCCAATGCCGGCAGAAGTGAGCATTAAAGAGAAAGATAAGGAACCTGTGACAGTGAAACTGCCGGTTGAAGTATGGATGAAGAATAAAGTATGGACTTTCCATTATCCTTCGACTACCGAACTGGAAAAAGTTAGTCTTGACCCGAGGGGTGTGCTGCCTGATGTAAATCAAAGCAACAACAGTTGGAAACCTAATCCCTGAAAATCTCCAGCAGACGGTCTATTTCTGCCTGATTTTCTTTTTCACCATTTTTATGAAATGCAAATGAAAGATTGGTGAGTATTCTGACTACGATATCCTGATTGGAGCAGGCCTTATAATATTTTGGTTCAGGTTCAATTTTGATTTGTTTCAGATACTCATCAATGTCTTTTTCTACAAAAATCTGCCCGCGGTTAAAGGCATTGATATAAAATTTATAGCCGGGATAATCAAAAATCAAAACGAAAAGATTGGGGAGGTTTACACCATAAATAGGCAGATTAAGCTTTTCGGCCAAAAGTATGTACAAGCTGCACAATGCCACCGGATTGCCCTTTTTCTGACTCAAAACAAGGTTAAACATGGAGTTACTGGATGAGTGGAAATTTTTGGTATTGGACTCAAAACCCTGCTCATCAAACAGCACATGGTTGATTACTTTTACCATATCTGCCGGGTGCATTTTTTCCTGAGTTCTGACCCAAATCTCATTCTTGATTTTGATGATTTCCTTTCTGAGAGGATCAATCTCGAGGTCGGGATATTGGTATTTTGCAATGAGCCAAAGGCCAGTCAATAAATCATAAGCCCCATCGTTTTTCCAGTTTAAAATTTCTTTTTCCAGTTTCTGGAATTGGATCTGATGAACAAGATTTTCGATTTTTTTTTGAATCACCGGATTTAGTCCATTTTGCTCCCATTCTTTTTCGAGCAATTCAACGGCTACATTTCCGAGTTCTTTTATCTGATTTTCAACGATTTGCACAACTTCGTTGTCGGTATCGTCAAGCAACGAAACCATGGCTTTTATATTAGGAAAAGACATAAGCATGTAATTTTGGCTCAATATTAGAAGTAAAAAATGTAAATACAAGTCTTTTTTTGAAAGTATTCTTATTTTTGTAAAAATTTACGGATTATGAAAGTTTTAGTGACCGGCGGAGCCGGATTTATTGGTTCACACACTGTTGTAGAGTTAGTTAATGCCGGTTACACACCTGTGATCGTTGACAACTTCAGTAATTCCGAAAAATCAGTTCTGAAAGGATTGAAAAATATCCTAGGTTTTGATGTCTCTTTTTATGAATTTGATTGCAACGATTTTAATAAACTAAAAGAAGTTGTAGAGGCTGAAAAAATAGAGGGAATCATTCATTTTGCAGCCTACAAAGCGGTGGGCGAATCTGTGGCAAACCCTTTGAAATATTATAGGAATAACCTTGGTTCCATGATTACCGTTTTGGAAGTGATGAAAGAAACCGGAGTTAAAAACCTGGTATTCAGTAGCTCATGTACAGTTTATGGCCAGCCCGATCATATTCCGGTTACGGAAGAAACCCCAAAGAAAAAAGCCGAATCACCTTATGGAAATACCAAGGCCATCGGTGAAGATATTTTGGAAGATGTAATCAAATCCGGCGAAAAGATGGATATTGTTGCTCTAAGGTATTTTAACCCAATCGGTGCACACCCGACTGCAGAAATCGGTGAATTGCCCAATGGAGTACCCAGCAACCTGGTGCCATTTATCACGCAAACGGCCATTGGTAAAAGAGAGCAATTGACAGTTTTTGGCAATGATTACGATACTCCTGACGGCTCCAATATCCGTGATTTTATTCATGTAGTTGATTTGGCCAAAGCTCATGTTTCTGCTTTGGAGCTTTTGAAAAGCAAATCAGGCAATTCTTATGATGTCTTCAATCTGGGTACAGGTGAAGGTAATTCGGTTTTGGAATTGATCAATACTTTCGAAGAAGTAAACGATTTGAAACTTAACTACAAAATCGGTCCCAGAAGGCCCGGTGATGTGGAAAAAATATACGGCGAGGTAACTAAAGCCGAAAAAATCTTGAATTGGAAAACCCAAATATCTCTTGACGAAAGTCTGGCAGATGCCTGGAGATGGGAACAAAAACTTAAAAATAACTGAAAATGAGTTTCGAGAAGAAAATTTGTATTACCGGTGGTGCCGGTTTCATTGGTTCACATGTAGTGAGATTGTTTGTGACGAAATATCCACAATATCAGATTGTTAATCTGGATAAACTGACTTATGCCGGTAACCTCCAGAATCTGAAAGATATTGAAAATGCTCCTAATTATGTTTTCGAGAAAGGCGATATTGTAGATGAGAATTTCATCAATCAGCTTTTTGAAAAATACCAGTTTGATGGAGTAATCCACCTGGCTGCTGAGTCTCATGTGGACCGGTCTATCACCGACCCGATGGCATTTGTAAAAACCAATGTAATCGGAACCTGCAATCTGCTCAATGCTGCCAAAACCATCTGGAAAGGTAATATGGAGGGCAAGAGGTTCTACCATGTTTCAACCGATGAGGTTTATGGCGAATTGCACAATCCTGAGGAGTTTTTCCTTGAGACCACTTCTTATGACCCTCGTTCACCATACTCGGCCTCAAAAGCTAGCTCTGACCACTTTGTGAGAGCTTATCACAATACATATGGATTGCCAATTGTGGTTTCCAATTGCTCTAACAATTACGGACCCAATCATTTTCCTGAGAAATTGATTCCATTGATGATCAACAATATCCGTAATTCAAAACCGCTTCCGGTTTATGGAAAAGGAGAAAATGTAAGAGACTGGCTTTTTGTAAAAGATCATGCCCGTGCCATTGATGTTATTTTCCACGGAGGTACAAATGGCGGAACCTATAATATTGGTGGAAATAACGAATGGAAAAACCTTGATTTGGTACATTTGCTATGTGATATTATGGATCAGAAGTTGGGCAATGCTCCCGAAACTTCAAGAGGATTAATCACTTACGTAAAAGATCGTGCCGGTCACGATTTAAGATATGCCATTGATGCCACCAAACTCATGAATGAGCTGGGTTGGGAGCCATCAGTTACTTTTGAACAAGGTCTGGCTCAAACCGTGGACTGGTATTTTGACAACTGGGATTGGATCGACAATATTACCTCAGGAAGTTACGAGAAATACTATCAGGAAATGTACGAAGCCAGCTAAACTGGTTTTCTATTTGTATTTTAATGAATATTAGAGTATCGCTGTATTAAAAAAATAAATTTCCCTTTGTAATTTCCCATCTCCCGGGGAGAGGGGGCAGGGGGTGAGGTTAAAAATAGTAAAATATGAAAGGAATTATTCTTGCCGGCGGAAGCGGCACACGTCTTCATCCACTTACCCTGGCAGTGTCAAAACAGCTAATGCCTGTTTACGACAAACCCATGATTTATTACCCATTGTCAATTTTGATGTTGGCAGGTATCAACGAGATATTAATTATCTCTACTCCTCATGATTTGCCACATTTCAAAAAACTTTTGGGAGACGGCTCACAGGTAGGTTGTAGGTTTGAATATGCCGAGCAACCCAGTCCGGATGGTCTTGCTCAGGCATTTATCATCGGTGCCGATTTTATCGGAAATGATAAAGTGGCTTTGGTATTGGGCGATAATATATTCTATGCCAGTGGCTTAAGTAAGCTTTTGCAATCTTGCAATGACCCTGATGGCGGAGTGGTTTTTGCCTATCCTGTGCATGATCCTGAAAGATATGGTGTGGTAGAATTTGATTCAGAATTTAATGCATTGAGTATTGAAGAAAAACCTGAAAAGCCAAAAAGCCATTATGCTGTGCCGGGATTGTATTTTTATGATAATGAAGTAGTTGATATTGCCAAAAACATCAAGCCTTCACCACGTGGAGAATTGGAAATCACTGATATTAACAGGGTTTATTTGGAAAGAGGAAAACTAAAGGTGGGCGTAATGACCCGTGGAACCGCCTGGTTAGATACCGGTACTTTTGCTTCTTTGATGCAAGCAGGTCAGTTTGTTCAGGTTATTGAAGAAAGACAAGGTCTAAAAGTGGGTTGTATTGAAGAAGTGGCTTACCGAATGGGCTTTATCGACAAAGATCAATTGATAAAAATTGCCCAGCCTCTGGTGAAATCAGGTTATGGTCAGTATTTGTTGAATTTGTTGAGATAAATAATAGATTTTAAATAAAAAAGCCCGATTCTGAGAGGATTCGGGCTTTTTGTTTGACTGAAAATCAATCCCTTATATTTGAATATTTAGTTTTAATTCTCCACCAAGTCCTAATTCAACTATTTTACGAAGGGTAGATAATCTTACTTCTTTGATATCATTTTCAATTTTTGAAATATACGATTTAGTTGTTCCAACTTTTTGGGCTAATTGCTCCTGAGTAAGACCTTTTTCAAGACGAGCTTCCTGCAACATTGCACCTATTTTGAAATTTTCATAACCGGCTTCAAGTTCATCTCGTTTAGGTGTACCACTTTTGCCAAAATGAATTTCCTTGAAGTCCTCTAAAGTCAATAAATTTTCATTTTTCATTTTCATAATCTTTTTTAATTCTCAAAGCTCTTTCTAATTCTTTTTTCGGAGTTTTCTGATCTTTTTTTTGAAAACCATTTGCAACTATTACCAATTTTCCATCATCAAAAAAGCAAAAAAATCGATAAATATCATTGGCAGATTGAACCCTGATTTCATAAAGTCCATTAGTGTTTTCAACGTGTTTTAAATAGGTTTCAGAGATATATTTTTGTTCCTCAATTAAATCAAATGTCCAGATAATTTTCTTTTGTACCTTTAAAGAAAGGGTTTTAAAGAAAATACTGAAGTAATCTTTATAGAAAACTATTTTTCGGTGCATTCAGTATTTATTTTTTAAAAAAATAAAAAAGTTGCCCTAAAGTGAAACTTTTTTTTTGTATTTGCAAAAAAAATAACAGAAATCTTGAAAATCGAAAAAAAAAAGCCCCAATTCTCTCGAATCGGGGCAAAATTAATATTTCCTAAATTTTCTCAATATTCATGAGGTAAGTCAATGTCCACCTTTTCATTCCATGGCAAACCATGTATATTTAGCAGTTCCATAAACGGATCCGGATTGAGTTCTTCTACATTATAAACACCCGGTTTCATCCACTCTTCATTGGTTAGCATAAGCATGGCTCCAATCATGGCCGGAACGCCAGTAGTGTAAGAAACTGCCTGAGATTTTACTTCTTTGTAAGCCTCAGCATGATGGCAGTTGTTCCAAACGTAATAGGTTCGTTCTTTTCCATCCTTGATACCTTTGATTTGGCAACCTATGCTGGTTTGACCGCTGTAGTTTTCTCCCAAAGATTCCGGAGCGGGCAATACTGCTTTCAAAAACTCCAATGGAACCACGTCCATTCCCTGAAATTTAATAGGCTCAATGCTGGTCATGCCCACGTTTTGCAAAACCTGAAGATGCGTAATATATTGCTGACCGAAAGTCATCCAGAATCTGGCTCTTTTTAGGGTCGGGAAGTTTTTTACTAAAGACTCAAGTTCTTCATGATATAAAACATAAGATTCTTTTGGTCCAATATTAGGATAATCGATGGGTTTGTGAATAGACATTGCCGGAATCTCTATCCATTCCCCATTTTCCCAGTAACGACCTGGCTGAGTAATCTCTCTGATGTTGATCTCAGGATTAAAGTTAGTTGCGAAGGCTTTGCCATGATCTCCGGCATTACAGTCAATGATGTCGAGAAAATGCATTTCGTCAAAATAATGCTTGTTTGCATACGCAGTATAGGCCTGCGTTACACCCGGGTCAAAACCACAACCCAATAAAGCCATCAGGCCTGCAGCTTTAAATCTCTCCTGATAGGCCCATTGCCAGCTGTATTCAAACTTCGCAACGTCTTTTGGCTCGTAATTGGCGGTATCCATATAATGCACACCGGTTTCCAGACATGCATCCATAATAGTCAGGTCCTGATATGGCAAAGCAACATTAATGACCATTTTTGGGCCAAATGAACGAATCAAAGCAGCCAGTTCGGGTACATTATCGGCATCAACCTGAGCAGTTTTGATACTTACACCATGCATTTCTTTGATATCTGCCGCTATGCGGTCGCATTTTGAGACAGTACGACTTGCCAGCATGATTTCAGAAAAAACCTGAGAATTAAGGGCACATTTGTGAGCTACAACAGTACCTACACCTCCTGCACCAATTATAAGAACTTTTGACATTTAATTGCTTGTAAATTAGATTTGGCTGCAAAAATACTAATACTTTTTTATGCCTGTTTGGTTTTTTTGTTAATGAAAATAAAAAAATAGAGAATAAATACTTTTCAACTTTATTTTAAGATTTTGTGTTAGCATAATAAATTCAAAATTCTGAAACAGTGAGATTACGCAGAAATACCCTTGTAGAAAGAGAAAAACAAAGAGAAGACAGTGGTTTTGGAACCAATGCCACCAGTACAACTGCACGTCTGATTGACCAAAGCGGAAATTTTAATGTAAAAAAAATAGGACAATCCCTGGAAGCCAGGGTGAATCTGTACCATAAACTGATCACCATGTCATGGCCTAAATTCGCATTTGTGGCTTTAGGTTTTTATCTCACTGTAAATCTCAGTTTTGGAATAGTTTATTATTATATCGGGATAGAAAACCTGATGGGAGTAGATAAAAGCCATGGACTTTCCGATTTTTGGGAAGCATTCTTTTTTTCTAGTCAAACCATGACTACGGTTGGTTATGGAAGGGTTAGTCCTGTTGGATATATCACCAATATCATAGCTTCGGTGGAAGCATTTTTGGGTCTATTATCTTTTTCAATTCTTACGGGTTTACTTTATGGAAGGTTTTCGAGGCCGGTACCCCGAATTTTATATTCTGAAAAAGCCATAATTGCCCCATATCTTGATATCAATGGTTTGATGGTCAGGATGGCCAATGAAAAAAGCAATCAGCTTATTAATGTGGAGGCAAGTATGATTTTTTCGAGAAACGAAATAGAAAACGGTATGGTCAAACGGAAATATTATGGACTAGACCTGGAAAGAAGCAAAGTGAAGTTTTTTGCAATGTCCTGGACGTTGGTTCATCCAATCACTGAAAAGAGCGTATTGTTTGGCGAAACACCCGAAAGTCTTAAAGCCTCTGACGCAGAAATTCTGGTTTCGGTTGAAGGTACAAACGATACTTTTGCTGACTATATTCATAGCCGGAAATCCTACCTATTCGACGAAATAGAAATGGGCAGGAAATTTAAGCCGATGCTTCTTGAGTCAACCGGAGATACTTATTTACTCGATCTTACCAAACTATCAGATACCTCAGAAATTGAATTAAATGCTTTGAAATCAGAAGATTAAGTTACTTCACTTCAATCATCTTTGTTCGTTCCGAAACTCCGTTTTCATTGATGGCCTCGATGGAATAATAATAGGTACTAAATTTATCCATACCTCTAAACCAATATTCATTGGCATTATGCACCATAATGCAATTGTAGAGCTTGTCCGGTGCAGTTCCATAGTAGATATTGTAGGCAAAAGCCTTGTTTTCAGGTCTCCAGCGAATCCAGGCACTGCGTTTATCTTTTTCGGTTCTTAATACCATAAAGTCTTTCACGGCATCAGGCCTGGCACCATTGCCATTTCCAAAAATTCTTAAACCGCTTATGGCAAATTTTCCGGTTGGCATGGATACATTTTCCAACTTGATAAACCGTGTCTGGACTGGAACCGAAAGCTCCACATATTCGTGAGGTACATCGGTTTGGTTATTGGATTTATCGACCAATATCGTCCATTTTTTGCCATCCACACTTGACCATAGTTTATATTGATGTTTGATATTCTGTATTTTACCTAAAAAAGCAGAATCGGCATCCTGGTCAGCGTAATTTATTTGAATGGCATTTACAGTAGAAATATTACCTAAATCTGTCTTAATCCATTCACCGGATTTTCCTGTGGAGGCAGACCAATAGGTTTTCATGCTTTCATCCACGGCATTGTTGGCCAAATATCCACCCAAAGTTGAGGAAACTTCCACAGGTTTATTGTAGTTGAGCAACATCCATCCTGTAAATGTCTTTTTTATATCCAAACCTTGAGAAGGTAGATAATGCGGATAATCACCAAAGGCGGTATTACACCACATCACATCATCTTTGTCAAATCCCGTAGGCCAAATTCCGATTCTTCTTTCAAAATTATTTTTGGTAGAAAGCTGAATGGTAGATACATGCCACCAGTTTTTCTGATTATCCTGAAATGATGCACCGTGTCCTGCACCACGGGCAAAACCGCCCACTTTCATACTCAATGGGTCAGGCTGAGCTTCCCAGGGGCCTAGCGGCGTTTTTCCAACCAAAACACCGTCGGCGTATCCACTCATTTCGGTTCCCGGAGCACCGTACTGTAGATAATATTTGCCATTGTGCTTATTTACTGTGGCTCCTTCAATGAAACCATCCAAAAAAGTGTCGTCCATATACTCACCAAATCGCTGCCAGCCATATCTCCATGATTCCAGAAAATACATTTCCTTTCTGGTGGTTTTGGGTTGCATGGTTTTTCGGTCAAGTTCAACACCGTATAAAGGGTATCGATTTGAGCTACCGTTGTACATATAAAATTTGCCATCATCGTCGGTGAAAAATGCCGGATCCCAGCCGCCGATTTCAAAATCATCTACTAAGGCGGTCCATTCGTTGGCTTTTGGGTTGGTACTCATCCAAATAGTAAATTCTCCGGTATAAGTAGAACCAAAAACTACCATGGTGTCACCGATTATTCCCACCGCCGGGGCACACAATTCGTCATATACTTTGTTTTTGGGCCTAAGAAACTTGCGGGAATGAAAAGTCCAGTTGGACATATCAGAACTATGCCAGTATCCCCATTGATTGGTGCTGAACATATAATAATCACCCTTATAATTTACAATCACCGGGTCGGCAGTGGCTCTGTGACGCCCCCATTCACTAAAATTGGGTATGGGTGTATATCCATAGTCCACATTGATAGGGTTACAATAGGTTTTTTGCTGGGCATTAAGAATATCAGAAATTGATATAATAATGAAAACTAGCAATAAAAGTCTTTTCATTTTTAGATTAAATAGATTTTGGGGCAATTTATTAAAAACCCCCAAAAAATAGATAAGTAATGATGTTATTTGACTACATCATGAAGAAATAAATTTCTCATACATTTAGATTTATTCAAATTTAGGTTTTTGGAATGTTTCGTTATAATAGAACTATAAATAATAGAAAAATGCATTTATTATTTTGAGGAGTTGAATCAGATAGGTTTTTCAATTCATTTCCAGGTTTTAATAAGATAAAAATTCTTTATATTTGTTTAAAAATAAAACTTGATGACAGTAAAAATTCCTGCTAATGCTCAAAAGGTTGAAATCGAAGCGGTTTTTTCCAAACTTAAGAAAAGCAATAAACCCTTAAAACCTCAGGATTTCATTGGGAAATTTCCTTTTAAAGGCGATAGTCTCGAATTTCAAAAAGATTTGAGGTGATGAATGAGTTTGCCATTTTTCTAGATACCAATACCCTTATTAATTTTTTATTAGGTGAAAATTTGGAAATGAAACTGGTAGAGAACAAATCCATTTTTATTTCTGAAATTACGGAAATGGAAATTCAATGTCAACCCGATTTTAATTCCACTCAACGTAAGGAATTAAAACGTTTTCTTTCTACTTTAACTATTGTCCGACTTAATAATGAAATTCGAGAAACCGCTATAAAAATAAGACTTTCCACTAAAATGAAGCTTATGGATGCAATCATTGCTTCTAGTTCTCAAATTTCAAATATTCCATTGGTTACTTGCGATACCAAGTTTGAATCAGTTAAAACTGCACAAATTATTTTGTTACCATCAATTAAAAACCGCAAATCTTAGTTTTTTTTAGTTTTTTTAAATCAAGTTTTACTGAATTTAATTTGTCCTTTTCATCGTTTGAGTTTTAACTTATTAGAATTTTTGAAATCAATGAAAAAACCTATACTATTACTTTTTCTTTCAATCAACATTTTTGCCCAAACCACTGACCGTGCTGCAAAAATCCAGACCCTCATCCCCGAAATCAATGCTAAATTTGAGGCGTTCCGAACACAGAATCATTTGTCGAGTGTATCCTATGCGATTTTGGTGGATGGCAAAATTATACATCAGACCAATAGCGGAGTTGTAAATTATAAAGCAAATAAGATTGCTGATAATCAGTCAGTTTATAGGATTGCATCCATGTCAAAAAGCTTCGCTTCTGTGGCGATTTTACAGCTTCGTGATGCAGGGAAACTTAAACTAGATGACCCGGTTTGGAAATATATTCCTGAAATAAAAGGCCAAAAGTATTCTAAAGATTCACCGGAAATCACGGTCAGACATTTGCTTACCCATGCGGCGGGTTTTCCGGAAGATAATCCCTGGGGCGACCGCCAGTTAGGAATTTCTGAAGCCGAAATGCTGAAAATGTTTAAGAAAGGAATTTCGTTTTCCAACGAACCCGGAGTTGCCTATGAATACAGCAATATGGGATTTGCCATGTTGGGTCAAATCATCAAAAACGTATCAGGACAGAGTTATCAAAGTTATATCATCAACAAAATATGGAAGCCTCTGGGAATGAATGATACCTATTGGGACTACACAAAAGTACCTGCTGGTCAGTTGGTAATGGGCTACCGGTGGCTGAGGGAGCAATACATTGAGCAGCCGCTTGAAGGTGACGGAGCGTATGGCATTATGGGCGGAGTTTTGACTTCTATTCAGGATTTTTCAAAATACATGGCCTTGCATCAGGATGCGTACAAATTTGAAGCTGCGGCATCAGCAATTTTGAAGAAAAGTTCTTTAAGAGAAATGCACTTTCCGGCCAATTTTAACAGCCTCAATAACCGTGGTTATACTGCTTTCGGAGAGCCTTGCAGTAATGTATCGTTTTATGGTTATGGCCTGAGAATCGACCAAAACTGCAACCAAATCAGGGCAGTGGGGCATTCGGGTGGTTTACCGGGTTTTGGTTCAGACTGGAAGATTCTGCCCAACTATGGCATCGGGATTGTGACATTTACCAACGGAACCTATGGCGGTGCTGCTTTGATGAACAATCAGATTCTCCCTTTTATTATCGAAAAAGCGGCATTATCCCCCATTCCATTCCCTGTTTCCCCGATATTGAAACAAAGACAAAATGAGTTGATGGCCCTGTTGCCATCCTGGGAAGGAGCTGAAAAGACCGGGATTTTTGCCGAAAATTTCTTTCTTGATTATTTCCCTGATTTACTCAAAGCCGAAGCAGAAGGTATTTTTGAAAAAGCAGGTAAGGTTTTAAAAATCAATGAGATAGTTCCTGAAAATGCTCTCAGAGGTAAGTTTTTGATAGAATGTGAAAAAGGAAAAGTGGAGGTGAGTTTCACGATGTCGCCCGAAAACCCACCATTGATTCAGGCTTACAGTATAAAGTTGAAATAATTTGAAGTAAAATTTCAAAAGCCTATTTTAATTTTACTTTTTCTACTCCATCAAAAGTCATTTTGATGTCTTTGATGGTATTGTCTTCGTTGAAAAACATCCGGTCGATACATACTACACGATGGTCACGATCCAGATTTGGAATAGGCCGACGATGATATACCATATACCAATCATCCGTATTTGGAATATTGATAACAGAATGATGTCCGGCACCAGTGGCAACTTTTTCATCAGCAACCAGAATTGTCCCTTTTTTCTCGAATGGCCCAAAAACATTATCAGAAATTCCGTAGGCTACTTTATATGTACCATTGGTCCAGCCACCCTCTGACCACATCAAATAATATTTTCCTTTTCTAATAAATAGGGTAGGACCTTCCACATAACCTTTTGGCGTGATTTCCTTCACCAAATCACCATTGGGATAGGGAACCAATGCTGTGAAATCATCATTGAGCTTTGCGATATTGCATCGTCCCCAACCGCCATAAATAATATAATACTGGCCATCTTTATCCAGGAAAACATACTGGTCAATTGGCTGGGCTTTATTGTAGAAATGATTTATCAGCGGCTTGCCCAGGTAATCCATGTATGGTCCTTCAGGTCTTGATGCAACTCCAATTCCAATTCCACCAATTTTATCATCTTTGTCGGGGTTATTTTCTCCAAAACCTTTTCTTTCAGCACTTTGAATATCATTTGCAGAAAAAAACAGAAAATATTTATTGTCTTTTTTTACAATACTTGGAGCCCACATGGCCATATGAGCCCATTTAATGGCAGAAGTATCGATGATTTTTGGATGTTTTGTCCAGTTTACCAAATCATTGGAAGAAAAAGCATCTAAAAATACCTGGTCTTTATATTTGGCAGAGAAAGTTGGGAATACCCAAAATTTATTATCCAGGATAACTCCCTCAGGGTCAGCATACCAGCCAGCGAATATCGGATTTCCGGAAAGTTTTTTATTCTTTTGAGCAGAAATTTTGGAAACGAATAACAAATAAATCAACAAGTAAAGCAGGCTTTTGGAATGCATTATTTAGTTTTTTTTCAGTTTTTATTTTTGGGTATAAATATCTGATTTCTTTTTTCGGGACCAAAATAAATTCGGATTTAGACTTAAAAAATTAAATTATTAGATTAACTAATTTTTTTTAATGTGATTTGGAAGAGCAAATTCTGTTTTTTGAATTAATTATTTAGATTTGCTTTAAAAAATCATAACATGCAAATTATCAAGTTAATCAATCATCCATTGGCTTTTGGATTGGAGCTGGTTTTGTTTTTTGGAGTGGGGTATTGGGGGTATTTTCAAGGTAAAATCACTTTGGCTAAATGGGGAATTGCCATTCTTTGTTTTATGATTTTAGTAATACTTTGGGCATTGTTTGCAGCACCAAAATCAGGAATGAGATTAAAGTATCCTATGCTCAATATTTTCAAATTATTGATTTTTTCTACCGGAACATTGGCCTTTTGGAATCTTGGAAAGACCTGGTTGGCAATAGTTTATACGCTACTTTTTGTTTTGAGTGTTGGGCTGTCATATCTGGAAGAAACTTCCTAAGCCTTATTTCCAGATTCTTTTGAGATCGTAAATATTGCCTGATTTCAATATTGCTTTTCCGCCTTTGGCATAAAGAAAGGTTTTAGTGAAATATTCATTGGGGAAAAACAAATCAGTCATGGCTATTTTGCCATCATTTACGAAAACCTCGATGGAAGCATTGTCAATCAAAGCTCTTATTTTTAGCTTTTTATCTGTCATTGGGGCCGAATGAATTTTAGGGAATTTTTCAGAAAATCCGGAAATTCCTGCTTGAGTACGGTCAATAAAAACTTCCTTTTTGATTTTGTCATAACCAAAAACCAACTGCTCGTTTTTCGAATTTCTCAATATAAAACCCAACTCTCCTGCGGAAGATTTTTCTAAATCGAAATCTAAAATCAGTTCTTTATAAATATGTTGGTTATCTATTTCTATTTCAGAATTAATTTCCATTTTTCCAATCATTTTACCTGAATTTCGAAGTGTATTGAATTGATATACAGGTAACTGTGAAAGTTTGTATTCGTCTTCCGATTTGTAAAGTGAAAGTTTTCTGGGCACAGTCATACCACTTCTCCAGGTGCTGGTGGGTGTACTTTGGGCGTAATCGTCCCAGTTTGACATCCAACCAATGTATATTCTTTCCTTATTGGGAGCGTTGAACCAGGTTACCCCGGCGTAGTTATCTGCACCATAATCCAGCCAAAGAGTAGTGCCTGGAGGGTTATCATTTTTAAATGTTTTTCCATCAAAATGCCCTACAAAATATTGAGTACCAGAACCTCCATTTATAGCTCCCCGACCAATATTTTGAATCAAGATCCATTTTTCGATACCGTCAGCGGCTTTTATTGGGAAGAAGTCCGGGCATTCCCATACACCTCCATGTGCACCGTCATTTTCTCCAAAAGAACTGGCAAAAGTCCAGTCTTTAAGGTTGGGTGAAGTGAAAAGCTCGAGATGCTGTCCTACAGCCAGTGGCATCACCCAATGTTGACTTTGCTCATGCCAAAATACTTTAGGATCACGAAAATCCACATCACCTTTATTAGGCAAAACCGGGTTAGCTGAGTATTTGGTCCAGGTGCGGCCTTTGTCCAGACTATAGGCAATCCCCTGCGACTCGCGGTCAGTTCTGCCGGCTTTTTCTTTTTCCATGTCATGATACGTGAAAATAGCCACTAGTGGTTTTTCCTTTCCGGTTTGAAATCCTGTTGTATTTTTTTCATCCACCACGATACTCCCCGAAAAAATATAACCCAGAGAATCGGGAAAAAGAGCGATGGGTAAATGCTCCCAATGTACCAGATCTTTACTAATGGCATGGCCCCAATGCATAGGCCCCCAAACAGTTTTATCGGGATAATGCTGATAAAATAAATGGTATTCTCCGGCATAATAAACCAGCCCATTTGGATCGTTCATCCAGCCTTTTTCAGGAGTAAAATGAAACTGAGGCCGGTATTTTTCCTGATAATATCCATTGGATTGAGCATAAAGTAAATTGAAATATAAGGTGCTCAAAAATAAAAAGATAGTAAATGTTTTTTTCATAGTTTAAAGTAGTTTGGTCAAATTTAAACCATTTAATATTTTGTTTTTAATTTTTCTCCTAAACCTTTTGCCGGAAATTAATAATTCAAATTTTCTAAATTGTCCTTTTTCGATTATCTTGACCCCAGGAACTTTATCAAATGCTATGTTAACCCGAAACCTCTTAATTCTCCTTTTATTTTCTAGTCAGATTTTTGCCCAAAATGAAAATCTCAAAAAACTTGACGAATCATTGATTACACTCAATAAAAGAGCTTTATTCAATGGTGTGGTACTTGTAGTCGAAAAAGGAAAAATTTCTTATCAAAAAGCTCTTGGCTATTCTGATTTGGGACAAAATCAAAAACTGAATCTTCAGTCCTCATTTAATCTGGCGTCGGTTTCAAAGCAGTTTGTGGCCATGCTTATTATGATTCAAAAGGATAAGAAATTGCTCAATTTTGATGACCCTGTTTCCAAGCATTTACCTGCTTTTCCTTATCCCAAAATCACCATCAGGCATCTTTTGACTCATACTTCCGGTTTGCCCGAGTACTTTGATCTGGCTGATGAATATCTTAATACTTTGGACACGCTCAGCAATGCCAAAATGCTTAAGCTTTTGGCCCAGTATAAACCCAAAACCGGATTTGCCCCAGGTAAAAAATGGGAATATTGCAATACCGGATACGTTTTGTTGGCTTCAATTGTAGAAAAAAATGCCCGCATGTCTTTTGAAGAATACTTTCAACAACAGATAGTGATTCCTTTGGGCTTGAAAAATACCTATGCATTTTATTTGAATATGAAAAAGCCTGACCCCCGCTCTAAAAAGAGAGTTTTGGGTTTTGAGAGGAAAAACGGAAAATATGTTTTAAATGACCTGATTAGGTTGGATGGAGTAGTAGGTGATGGAAATATTTACAGTTCGGCTGAGGATTTGTTGATATGGGCTCAAAAACTCAAAACTCTGGTAAAATCAGATACATGGAAGGAAGCCACCACACCGGTAAAATTAAGCGATGGAAGCATAGAAGATTATGGCTTTGGATGGGAACTCGACAAAAATATAATCAGTCACACCGGTAACTGGGTAGGATTTAATAATTGGATTGAAATCAATGAGAAAAAGCAAACGGTGACTATCGTCTTGACCAATGGCAGCAATGAAAAGGCGGTTGATTTGATTCCTGATATTTTAGAAGGGAAAAAAGTTAAAATACCTGTTTCAAAACTCATTCAGAATATCAATTTAATTGATGGAACCGGGACAGCCTCCCGAATGACGTCGGTAAGGATTTTGGAAAATAAGATTTCGGAAGTTGGTGACCTACAATCGTTTGAAGAAGAGGAGGTTACAGATGGCCAGGGTAAGGTGCTTGCTCCCGGCTTTATTGACTCGCATAGTCATCACTATGGAGGGTTGAGTAAAAACCCTGCTGGTTTGCCTGCTACCAATCAGGGAATTACGACTATCGTGATTGGTCAGGATGGAGGGAGCTATCCTATGGACACTCTTGAATCTGACCTGAAAAACTATCCGGTTGCAATAAATGTGGCTTCTTATACCGGTCATTCCACACTGAGGGGTAAAGCGATGGGTGTGAAGAGTCTGTTTCGGACCGCTAAACCCGAAGAACTAGCAAAAATGAAAGGCTATCTGGAGCAGGAAATGAAAAAAGGATCATTAGGACTTAATACCGGTTTAGAATATGAATCGGCTTTTTTTTCTAATAGAGACGAGGTGCTTGAGCTCGCAAAAGTGGCTGCGAAGTATGGAGGTAGATACATGAGTCATATCAGAAGTGAAGATGTGAATTTTGTGGAAGCCATGGATGAAATCATAAATATTGGCCGACAAACCGGGATGCCTGTACAGATATCTCATATAAAAATTGCTAAAAAAGATCAGTGGGGGAAATCTGTGGAAGTACTAGCCAAACTTCAAAAAGCCCGATCAGAAGGTATCAATATTACTGCAGACTGCTATCCTTATAATTTTTGGAATTCTACACTCAGAGTTTTGTTTCCAAACAGGGACTATACCAATCCGGAAAGTGCGGAATTTGCTGTAAATCAACTTTTTGATCCTTCTATGTCTTTTTTGGTAAGATATGCTCCCGAAAAAACCTTTGCCGGAAAAACCATTTCGGAAATTGCAGAAATCAGAAATGAAAAGCCTTCAGAAACGCTGATGAAACTGATAGCTGAAGCAGCTGCATTTGAAGAAAAATATCCTGATTTTGATGAAGGGATAGAAACCATCATGGCCAAAGCCATGGACGATACCGACGTGGCCAATTTTCTTCAATGGCCTCAGACCAATATATGTTCTGATGGTTCATCGTCAGGGCATCCTCGTGGTCATGGTACATTCACAAGGGTTTTGGGAAGATATGTTAGAGAGCAAAAACTATTATCTTTGGAATCGGCTATCTACAAAATGACCGGACTTACAGCTGAAAATCTTGGGATTTCAGACCGTGGAATCATTGAGCCCGGCAGATATGCCGATCTGGTGTTGTTTGATCCTGAAACAGTGATTGACAATGCTGATATTAAAGATGGGAAAGCATTGAGCAGTGGAATTATGAAAGTTTGGGTAAACGGAGAATTAGTTTTGGAAAATAATAAACCCACAGGGATTTACCCCGGGGTTTTGATAAAGAGACAGATAAATGAGTAGAGCGATAGTATTGACCAATGGTCTTTTAGTAAAAAATGATGCGAAAACCGCCCATGGACTGATACGGGGTACCGAAAGATTTGAGATTATTGGGGTGGTAGACTGCCCCGAAACAGCCGGAAAAGACGCCGGTGTGATTTTGGATGGAAAACATAGAAATATTCCTGTTTTTGCCGATTTTCAGGAGGCTATTGATAATCTGAAAAACATAGAAACCCTTGTGATTGGCGTGGCAACAGTCGGTGGAGTTTTGCCAAAAGATATGTTTCAGATCATCAGGAAAGCGATAAAAACTAAAATTTCTATCGTAAATGGCTTGCATGAATACCTCAATGAAAAGCCCGAATTGGTAGAGCTTGCTGATTTTTATGGCGTTAGTCTCACAGATGTCAGGCGACCCAAAAAGCGGGAAGACCTGAGTTTTTGGACGGGTGATATTTTCAAAGTAAAATCCAAAATCATCGCTGTGATGGGTATGGATTGTGCCATGGGTAAGCGTACCACCGCCCGTATGCTCACACAGATGTGTAAGAAAAATACCATGAAAGCTGAAATGGTATATACCGGCCAAACCGGCTGGCTACAAGGCGGGAAATACGGATTTATTTTTGACGCTACCCTCAATGACTTTGTGTCGGGTGAACTCGAAAATGCAATAGTATCTGCCTGGAAAGAAACCGAAGCTGATTTTATTTTTCTGGAAGGCCAATCTTCTCTGCGAAACCCAAGCGGGCCGTGTGGTTTTGAATATCTTATATCAGGAAATGCTAAATTTGTGGTTTTGCTACATTCACCCAAACGTAAATATTTTGACGATGATGAGCATTGGGGCGAAATACCCTCTGTTGAATCGGAAATAGAATTGATAGAAAAACTTGGCTCAAAAGTGATTGCCCTGGCTCTTCATACTGAAAAATGTAGTGATGCCGAAGCAATAGATTTTCAGAAGTATTATGAGGAAAAGCTAAAAATACCTGTACTTTTACCCATTCAGGAAGGGGTAGAAAAACTATTGCCCGTATTGAAAGCTTTGAAATAAATTTATTAAATATCCTCAGCATTCCATTTGGAGAGTGGGTGGGGCGGTCCGACGTATCGGTGAGGTAAAAAATGAAAATAAAAAACATAAAACCCTATCTAAAACACCTTCCACTTACCAAGCCTTACACTATCGCTTATAACACTTTTACAGATGTAGAGCTGGTTTTTTTAGAAATTGAGCTTGAAAATGGAATCATTGGAATTGGTTCTGCAAGTCCTGCTGAAGAAGTAGTTGGGGAGACGTCAGCTCAAACTTTGGGTAACTTAAATACAGAGTTTGTTCCAAACCTTATTGGCCGGGATATCCGACATTTTAAACAAATAATTTTTGAAACGCATCAACATTTTCCAAATTTACCTGGTACGCAGGCTGCCATTGATATTGCCCTTCATGATACTTTCGGGAAATTTCTGGGTATTTCTATATCTGACTTTTATGGACAAAAAATAGAATCCCTGCCCACATCGGTCACCATTGGCATTATGAATGTGGTAGAAACCCTGAAAGAAGCCGAGAAGTTTAAAAATCTGGGTTTTAGAATTTTGAAAGTAAAAACCGGTCACAATGTTGAAGAAGACATTGAGCGTTTGAAAAAAATCCATGAAAAATACGGCAATAGCTTTAAAGTGAGAGTTGATGCCAACCAGGGTTACAATGTAAATGAACTTTTAAAGTTTGTAAGAAATACCGAAAAACTGGGTTTGGAATTGATAGAGCAGCCTGTTCCAGTAGGCAGAGAAAAAGATTTGATGAAAATCGACAACGAAATCAGGCAGATTTTGTGTGGTGACGAGTCGATGAAAAACCCCAAATATGCTTTGATGTTTGCCTCCGAGCCAAAACCATTTGGGATTTACAACATCAAACTTATGAAGTGCGGAGGCTTAATAGGTGCATTTGAAATCGCCAACATTGCCCAAAATGCGGGCATAGATTTGTTTTGGGGTTGTAATGATGAAAGTATAGTCAGCATTACAGCGGCACTACATGCTGCCTATTGTTGTCCTAATACCAAGTACATTGACCTTGACGGAAGTTTTGATCTTGCTGAGGACTTGGTGAATGGTGGTTTTAGCATAGATGACGGGTATTTAAGAATCAATAAAAAGCCTGGATTTGGATTTGAGAAAAACAAATGAAATGCCGCCGGCAGAAAGTATATAGCCAATTAGAAATAAAATGACTAAACTCGAAGCAAAAATAGGATTAAGGTCTGCCAGTATTTTGGTGGTGAGTGTGATTGTGGGATCGGGGGTTTTTAAGAAAATAGCCCCGATGTCAGCTGAGCTGGGTTCACCTATTCTGTTGATTCTATGCTGGGTTTTGGCCGGGATTATTAGTCTGTTTGGAGCACTCTCTACCGCCGAAATGGCCAGTATGTATCCCAATAGCGGAGGCGAATATCAATATTTTCAAAAGATTTACGGTCGTTTTTTTGCGTTTACTTATGGCTGGGGCAATTTTACGGTCATGAAATCAGCAGCCATTGCTGCATTGGCCTATATTTTCGCAGAATCTCTCAATAGTCTGGTACACTTTCCGGTAATTGCTTATGAGATTAATCTTTTTGGAATAAATTTTCTTGAAAATGCTTCCATAAAAATCCTTGCTTCAGGATTGATTTTAGTTTTGACCTGGTTCAATTTCCGTGGAGTTACCGTAGCCGAAAAACTAAGTAATGGCTTGACCTATCTCATGTTTGCCGCGGTTCTGATTTTTATAGTTTTGGATTAAGCTCAGGAATCGGAAGCTGGACAAATCTAACTCAAAAAAGCCTAAATTTTGACCATTCGAAACTGGAAGGTTGGGGAATACTGAAAGCCATGACTATTGCGAGTTTGGGTGCTTTTTGGGGCTACGAAGGCTGGAATCACATTGGTTACATAGGTGAGGAGGTTAAAAATCCTAAGAAGAACCTTCCGCTGGCTCTGACTTTTGGCACTTTGATAGTTATTTTGATTTACGTGATGCTGAATGTAGTATTTGCCTACACCCTTCCAATCGATTATTTCATTGGCTTGAATGATTCCCCCAATAAAATAGCCGCAATAGAAGTGGCCAATACGCTTTGGGTGGGCGTTGGCGGAGTCTTCATTGCAGGATTGATAGTGGTTACTACGCTTAATTCCACCAATAGCTCCATACTAATGTCGGCAAGGATCTTGTACGCCATGGCCAGAGACGGTTTGTTTTTCAAAAAGGCAGATTCCGTGCATAAAAATTATCATACGCCCGATGTGGCCTTATGGTTGCAGGCGTTTTGGTCCGTGCTATTGGTGTGGTCAGGTAGTTTTGATCAACTCACTGATATGCTGGTGTTTGCATCCTTTATTTATTATGGAGCCACTGCTCTCGGGGTTATTATTTTAAGGATTAAAGCTCCTGATGAGGAAAGAAATTATCGGGTTCCTTTATATCCTTTCATTCCTGCCATCTTTGTGATTTTCTGCATTATACTTTTGATAATCACCATTTTTAATCAACCCAAAGAGGCACTTTTTGGATTATTTCTGATTTTTTCGGGAACACCTTTTTATTTTTTCTGGAGGAATAGAAAATCTTTTTAGAACCTAAAAGGCATAAATATAAACAATAACCTAGAATTCAGGAACTTATTGGCCTAAATCCATACTACGAACTCAGTGAAAAGCTGCGAAAACTACTTATATTCTTTCCAACTTAATAGGGTAGGTTTTCTTAGAGGCCCACTGCGGAATATACAGATTTTCGTCAGAGTCAACACACACATCATGGGGATGAAGGAATACACGGGCGGGGTCTTGCTTGCTTTGAGTTTGCAGTTTGCCGTTGACATAGCTTGGCTCTGTGGCACCTGGTGAGGAGATGACCTTATTGTTTTTATCCAGAATCTGAATGTATCCCGAGTCAGCAATACTCTCCGAAGTGGAGCGATAAACCGCACCATAGAGATTTTGACCCTTTAATACCGGCCTGCAAATGAAGGAACCGGGTAGGTCAATCTGCGAAAGGAAGTTGCCATTGAGGTCAAACTGTTTCCAGCACTGCTGCTGTCTGGAAGTGATAATAAGGGTGGTTTTATTTTTGATGCGGGTATCAAACAGAATGCCGTGATTGCATTTAAACTGGCCTGGGGCGTCACCATTGCCACCAAAATGACGGATATATTTTCCTTTGGAATTGTACTGAATCACAAAGTTTTTACCATAACCATCTACCACAAATATATCGCCATTCACTGGATTTACTGCCGATTCTGTAGGGACAAACTGCCCCGGATATTGGTATTCGCCGGTTTCCTTTGGATATTCTATTTTGAAAATTTCACGTCCTTTTAGGTCAGTTTTAATGACCTGATTTCTTGCATTGTCACAAATCAAAAGAAACTGCTCGCTACCCTGATTAAAAATCGTAAGGCCATGAGCTCCGGGATAACTATTGCCCCAGGTTTCAAGCAATTTTCCCGATTTATCATAAATCAAAATATTGTTTTTGGTCTCATTGGTACACATAATAAGCCTGCCTTTCGCATCTTCAACCATCTCATGGCAGTCGTTCACGGGGTTTTTACCTGCATCCAATATACCCCAGCCTATCTTTACTTTGTATTTGTGGCTATTGTGACCTATAATTATTTCATCATTTTTGCCAAAGCTTAGACCAGGCATGGGTTGTAACAAGGAGCTCGCTCCGCTGATTTTAAGGAAGTTTCGTCTGTTGAGATACAAGTGTTAATAAAAGGTTGAGAACCAAAGATATTAAGATTCACCAAACTTTACAAAAAAGACAAAAAATTAAGGAATTCAGTTGGCAGTGTTGGTAAGGTCAGTGAAATTCTGTGTTCTGACCTTGAACCTTGGACGACCCTCATCTGTAAGTATTATGAAGCTATTCGAAATTGTTCTGCCATGCGGGAAGATATACCCGCCCTGAATATTTTCGTTAATGGTTCTGGTCTTACCATCGGCAGTTTTTTCAGTTCTTGAATAGGGTACATAGAAAGGTTTTGCCTTTAAATTTCCACCTTTTGATGTTAGTCTTTTTCCATTTGCATTGATACATTCAAATCGGGCAATTGCCGAGGGGTCGCCTTCAAAAAAAGACAATATTTTGTTTTGATTGATATAAATAAGTTGGCAACCGCTCACATTTTTGGCCGAAATTGTAACTTCAAAGCGGTTATATTCTTTGACTTTACTTTCATTGGTGATTACATAAAAATAGTCCACGCCATCAATATTTACGGCTTTGTTTTCAAGCACATCAGTAAATTCCTGAGCGTAAGAAGCTTTGAAAATACTTAATAATGAGATGATTGTAATTGAAAAGATTAGTTTTTTCATGGTAATTTTTTTTACCAAAAATAGTGAAATTTATATTATATAGTAATTCTTTTTTTACTAAAATGCTTTTAAGTTTTAAAATAGCTTTTTCATGCCAAAATCTAAATTTTCATATTCGGTTTAATTATTTTTTTATGGTTTTTTTAAGAGAAAAAATGTATGCCCCAAATTGCCTTCCGGAACAAAATAACTCTCTAACAGGATGAACCCCAGTTCATTAAACCAATTTTTGTAGGTACTTGCATCAGCATGGCTCCAATACATTTTTACACCAGGTTTTATCCAGTCTTCTTCAGTGCCAGTCCAGCTTTCAGCACCTAAAATACTCATAAAAATACCTTGTGGTTTTAGCCAACTATATATTGAACGTAACAAATTTGGTTGTTCAGAAATTGGCAAATGAATGATAGAATAAAGAGCAATGATTCCTGAAAATTCATTATTTGGAAATTCCAGATTAGACATATCAGCCTCCATGAAATCTCCATTTGGTACATTATTTTTTGCTATTTCAATTTGTTTGGAAGAAATATCAATTCCCAAATATTGATAATATTGACTTAAAAATTTAGCTGTTGGAATGCCGTCGGCACAGCCTAATTCAATAATTCGGTTTCCTGGTTGGATGCTATTTTTAATAATACCCAACCATTTTTGATAATGAATATTCTTCTCTTTTTCAAAGTGTTCTCTGTATTGATTTCCCAAATTATCATAGCCACTTTTTACAAGAAGTTTCACGTCTTTCATTAAATTTTCGAAGATTTGTGAATGGAATCAGCTATTTATTCCAAAATTATGGTAGCAAATTACAAAATTCGAGATATTTTTTTTGTAATCATTTTAAACATGGTGTACTTTGCTATATCAACCTGTAAAACTGAATACCATGAAATGGATCAAACGCCTCCTTTGGATGCTACTTTTTGTTATTATTGCTTCCGTAACCGGAATTTATTTCTTTTTAAAATCACTACAACCCGACTACAATGCTGAAGTGAATATGCCCGGTCTAAAGTCTGAAGTTGAAGTTTTGTATGACGACTATGCCATTCCGCATATTTATGCTCAAAACGAGGAAGACCTTTGGTATGCTCTTGGCTATGTGCATGCTCAGGACCGATTATTTCAAATGGAAGTGCTTAGAAGAGTGGGTGATGGTCGGCTTGCAGAGATTTTTGGAAAAGAAGTAGTCGATGTAGATAAGTTTTTCAGGTCACTTGGACTTAGAAATTATGCTAAAAAAACGATAGACTCAGTATATAAATCGCATCCCGATGCAGGCTTTGTTAAGAATGCAAATGCTTATGTAAAAGGAATCAATCAATTTATAAAATCGGGCAAAACGCCTGTGGAGTTTACTTTGGCAGGCATTGAAAAAGCAGAATTTACCCTCGAAGATTGTGAAATCATTGTGGGTTATATGTCATATACTTTCATGGAAGCATTTCGTGGAGAAGCAATAACAGATTATGTAAATCAAAAACTTGGTGGCGATTATCTTTCTGATTTGGGGATAAATTCAACAGTTGACAATCCAAAAATCCCTGTTGACAAAATAGCTCAAAATAGTTTTTTGGATCTAAATAATTTCCTAGCTAAAATAGAGAAAAAAGTACCTGCTCCACCTCTTCATGGCTCCAATGGCTGGGTGATTTCAGGTAAAAAAACTAAATCAGGCAAACCTATACTTTCCAATGACACGCATATTGCTTTTTCCCAACCTTCGGTTTGGTATGAGGCACATTTGGAATGCCCCGGATTTAAGTTTTATGGAAATTTCGTGGCAGGTGTTCCTTTTGCATTTCTGGGTCATAACGACCATGGTGGCTGGGGTTTAACGATGTTTTTGAATGATGAAATGGATTTTTACAGAGAGAAAGTAAATCCACAAAATGCCAATCAGGTGTGGTTTAAAGATAAATGGGAGAATTTACAAACCAGAAATGAAACCATAAAGGTAAAAGGAGAAGCCGATGTGGCTATTTCAGTCAGGGAGTCACGTCATGGTGTGCTTATCAGTGATGTGATGACCAACAAAGAAGTGGCGGCACCATTTACTGATGAAAAATCACCCATTTCTGTATTCTGGACTTATCATAAATTTCCTTCCAGAAATATGGAGGCATGCTATGGAATGGCAAAATCAAAAAATGCTAAAGAAGTCGAACAGTCGGTGAAATTGATTCATTCACCCGGGCTCAATGTGATGTGGGGCGATACCGAAGGCAATATTGCCTGGTGGGCTACCGCAAAACTTATAAAGAGGGCACCTCATGTCAATTCAAAACTTGTTTTAGATGGTAGCAGTGGCAAAGATGAACCGCTTGGATGGCATGATTTTACTGAAAATCCCCAGATATTAAACCCTGACAGTGGGGTGCTTTATTCGGCCAATAATCAACCCGAAGCCCGAAATGGAAGTTATTATCCGGGATACTATGTTCCGGTTGACAGAGCTGCCCGAATCAAAAGTCTGATTTATACCGATAAAAATAACTGGACTGAACCCGAAGTAAGAAAAGTAATCAACGATGTGACCAATCCGGTTGATGTGGATTTGTTGAAAGAGATAATTCCCGTTTTTGAAGGTGATATTAAATCAGAAAGTGCTAAAAAAGCTTTGGCAATATTGAAAAAATGGGATGGCTCACATGATAAAGAGGATATTGAACCGGCTATTTATTACAGATTTGTTTATAGGGTTGATGAATATTTGATGAAAGATGAAATAGGAGAGCAGTATTTTGATTTGCTAAGATTAAATATGCTTTGGGAACACGGTAGGGTAGGATTATATAAAAATGATGTTTCCAAATGGTGGGATAACCGCAATACCTCGCAAAAAGAGAGCAGAAAAGAAATACTTTCCGGTGCATTTAATAAGGCCGTTGACGACCTTGAAAAACAGTTGGGGAACGATATGAATGCTTGGAAATGGAAAAAAATCCATACCCTGACACAGCCTCATCCGATGGGTATTTTGCCTGTGGTAGGAAAATTCTTTAATGTGGGTCCAATTCCTGCACCGGGAGGCAAAAATACCATCAATAATCTTGATTTCAGGGTTGATTCAACCGGATTGTATAATATAGTATATGGACCGGCTTTAAGAAGAATTGTAGATTTTGGAAATCCGGAGAGTGGTACAAGTATCAATCCAACAGGACAATCGGGCTATTTCATGAATAAACATTATGATGATCAGGCCTGGATGTTTGCCAACTCACAATCCAGAAAAGAACTCATGAACCGCAAAGAGATTGAGAAAGTGATGATAGGTAGGACAAAAATGCATAAATGAAGGTCTTTAATAAGCTCAAAAAATTATAAAATTTGAATATATTCAAAATTGCCATCTAAGATTCAAATTTTTTTAAGTAAAATCAAGAATAAATAACTGTGCCTAAAATAGTGGGCGAAGTTGTACAAGATTGGTTCATTGTGATTTCCGGAAAATTGAACCGTTTTTTAATTACCAGAGGAAAAATATCCTGGCTGTTTTTTTGAAATTGGGTTTTTGAAAATTGATGATGGATTTTATTAGAGATCTGAAAATGTTGTTTTTTATTTTAATATTCTTCAAAAAAATAGTTTCAGAAACTTTTTAAAAAAACCTACTTCCAAATTATTAAATGGAAGTAGGTCAATCATATTTTTCAGACAATTTCTAAAATATTATTCTGAATCTTCAGAGTGTTTTTTATTGTACTCATCAGTAAGTTTTTTCTGAATATCATAAGCAACAGGTGCATATTCAGAAAACTCAATACTGTATTTGGCACGTCCCTGACTGATACCTCTCAATGTAGAAGAATAATCGTGCATATTGGAAAGGGGTACTTTGGCGGTAATTTTCTGGAATTTACCTTCAGCATCAATACCTTCAACGATACCCATTCTAACCTGAATATCACCCATCACTGCTCCAACATAGTCAGCAGGGCATATTGTTTCCAATTTATACATTGGCTCCAGAAGCTGAGGTTGAGCATCAATAAATGCCTGACGGAATGCTTGTGAACCGGCGATTTTGAATGAAATATCATTGCTATCTACCGGGTGCATTTTACCATCAAAAACACTTACACGTACATCGCGGGCGTAAGAGCCGGTCAATGGTCCATTGTGCATTTTTTCCATTATACCTTTCAAAATGGCCGGTAAGAAACGGGCATCAATGGCTCCACCCACAATACAGTTAAAGAATACAAGTTTACCGCCCCAATCTAGTTCTATTTCTTCTCTGCCTCTTACATTCAGTCCTTTAGGGTCAGGCATGCCTTCATACCAGGGCTCGATTTTTATGGAAACTTCACCAAACTGTCCGGCACCACCACTTTGTTTTTTATGGCGATATACAGCCTCCGCTGGAGCCTGGATAGTTTCACGATAAGGGATTTTGGGATTTTCGAGATGGATTTCGAGTTTATGGATATTCTGAATTTTCCATTCTACCATTCTAAGATGAAGATCTCCCTGCACATGAATCAAAGTTTGTTTTAACTCTGGAGAAACTTCGTAGAAAAATGAGGCGTCTTCTTCAATCATCACATGGAGGGCATTTGACAATTTTTCTTCATCTCTTGGATTGACAGTTGAAATCGCCAAAGTCATGTTAGGGTAAGGAAACTGTATTGGTTCCAATTCCAGGTTCGCACCTTTTTCGTGCAAAGTATTGTTGACATGGGTAGATTTGAGTTTGATGGTAGCCCCTATGTCACCGGCAACCAATTCATCTACTTGTATCCTGTTGTGACCTTCGACCAAAAGCAGCTGATTGAGTTTTTCGGTTACGCCGGTATTTTCATTTACCAACTCTGAGCCGGTTTTTACTTTTCCTGAGAAAACTTTAAATAAGCTCAACTCGCCAATATGTGGCTCTATGATAGTTTTGAAAATAAATATGCAAGCAGGGCCATTGGGATCACATTTTAATTCTTTTCCTGATTTCGTGATTTGAGGTGGCATTTCGCTGGCAGAAGGGCACACGTTGTCGATATAACTCATAACTCGTCCAACACCCATATTTTGCTCGGCAGAAGTACAGAAAACCGGGAAGATGTCATGCTTGATCATAGAAGTATGAAGGCCATTTTTCATTTCTTCCTCTGATAATTCTCCCTGATCAAAGTATTTTTCCATCAAACCTTCGTCGTTGGCAGCGATAGCTTCCACCAACTCCTGATGTAATTTTTCGGCTTTTTCTTTTTCATCTGCCGGAATTGCTTTTTTCTCTGGTTTTCCTCCGCCTGGTTTGTATTCATACATTACCATATTGAGTACATCAATCATCTGATGATAATCGGGACCTGGTTTTACAGGATATTGCACAGCCACTACGTTAGGTCCGAAGTGAGCTTTAGCCTCGGCGAGTGTGCGGTCAAAATCGGCATTGGCTTTGTCGATATGATTAACCACAAAGAGCATCGGTGTTTTAAATTTCTCTGTATATTCCCAAATAATATCAGTTCCTACTTCTACTCCCATTTCGGCGTTTAGCAGCATCACGCCTGTATCGGCCACTCTGAGGGCACTTATTACCTCACCCACAAAGTCGTCGTAACCGGGAGTATCGAGAATATTGATTTTATAGTCATGCCATGTAGTATGCATTAAAGAGGCAAAAACCGAGCTACCGCGTTTTTGTTCCAGTTCGTGGTAGTCACTTACGGTATTGTTTTGGGACACTGACCCTCTGCGGGTGATGGTTCCTGATTCGAAAAGCATGCTTTCGGCAAAGGTAGTTTTACCTGAGCCGGCATGCCCAAGCAAGGCGATGTTGCGTACATGGTTGGTATCAAATGCTGCCATAATTATAATATTTTTCTGGTTATCAATAATTTACAAAAACGAAGCAATCTTCACAATTCAATATAAAATAAAAGGAAAAGGGTCTGATTTCTTGCATTTTATTAATATAAATGTAGATTTATAGAATAGCAAAATAAAATAGTTTTGGTCATGTTTTAGTTTGATTTAGAATTGATTTTTATTTCAGTAAGTTGAAAGTTAGGGTTTTAGTAATTAGTTTTGAAAAAATAAAATTTATAGATGGCTTTATTAGATATTCGGATAACTACATTACTTTTTTTGGTAATAATTTTTTCAATTTTTCATATCGTCAGAGACATTTCAAATAAGAAAATTGCCTTCGCAAAAAATACTTTTTTGGCAAGCTCTTTACCACTCTTTATTTTGATAACGATTGGTAACTGGGACAATAAACTGTTTCTACTAATTTCCTGTGCCTTATTGGTGGTATCCATATTTCCATATTTTAAATTTTCAAAAAATCAGCTTTCGATTCCATCGGTAAACGAAGAAAAACTTGAAGACTTATTGGATAAATTTGGAGTAGAAAAATTGGGCATTATGCCAGATGTAACCATTAAATATTATCGAATAAATAGCAACAACCTTGGATTTAAAACACTCTCTTTACCATCTTGGTTGAGTGATTCTCAGATAAGTGAAATTATATATTTTTTGAGAGAAAATAGGAAGTTTTACCAGAAAGCAGACATTTCTACATTCTATAAAATTGCTTTATTTTTTGTGGCCGTTATCTTTTTTGTATATAAATCTAAAAATCCTTAAAATTTTTCAATTTCTGATCAGGAAAAAGCATCGATCCATTTTTCAAGGAATCCATGTATTTCAGGGTCTGAAAATAATATTCTGACGGGTCTCAGCAGGAATTTGTTATAAACACCCTCCTGCATTTCCAAATTGGTTTGAAAGGCCTTTTGAGCGACCACAAACTCATATTTTTTATTTACAATACTATAAGTTACCAACCATTCCTCATGCATCGGAAATGAGGGCAGCAGCAGGATTCTCGGGGTATCAAGCAACTTATACTCTTTGTATTCTCTGGTCATGTTGAGATCAAAAAAATCATATTTCAACAAATCATGCTGAACCCCTAGCAATCCCAACTCTATTGAAAGCAATTTTAACTTTTTCTCGATTTTTCTCAGTGGTAATGACACCGGATTAAAATCCATTAGAGAAGTCCATTTCCCGTTTTCCAAATCCAGATATTCTGAAGCCGATGGAGCAATATCAAGTTTATAATCAAATGATTTGAAGCCCGGAGCAAAATATCCCGGATAAAAAAAATCGTAATTTTTGGATTTCAGGAAAAGTACTTTTTGCAATAATAGAAATTTCCCAAGACTATATTTCTTATATTCAGGATTATAAAAACTTACAATTCCCTGGGCCGTTTTTTCACCCATGTCAAACACCCCGGCTGCAATAAGCTTGCCCTTATCAAAGACCTGAATCTGCATACTTTGAAAAATATTAAAAAGTTGCTGATCCAAAAGTAAGGTTTGCAAAGAACTCACCGCCGTAAAAGATACTGAATTTCGGTAGTTATAATAAAGGTTTTCGAGTTCTGAGGTAAGGACAAATTCGGAGAACCTAACTTCAAAATTTTTGCAATTTTTAATGATTTTTTGTTGAGTTGGAGACAATTCAAATTCTCTAAGTTTTACTCTGAGCCAAAGAGCACTAAATTGTTTTTGATCAAAAGTAAGGAAATTGGTGGTGAACATATTTTGACCTAACCTAAACCACCCTTTTTCGAGATATTGGTCAAGTGCCAAAGGGCTGATAGAATCAAGGATATGTATATCGGCGAGTTTCAATTATTTGATTTAAGATTTTCAAAAATAAGTCATCAAAAGAAATAGCATCAAGTTTCTTATTTTTTTTTTATCTCTAAAGTCAAAAAAAACTTAAAAAAATCAATATGCGGTTTCATTTTCAAAACCATATTGTCTAATGATATTTTCAGGAATGATATAAAACGAAAAAAGCCACTCCTAAAAGTGGCTTTTATTATTACTTTTTGAGAAATTATCCTGCAAACATTCTAAATAACAAGAACAAAGCTGCTGAAAGAATCATCGAAACTGGCAAGGTTAAAAGCCAGGCTATGGCAATATTCTTGATGGTTCCGGGCTGAAGATTTTTGATACCTTTCGATGCCACCATCGATCCTGCAATACCCGAAGATAAAGTATGCGTGGTACTTACCGGCAATTTAAAACCGGAAGCTAAACCAATGGTAATGGCAGCAACCAACTCTGCAGACGCACCTTGTGCATAAGTTAAATGAGATTTTCCGATTTTTTCACCCACCGTAACCACAATCCTTTTCCAGCCTATCATAGTACCAAGTCCCAATGAAATGGAAATAAGTAAAATAACCCAGAATGGAGCAAAATCAGTAGCTTTTCTAATTCCTTTTTCTTCTTTAACGGCGGCTTTTGAAAGTGATTCCCTGTCTTCCTTGCTTAGTTTCACACTTTCATCTGAAAGCAGTTTTTTTGTGTTGCTCGAAACTTTCAAAATGGCTCCACGTAACTCGAGTTTTCCCAGCGTGTCATTTGAAGTCTGATTCACGACGGGCATCAAATAAGCCACATTGGATTTGATTTCATTGATGTGTTTCATTTCAGAAACTCCCAAACCAACGGTATCTATTTTTGAAACAATGGTTTCTATTTTAACCAAATCAGGCTCAATTTCTTTTAGTTTTTTTGCACTTGTAATGGCAAAATATGAAGGTAAAACACCAATCAATATCAACATCATCAGACCAATACCTTTCTGTCCGTCATTTTTTCCATGGAAAAAACTCACCAATGTACAAGTTGAAATCAAAACACCTCTGATCCATGAAGGAGGAGCCTGATTTTTCTTCGGTTCTGAAAATATCTGGTTTCTTACGTCTTTATTTACTGATCTTCGCAAAATAAACATCAATACCACAGCCAATGTAAAACCAATCAATGGTGCCATTAACAGACCTGTGAAAATATCTCTAACTTTATCCCAGTTAATGGCTGCGGCACCGGTAGCATTCCCTGGTAATAAAGCATATCCAAGTCCAACTCCCATAATTGCACCAATCAAAGTATGAGAACTCGAAGAGGGCAAACCAAAATACCAGGTTCCGAAATTCCAGATGATGGCACTGAACAGCATTGCCATGACCATAGAAAGCGAATGATAGACATTTTGGTCTATTAATAACTCTACAGGCAATAGATTGACAATACTCATTCCAACTCCGACACCACCGGTTATAACCCCGATGAAGTTCATTAGTCCCGACCAAACTACTGCTTGGGTGGGTTTGAGGGAATTGGTATAAATCACAGTGGCAACTGCATTGGCAGTATCGTGAAAACCATTGATAAATTCGAAAAAACTGGCAGCTAAAAGTGCAAAAAATAAAAGTAAAAAAACGTCGGTTTCTAATCCAAACATAAGTAGTTTATTTAAAGAGGTTTTACTATTTCATATTGGTGGTGCAAATGTCTGAATAATTTTTGAAGCAAACCAACGATTTTCGTTTCCCAATGTTACCAAATTGTTAAGTTTCTTTAATTGCCAACTGCCCGCATGCTGCATCAATGTCTTTTCCGCGACTCCTGCGTATGTGAACATTTACTCTGTTTTTCTCCAAAAAGGCCGCAAATTCTTCAATTTTGTCTTTTTCAGCGTTTTTAAAGTCGGCCTCTGAAATAGGGTTGTACTCTATTATATTGACCTTTGCGGGTACTTTTTTCCAAAATTTCAACAAATCATTGGCATCATCAAGGCTATCATTGAAACCGTTAAATACGATGTATTCGAAAGTAATAATGTTTCCTGTTTTTTTATAAAAATAATTTAAAGCTTCGGCAAGGTTTTTTAGCGAGTTTGATTCATTGATGGGCATAATCTGGTTACGCTTTTCGTCATTAGCTGCATGAAGCGATAGAGCTAGATTAAATTTCACTTCGTCATCTCCAAGTTTTTTGATCATTTTGGCAATGCCGGCGGTGGAGACGGTGATGCGTTTCGGAGACCAGTTGAGCCCATCTGGTGATGTAATATAATTGACCGACTGAATCATTGCCTCATAATTGAGTAATGGTTCACCCATTCCCATATATACAATATTTGTCAAAGGTGCATTAAAATGTTCCTGAGCCTGATTTTTTATCAAAATCACCTGATCATAGATTTCGGCAGCATCAAGATTCCGTTCTCTTTTCATATATCCGGTTGCACAAAATTTACAGGTAAGCGAGCAACCCACCTGTGAAGATATACAAGCGGTCATACGGGTATCGGTAGGAATCAAAACACCTTCAACCAAATTTTTGTCATATAGTTTAAATCCTGACTTTATGGTTCCGTCGCTGGAAAACTGTGATTTATAAGTAGTAACCGGCCTTATTTCAAATTCCTCAGACATCATTTCTCTCAGTTTTTGAGAAAGATTGGTCATGGCAGAGATCTCAGTTACAGATTTTTGCCATAGCCATTCCATGATTTGTTTGGCTCTGAATTTGGGCTCGTTTTTTTCTTTAAGCCATCCTTCCAGTTCCTGTTTTGTTAACTTTCTTAAATCTGCTTTCATTCATCAAATATTTATGCAAATTTCTGAATAATATTTTCAAAAATTATTCAAATAAAATAATTTCCATAAAATGCACCTTTTAAATCAAAAAACTTGTTTATTCTGATTATTAATTGTATTTTTCTCATGAAAATATGAATTTCAGGAAAATAAAATACCCCATGTTTTTTTGGCTTGTAATCTTAATGATTTTGAGCATGGAGGTGTTTGCCCAGAAAAAACAAAGAAATGAGCTATTTGGCTTTCATTTTAAAGGAAAAAGGCAAGTAACTGCCCGTATTCCATTTGAAATCTATTCCAATCTTATAATTATAAAAGTTCGTGTTGATGAATCAGATACACTCAATTTTATATTTGACACAGGAGTAAGCTCCTTTATTATTACAGACCAAACCATTGCCAAAAAACTAAAATTAAATGTTACACGTACCGTCAGAATAAATGGTGCAGGTGAAAAGGACTATCTGGAAGGCAAAGTCTCTCTGGGTCATAAAATAGATATTGGAGAGATACAGGCCATCAAGCAAAATATGGTTGTACTCAATGAGGATCTTCTCAAGTTATCAGAATACATGGGAATCACCGTACATGGTATATTCGGACATGACCTTTTTGAGCGGTTTGTTGTCAAAATAGATTTTGGAAGTAAGAATATTTGGTTTGAAGAACCTTCCAGATTTAAAATAAGAAAATCAATGGGCGATGTATATCCATTGATTGTAACCCAGTCCAAACCATACCTGGAGGATCTTCAAATAGCTCAAAATGGCCATGATTTTCAAAAATTGCGACTGTTAGTTGATACAGGAGCCGGTCATGCACTACTTCTTAATACACAGGATAATCCTCCCATTTACCTTCCCGATAAAGTTATACGTGCCAATTTAGGTCGTGGACTCAATGGTAACATTGACGGTCACATAGGCAGAATAGGGAAATTTAAAATCGGAAATTTTGAATTCAGTGATGTTTTGGCCTCCTTTCCTGATAGCCTGGCTTTCAGCATGAAATTTGGAGATGAAATCAATAACCGCCAGGGAAGTATCGGAGGTGAATTTTTACGACGATTTATTCTGACTTTCAATTATCAAAAGGGATACCTGATAATGAAACCTCTGAAATCAAAATATCGTGAGACTTTTGAACATGATATGAGTGGCCTTGAGGTTAGAGTTAAAGGCGAAAATCTCGATAAATTTGTTATTACTTTTGTTACGCCGGGATCACAGGCTTATTTGGCTGGCTTGCAAGAAAATGACGAGATTATTTTTATCAATAACAAGCACGCCAAAACACAGACAATCAACGATATATACCGCTTGTTGAGCAAAAAGGAAGGAACCGAAATTGAGATATTTTACCGGCGGGGTGTCGCTCTTAATTTTGCTTATTTTAAGTTAAAAAGGATAATTTAAAATCTATAAAATAAATTTAATCCCAGGCCTCTTATCCCCAAATAAGGTATTGGTTTTATTGATTTTATTTCTGCTTTGTCATCAATTAATGATCTGGAAAAATAGGTATCAGATAGCCCGAATCGTTCCTTTATTTTGTCCAGAATATATTGTTTTTCTTCATCATTGAGTTGAGCCAGGGCAGCATTACTTGCAACGGCATAAAAGTCTTTTGCTTTTCCAAAATGTGGTCCAATTACCACCAGGTCAATCCCCAAACGACGCCAGTTAAATTGTTTCCCAATCAAAATACCCGCAGAATAGGTTTTGAAAGTAAAGTCAACAGGCACCTTGAGGTCGGCGGTAATCCCTTTATATTTTACGGCTAAATTTGCCGGAACAGTCATATCAAAATCTTCATATTGACCAATTACCGAAGCAAAGACCCTGTTTTTCTTTTTTCCAAAATAAAATCTCATTTCAGGCGAATATCCTTTGATACCCAGCTTGGCTTCGTCCATGAATATATTTTCAAACTTGATGCCTGTGATTCCCAAACCATGTTTTTTGGCGAGATTATCGACAGTTTCACCTATTGGAATTAACTTTTTGGGTCGGTAAAAAAAAGTATTGGCAAAAGCCAGGTGATTGCCTAATGCTAACTCATATTGGGCCGAATATAATTGTGACAATGGCCCTAAAGTATTGAATTTAATCGAATTTTTATATTCAGATTGAGCCTCTGCAATACTGAAAGTTATCAAAGATAAAAAAAGGATTTTACGTAGCATTCAGGAGATTTTTTGGGTTACAACTTTTTCAAAAATTTCTAGAAATTCAGTTTTAAATTCTAAATGAGTCACCAAACGAATATGACCTGGACCAAACTGAACGGCAGAAATACCATTTTCTGACATTCTTTTCAGCACTTCTGCAGGTGTAAACGCAGGTTCTAATTCAAATATTACAATATTGGTATCTATGGGCAAAATATCTTTGACAAAAGGACATCTTTTAAGTATTTCACCCAATTTTCGGGCATTTTCATGGTCGGTCTTTAGCCTACTGATGTTATTTTCTAAAGCAAAAATACCTGCAGCTGCCAAATAACCCGCCTGACGCCAGCCTCCTCCCATCGATTTCCTGATTCGCCGGGCTTTTTTAATCGTGCCTACATTAGCCAAAAGCAAAGAACCTATTGGTGCTCCGAGCCCCTTTGAAAGGCATATTGAAATGGTGTCAAAAACCTGACCATATTCAATTGGGCTTTCAGGAGTTTCCACTAGTGCATTAAACAGCCGGGCACCGTCAAGGTGAAGTTTGAGTTGCTTTTCTATACAAACTTCTTTAATTTTTTTTATTTCAGAAAAATCATAAATAGCCCCGCCACCTTTGTTCATGGTGTTTTCAAGAGAAACAAGTGTACTTAGGGGCAAATGAATATCTTCCGGATTATTGACCGCCGCCAAAACCTGTCCAGCCGTAATTCGTCCACGTTGCCCATCCAAAAGTTTTACCGACGAAAGGCTGTTTTGAGCAACACCACCACCTTCATACAGATATATGTGAGAGTTTTTATCACAAATCACCTCAGAACCTGGGAAAGTCTGAGCTTTGATTGCAATTTGGTTGGTCATAGTCCCGGAAGTTGCAAACATTGCGGCTTCCATACCAAACATTTCGGCAGCTTTTTGTTCGAGTTTTTTAACAGTGGGGTCATCACCAAACACATCGTCACCTACTTCAGCCGAAAACATGGCTTCGAGCATTTCTGGTGTTGGTTTTGTGATGGTATCGCTTCGTAGATCAATCATTCTGTTTTTTTGGAAAATGCAAAAATAGGGATTTTTGGTTTTATGTTTTGGTTTGTCAGATAAAACATTCCATAGACCAAATCCAAAAAAAATTCAGAATTTATAAAAATTGAATCATGTGGAAATTATTCGTATTTATAAAAAACCCAATAAAACAGGAAATCAATTGAATATTATCCGTAGTTTTTTTATATTTTATTGAAACATTGAGTCTGGTCCAAAATTTGAGTTTTAGAATAAATAAATTATAAGGACTAATGGAAAATTATTTCAATTCAAAACACTTTTTTCCAACCTTAATAATTAGTCAGGCAATTAATTATACAATATTGACTTTTTTGCGTTAAAAATATGAATAATTGATCATTAATATTTTTTTATTTCGACTTGCCTTCTATATTTGAGGCTACTTGGAAAACAACAAAACTTTAAACAAAAAATTATATTTTTCGGTACATGAAACCAACCGACGTTCAGAATCCTGAATATTATCACAAAGTAGTTGATTGTCAATATGCTTGCCCGGCACACACGCCGGTTCCTCATTATATCAGACTTATTGCTGCCGGAAAATACACCGAGGCTTATATGGTCAATTGGGAATCCAATGTATTTCCCGGAATTCTGGGTCGTACCTGTGACCGCCCATGTGAGCCTGCCTGTCGAAGAGGTAGGGTTGAAGAGGAGCCTGTTGCCATTTGCCGCCTCAAGAGAGTTGCGGCAGACTTCAAAGATGATATTTCTCAATACATTCCCGAAATTCCCGAACAGAAAAACGGAAAAAAAGTTGCCATTATTGGTGCAGGTCCTGCCGGGTTAACCGTTGCCAGAGATTTGGCACCCTTAGGATATGAAATCCATATCTATGATGACCATTCCAAAGGTGGTGGCATGATGCGAACTCAAATTCCCTCTTTCCGTTTGCCAGATGAAGTGCTGGACTCAGAAGTGGACCTGATTCTAAATATGGGTATTGTCAAGCATTTCAACAACTATGTGACCAGTTTGAAAGAAATGCTGGAGAAAAAATACGATGCCGTTTTTGTGGCTTCAGGTGCTCCAAAAGGAAAGGATTTGCCTGATTTGCCAGGAAGATGGGATGCAAAAGCCAATATCCACGTAGGTATCGAATGGCTAGCCAATGTCACATTTGAACATATTAGTAAAATAGGTCGTAAAGTCCTGGTTCTGGGTGGAGGAAATACCGCGATGGACTGTTGCCGTACTTCCCGCCGATTGGGTGGAGGCGAAGTAAAAGTGTTGGTAAGAAGCCCTTTTAAAACCATGAAAGCTTCTCCTTGGGAAATCGAAGATGCTATGCATGAAGATATTCCAATTTTTGAGAATCACGTCCCTAAAAGTTTCGTGACAGAAAACGGAAAACTTAAAGGAATGTATTTTGAGCTGGTTAAAGCCGAATATGATGCCAAAGGAAAACGCACCCTGGTTCCTACCGGTGAACCCGATGCATTTTTTGAAGCTGACGATGTAATCATTGCCATTGGACAGGATAATCGATTCGAATGGATTGAGAATGATTTGGGTCTTGAATTTGATAAATGGGGATTGCCGGTATTGGATGAAAACACACTTTCCTCAACTATTCCGGGCGTATTTTTCGGTGGAGATGCAGCATTTGGTCCAAAAAATGTAATTACTGCAGTAGCACAAGGTCATCAGGCCGCAATATCTATTGATTTATTTTGTCAGGGTAAAAGTTTAAATGAAAGACCATTGCCTCATGTAAATCTGATGAGTACCAAGATGGGAATTCATGAGTGGAGCTATGGAAATGATATCAATCATGACCAGCGTTTTATTGTGCCAATGGCCGATAAAAAATTGACACTCTCCAACCTCAAAAAAGAGGTGGAATTGGGCTTTGATCTCGACACTGCACTGAAAGAAGCTGAAAGATGCCTGAATTGTGATATTCAGACTGTTTTTACAGAAGACAAATGCATTGAATGTGATGCATGCCGCGATATATGTCCTACAAAATGTATCAATTTTATAGATAATGAGGAAGAAGAATCCGCATTAAGAAACAAATTGATAATACCTGCGATAAATGATTCTCAGGATATTTTGGTATCAGATATACTAAAAACAGGAAGAGTGATGGTAAAAGACGAAGATGTTTGTTTGCATTGCGGTCTTTGTGCTGAAAGATGCCCAACAGCGGCCTGGGATATGAAGAAATTTATTTATAAAACTGCAAAAGCCGGAGTTTCGGCTTGATGATATGAGTGGAATTAATGATTTTGTAGTAAGATTTGCCAACGTCAATGGTACGGGTTCGGCAAGTGCCAACAACTTACTTGGCAAAGCAATTTTCAGAATGGGTGTGCCGGTTTCCGGAAAAAATATTTTCCCGTCAAATATTCAGGGATTACCCACCTGGTATGAAGTTAGGGTAAGCGAGAAAGGATATTTGGGAAGAAAAGACGGAATTGATCTCATGGTGAGTGTCAATCCACAAAGTTTGAAAAAAGATATAGAAAGTGTAAAATCTGGTGGATATCTGATATTTGACAGCACTAAGAGTTTGCCCGAAAGTCATTGGAGAGCAGATATACATTTTTTAGGTATCCCTTTGATGGAAACCTGTGACCGCGAGTTCTCTGATCCCCGTCAAAAACAACTGCTCAAAAACATCATGTATGTGGGTGCTTTGGCTAAGCTACTTGATATCAGTCTGGAAGCGATTGAAGTTTTGCTTTCTGAACAATTTAAAGGAAAAGAAAAGCTTGTTTCACTCAACATGAAAGCCTTAAAATTGGGTAGTGATTATGTTGAACAAAATTTTAGTTTTCCATTGCCATTTAAGGTAGAAAAAAGAGATTTGGTAAAAGATGCAATCATGATTGATGGCAATGCAGCAACTGGTCTGGGAGCAGTTTACGGCGGTGCCTCTGTGGTGAGTTGGTATCCTATTACTCCATCTACTTCGGTGATTAGCTCTTTTGAAAAATATGCCCATAAGTTCAGAAAAGATCCTGAAACCGGTAAAAATAACTTTTCGGTGGTACAGGCTGAAGACGAACTTTCTGCAATCGGAATGGCCATTGGAGCCAATTGGAACGGTGCAAGAGCATTTACGGCAACCAGCGGGCCTGGTCTGTCTTTAATGAACGAGTTTTTGGGTTTGGCGTATTATTCAGAAATCCCTGTAGTTTTGGTTGATGTTCAGCGTGCAGGTCCTTCGACAGGTATGCCTACCCGTACACAGCAGTCTGATTTATTAATGGCAGCTTATGCTTCTCATGGGGATACCAAACATGTATTGTTAATTCCCTCAACGCCAACCGAATGCTTTGAGATGATGGCAGACTGTTTCGATATTGCAGAACAAATACAGTCACCTGTTTTGATGCTTACCGACCTTGATTTGGGGATGAACGAACACATGACGTCACCTTTCAAATGGAATCCTGACCGAAAATATAACAGGGGAAAAGTGCTAAATGCCGGGCAATTGGAAGAATATAAAGATTGGGGAAGATATCAGGACGATGATGGCGATGGAATACCTTACCGGACCCTTCCGGGAACCCATCCATCAAAAGGGGCGTATTTTACCCGTGGTTCATCTCATGATGAAAAAGCTGCATATTCTGAAGATTCTCCCACTTATGTGAAAATAATGGATAGGCTGGTCAGAAAAATAAAAACGGCTACCAAAATGCTTCCATTGCCCGAATACTACAATTGTGAAGAGAAATCAGATATTGGTTTAATTTATTTTGGCACCTCAAAATATGCTGCCGAAGAAGCAATTGATGAATTAAAAGCTGCCGGCAAGAATGTAAATGCTATGCGTTTGAGAGGTTTTCCTTTTATTGACGAAGTAGCTCAGTTTGTGGAGAATCACGAAATAGTGTATGTAGTTGAGCAAAACCGTGATGCTCAGATGCGGACATTGTTAATCAATGAACTGGAAGAAAATCCTAAAAAGCTGCGAAGGGTGCTCAATTATGATGGGACTCCTATCACTGCTCACCTTATTATTGATCAAATTGTTTAACTTTTGAATTGAGATTGAAATGTCATATATAAAACCAAAGTTTATCCATCCCAGGTCTCCCAAAAACAAACTGGGATATTCAAGACAATACTACGAAGGTTCATTGTCAACACTTTGTGCGGGTTGCGGTCATGATTCAATATCTGCAGCCATCATTGATGCTTGTTATGAATTGTCCATTGAGCCTCATAAAGTGGCCAAGCTTTCGGGAATAGGTTGTTCTTCAAAAACTCCGGCCTATTTTCTGAACAACTCACATGGTTTCAATTCGGTTCATGGCCGCATGCCTTCAGTGGCAACCGGAGCCAATCTGGCTAACCGCGACCTGATTTATCTCGGTGTTTCCGGCGATGGTGACTCAGCTTCAATTGGATTTGGACAATTTGCTCATGCTGTAAGACGAAATTTAAATATGACCTACATCGTGATGAACAATGGATGTTATGGTCTCACCAAAGGACAGGATTCTGCCACTGCAGATCATGGTTCTATCTCAAAAGGTGGTATTCCCAACACATTTGAAGGTATAGATATGTGTGCATTGGCAATACAGTTGGGAGCAAGCTATGTGGCTCAGAGTTTTAGTGGAGACAAGTCGCAATTGGTGCCACTTATCAAAGCAGCTCTTAATCATAAAGGGTTTTCATTTATCAATGTGATGTCGCCATGTGTCACCTTCAACAACAATACCGGATCTACTAAATCATATGATTATGTAAGGGAGCACAATGAGGCACTTTCAAGTATTGATTTTGTGCCTGTTAAAGAGGAAATTACAGCCAGCTATGAAGGCGAGGATATGGTTGAGTTACACGATGGTACTTTTCTGAAATTAAACAAACTCAACCAAAGTTGGGATCCAAAAGATAAACTTTCCATTATTAGTGCTCTACAGGTGGCTCATGATAAAAATGAAATCCTGACAGGGTTATTATATATTGATAATGATTCTATTGAATTAAATGAATTGATAAATACTACAGAGAAACCACTAAACACGCTTACCGAAGCAGAATTATGTCCCGGGTTGGATATTTTGGAGAAAATAAACAGTGGCTTGAGATAAAAAAACATTTAATATAAAAAAGGCTCTTTTCGAGCCTTTTTTTATGGGTATTGTTTCAAAATTTTGTCTGTTTCTTTTTTTGACAATTCAATGGCAGTGCCATGGCGGATTCCTTTGGGCATGTTTAATTTTTCAGAAACATCTTCCCAGGTTTTCATATCTTTGGACCTAATGCAGCCATACTTATGGTTAATATATTTATCAAAATACACATAAATATAACCATCTATTTGTAAGGTGGTAGGGCCTTCCGCCCAGTAATCGCCTGTGATTTTTTCTGATACTTTTGTTGAATAGTGACCATTGGCTTTATTGCTTTTACTTAATCTAAGATTTTTTTCCGGTGGGTTGGGGTTTTCATTTTTTAGAATCATCCAAAATTTTCTTACCTTTTTTAAAATCGTGGCATCAATCACACTGAAATCAGGGTTAAAGAATAGTTTCGTAGGTGTAAATACATTAAAGTCAGTAGTTTCGGTAAAAATACATTTTATGATTCCATCCTTTTTCTTTTTCTGATTCTTGTATAGAATTAAACTTTCCCGGAATGGTACTTGCCCACAATATCAGATATTTCTTTCGTTTATTGTCATAAAATATTTCAGGTGCCCAGGCGTTTTTGGAGGTGGGTTCATGGCTCATGACCGGTATTTGTTTTTGTTCTGACCAATTTATCATGTCATTGGTGCTTGCATAGCCGATTATCTGATCATGCCATCCGCTGGTCCAGACCATGTGAAACCTGCCGTCGGCACCTTTTATCACACATGGATCCCTCATTTGTTTGTCTTTTCCAATTTCTGGCTTCAAAACAGATTTCCCCTGGTTGAGGGCTGTCCAATTGAACCCATCAGTACTGTGGGCCAGATGCAGGCCATCTTCGCCATTTCCAATAAAATAGGTAAATAAGTAGTTTTTTTGAGCTATTAATTGAGAATTTGTAAATAGAAATAAAAAAAATATAGAATAAATGTTTTTCATGCTGTGGTTGATTTTGAAAGAATGTTTTTACAAATAAACCTTACTCATTTTTTACTAAAAAATTTCGGAATCAAGTATTTGATTTTTATTCAAAATAATAGATTTATTTCAGGAAATAATATCGGTTTTCTTTTTTTTGGATATACAAAACTGGTTCAAAAAAATTATCATTGATTATATTTACAGGAAATTCAACCATTCAAATATGAAAATATTGAAATTAGTCTTTTCTTTTATACTTATAGTTAATTTTTCAAATGCTCAGCAGATTTCCATTGGAGACAATAAAGGGCAGCTCACTTTTGAAGAATATGACCCCAAGTCAACATTGATAGTTGAGAAAAACCCAAAAAATAAATCAAAATTTCCCTTCATCGATGTTCATAATCACCAGTTTGCAATGGGTGAGGCCAGAGAAAACACCGATAAGTTGTTGCCGGATATGGATGCCCTCAATATGAAAATCATGGTAAATCTGAGTGGTAGGGGCTGGACCAATGATGAGAAAAAATCGACACAATCCTTAGTTGATAATATTAAAAATGCTGAATTGTATCCCGGGAGATTTGTGATTTTTACAAATGTAGATTTCAATACGATAAATGAAGCTGGCTGGTCGGAAAAAGCAGCAAAATTATTGGAAGATGATGTAAAAATTAGAGGTGCCAAAGGACTGAAAATCTATAAGAATCTAGGCTTTAGTGTAAAAAATACAGATGGAAGTCTGGTAAAAATAGATGATCCGAGGATTGATGCGGTTTGGAAAAAAGCCGGTGAGCTTGGGATTCCTGTTTTGATTCATTCGGGTGACCCCGCATCTTTTTGGCAGCCTTTAAATCAGTTTAATGAACGTTGGTTGGAGCTAAAAACACATCCAGGTAGAAAAAGAGATGTGGAAAAAGGGGATTTTAGTTTTGAGCAAATTATTGAGCAGCAGCATAATATTATCAAAAGGAATCCAAAAACCACTTTTATATCTGCTCACATGGGTTGGTACCCCAATGACTTGGGAAAACTTGACAGCCTCTTAACAGCAATGCCCAATATGTATGTTGAAATTGGAGCGGTGATTGCTGAAATTGGTCGCCAGCCCCATACTGCCAATAAGTTTTTTACCAAATGGCAGGATAAGATTCTCTTTGGAAAAGATTCATGGGTGCCTTCAGAATACGCCACCTATTTTAGAGTTCTGGAAACTCAGGACGAATATTTTCAATATCATAAAAAATATCATGCGTTCTGGCCTATGTATGGCATTGGGCTTTCTGACGATGTATTAAAGAAAATATATTATAAAAACGCAATAAAAATTATCCCGGGAATCGATAAAAGTGGTTTTCCTGATTGATTTTTTTTAAATTGAATTTACCATTTCATTTATTCTAAAATATAAAAAATAATGTTTTTACTAGGTATAGACCTCGGAACTTCGTCTATAAAAGCCTCCATCGTTGAAAGTGCTACCGGCCAGGAAGTAGCCTCGGCACAATATCCTGAAATCGAAGCAGAAATAATCGCACACCAGAAAGGATGGGCCGAACAAGACCCTCAAACCTGGTGGGAATATTCTCAGCAAGCCATCAAAAAAGCAATAGCATCAGCAAAAATTGATGGAAAGAAAATTACAGCAATCGGTATCTCATACCAAATGCACGGCCTGGTTATGGTCGATAAAAATCAGGAAGTATTAAGGCACTCAATCATTTGGTGCGATAGTCGGGCCATCAAATACGGTGAAAGTGCGTTTGAGGCCATTGGTAAAGAAAAAGCCCTGGGTTCTTTGCTCAACTCTCCGGGTAACTTTACGGCAGCTAAATTGGCATGGGTTAAAGAGAATGAGCCTGATGTTTTCGAAAAATGTGATAAAATTATGCTTCCTGGTGATTTTCTCGCTATGAAGCTTACAGGAGAAATAACAACTACCGCCTCGGGTCTTTCTGAAGGTATTTTCTGGGATTTTCCTAAAAATCAGGTTTCAGAGGATGTATTGAAAGCTTTTGGATTTACAAAAGATATTATCCCAACTATTCTTCCGGTTTTTGCTTCCCATGGAAATATCAAAGCTGACATCGCTGAAAGTTTGGGCTTAAGTCCAGAAGCGGTTGTAGCCTATAAAGCGGGTGACCAGCCCAATAATGCATTTTCATTAAACGTGGTAAATCCGGGCGAGATTGCCGCTACTGCCGGTACTTCAGGTGTTGTTTATGCAGTTAGTGACAAAATCAGCTATGATCCGCTTTCAAGAATCAACTCCTTTGCCCATGTAAATCATGGCGATAATGACCTTTCAAGAATTGGTATTTTGCTTTGTATCAATGGTACAGGTATTTTGAACCGCTGGATAAAAGAACAGGTTGCAGGGGGTAAATCATATCAGGAAATGAACGAAGATGCACGCAAAATATCTGTAGGCTCCGATGGCCTGATTGTGATGCCTTTTGGTAACGGAGCCGAGCGGATGCTTCAAAATAAACTCATGGGTGCTCAGATGCTCGGTCTGGATTTTAATACCCACAAGCAAGCTCATATTTTCAGGGCGGCACAGGAAGGTATTGTGTTCTCATTTAAATATGGTTTTGATATTATGCTGAGCCTGGGTGTAGTGCCAAATGTGATCAGAGCAGGGCAAGCCAACATGTTTTTAAGTGATGTGTTTACTCAAACTTTGGTTAATACAACTCAGGTTCCTGTCGAAATGTACGATACCCATGGAGCTAAAGGTGCAGCATTGGGTGCCGGAGTGGGTGCCAAAGTGTATGCTGATATCAAAGAAGCTATGAGCGGTTTGAAAATATTGAAAACGATAGAGCCAGTAAGTACTGAAAAAGAAAAGTATGAAAATGCCTATAAATTATGGGAACAGGCATTAATACTATAATTTTGTAAAAAATCGGTTTATGATTTCACAGTTTGGGTTTGTATTGCTGTTTTTTCTGGCATCACTATTATTGGTAGTGTTGGTTTTGGGTGTGTCGAGGATATTGCGTCCTTCCCGTCCAAACCCCGAGAAAAATGCAATTTATGAATCCGGTGAAGAAACCGAAGGGACAGCACACGTTTCATTTAATATCCGTTTTTATATTGTCGCCCTTGTATTCCTGCTTTTCGAAGTGGAATTGGTATTGCTGTTCCCATGGGCAACAGTATTTGGCGATGCCCGTCTTATCACTGAATCTAATGGACTGTGGGCTTTATATGCAGGCGTGGAGATGCTTATTTTTGTTTTGATTTTGGCTTTGGGTTTGGTTTATGCCTGGAAAAAAGGCCATTTGGACTGGATTTCGCCCCGACAAAAAGAGAATAGATTTAAGTCACCGGTGAGTGAAGAAATGTACCGAAAACTAAATGAAAAGTACTGATGGATTTACAAACACTTGAGGCTCACGAAAGAATAAAAACCGGCGAAGGGGAGGTGATTCTTACCTCTCTAGACGAGCTAACCAACTGGGCCAGAGCCAATAGTCTCTGGCCTATGGGTTTTGGTTTGGCTTGCTGTGCTATAGAAATGATGGCAACATTTGCATCAAATTATGACTTGGAAAGGTTTGGCATATTTCCAAGAAACTCACCCCGCCAGTCAGATTTAATGATTATTTCAGGAACGGTTACATTTAAAATGGCCGACCGTATCAAAAGGCTATATGAACAAATGGCCGATCCCAAGTATGTGATCTCAATGGGAAGCTGCTCCAACTGTGGCGGTCCTTATTGGGAGCATGGTTATCATGTTGTGAAGGGTGTCGATCGTATCATACCGGTAGATGTGTATGTTCCGGGTTGTCCACCCCGTCCCGAAGCTCTTTTGGGAGGAATTATCAAACTTCAGGAAAAAATCAAGAATCAGAAATTCAGTGACGTTAAAAATTAATAACGTCCTTTTTTTGTTAGAAAACCTTCTTTCTTTTCAGAATAAACAATATTTCACCTGTGTGACCGGCCTGCATCAGCAATGAGGCTTCGGTGAGGCCTTCAATGGTTATTACTTCCCAGCCCAATTCTCCCAGGTCGTTTAAGCGACCAATTAACTCTTCCTGGAATTTTTCTCTCTTTAAATGTTGACGGCTGATATTCAGTATTTTGTATTCAAATTTTTCCATATTATTTTCTTTGAAAATTATAATTTATCCCGATACCAAAGTTTGTTAAAGAAATTATTGACGGGTCTGGTGTTCCAACCAAATCCGGATTCCGGTAAAATATAACTGCCGGATTAATTTTTGCAAATATCCCAAATTGTTTGTTGAGTCTTTGGTGAAATTTGAAATTTAGGCCGGTACCCAATCTGTTGGGTTTTGTCTTATTTATGGTAGAAGCAGAAATTGTATTTGAAATTTTTTCACTTAAAACATCAAGGATCAGCTCATCTCTTTCCAGATTATTCAATGAAATCATAGGTCCTAAAAACAAAGTTGAGTTCTTTTTTTGGAGTAAGTCTATTTCAAACGACAAAGCAATACTGCTAATGTTATTTTTTGCTTTTACAGTTCTTTGGTATGATTTTCCATCGTTTAAGGATGAGTAATTGTATGAAAAGGTTTTATGAAAGAAGTTTTGATTGAAAGATATACCCATTTGAGCCCTTTTTTTTATGGGATGAAAGTATGCGATTTCTAAACCGATTGGATTTTTAAAATGGTTGTAGTCGGAATTGGAAAAAGTGGGATTAAACAATAAGGATTGGCCGTAAGAATGTATCGAAATCAAAAACAAAATGGCTATAAGGAATTTCTTCATTTTTTATTTTCGAAAAATGAGAGATTATGATTTTATCTTTTTAAATTGTTTCAAAAATAACCTTTATTTAATGCGATTTTTACTTTTTCCTTCATTATTTTTTCTTTCCATTTCTTGCATAAAACCAAGCATCAAGGTCCTGACTTACAATATTTACCATAATGAAAATCCTTATAAAAAAGGACAAAGTAACGTAAGTGATATTTCAGAATTAATTAAAGAGACCCATCCCGATGTGGTGTTTTTGCAGGAAGTGGATAGTATGACTAATCGATCAGCCGGGGTATTCGGAAAAAAGGTGGATAATTCAGCAGATTTGGGTACTTTGACTCAAAGAGTTTCTTATTTCTCAAAAGCCATAGATTTTAGTGGAGGCAGTTATGGTGAAGCTCTGCTATTAAGAAAACCCAATGTTGTTTTCAGGCAAAAACTTCCTAATCCAAAAGGAGGAGAAGTGCGGTCGATGATTGCTACCGAAGAAAATGTTGGAAAAAAATCGGTCATACTGCTGGGGACACACCTATGCCATCAATATTCCGAAAACCGAATGGCCCAACTAAAGACAATTGTAGAATATTATGTTCAAAAAAATAAACCCATGATTCTTGCCGGAGATTTTAATTTTTCTCCGGATTCTCCTGAATATCAATATATAACCGGCTTTTTTAATGATGCTGCTGTTCAATTTGGAAAACCTCAAAATACCTTTCCTGCTGATAGCCCTGATACCAGAATTGACTTTATTTTTCTTTCAAAAAACAACAAATGGAAAGTAGATGAAATAAAAGTATTTAAAAACCAGTTTTCTGATCACCTGCCGGTTTTTGGAAAAATTAGGCTTTGATTTTTCTGATTTTAATAAATCATTTAACCAAATCTTGATATAATATATTGGCGATTTCTTTCAGAAACTGGTTATAACTATCGGTTTCTGGTTCCTTACAGCCATTGGTAATCGCCACAATTCCGAATTTCTTTTTGGGATTAAAAAACATACAACTATACAAGCCATAAGCCGAACCGGTATGCCCCACGAGTGACTCGCCTTCAATGAATTTTGCAGTTTTCCATAATGCCAACCCGTAACTTTCAATATCGCTAACCGGGGTTTGCATAATTTTTGAGCTTTTTTTACTTATGATTTTTACTTTACCCAACTTTCCATAATTCATATGCATGGTCATGTAGCGTGCCAGGTCAGGTGCTGAGATTTTCATGCCACCGGTTGGAGAGAAAATAGGAGTGGAGTAACCAAAAACATAATTTCGGATTTCTTCCCTTCGCGGATTATATGCACCATCTGACAATATATATTTCTGGGAAAGGGTATCGTAATTGTAAATACTGGCAATGAGTTTCTGGTCTAAGGAATCCACGCAATATCCACCATAAATATTCAGTGGATTCAGAATGTTTTTTACTACATATTGGTCAAAACGCAGGCCTGATGTTTTTTCTATGATGGAGCCCACCATGTTAAAATTAAGATTGCAATACTCATACCCCATACCCGGAGCATAATTATTGTAACATTTTTCCCAATTTGGGTTTTTATCAGGGTTGATGACGTCTAGCTGAAAATATCCCTGCGAATCGTTGATAGAAGAAGTGTGAGACAGTACCATTTTGAGGGTAATTACCGCAAACGGATATTTGGGATTTCTTACAGGGAAACCCATGAGTTTTGACATGTCGTCGTTGAGAGAAAGTTTGCCATCTTCTACCATCTGCATTACAGAAGTTGCAGAAAATGACTTGGAGATAGATGCAATTCTGAAAATACTATTCTCCTTCAAGGCCTGTCCGGTTTCGAGACTTTGCTTACCGAAAGCTTTTTGGTAAAAAGGCTTATTGTCTTTTACCACTGCAACTGAAAGGCCCACAGCTTTGTATTTGGTCATGACTTCCCCGATTTTTTCTTCGAGCGATACCTGTGCCCTGACCAATCCCGGAATTAAAATAAGAAGATAAAGTAATAGTCTCATAATTAACAGTTTTGTATCCAAATGTACACGCAACTGACTAAAAATCATAAATTTCTTTCGAAATTATGAAATACTATTCAGACAAATTTAGAATCCTTGTTTTCACCCAATAATATTTTACTTTTAAAATCCTTCGTAAACTTAGATCAGGTTAAACCCGGCAACAAGCGAAATTCCGGAATACCCGGATTTCCAATAAAAATATGATTTTACTACATCACGGGGAGTGTGATATTTTAATTCGAAAACCAACCTCTTTTTAGTTTTTATGCCTACCCCAATGCTGTAATGAATTGATTTTTCAAGATACAGATTATTTACCTCGGATCCATTAATGGTCGAAAAATACAATTTCGAAACTCCTATTGGGGTATCATAAACTATTGAGGCATTCGCATAGAGTTTTGAACCATTATTTAGAAAGTAATAATACCTTAAACCGACTGATGATTCAATAGATTGGTATTTGATTTGGCCTGCGGCATAAGGGTAGCCTTTTTTAAAGTTGCCTTTTGCATGAAACCTTTGAAAGGCAGGTTCAAAAATTACACTTCCTTTTCCATTGAAATATGGGAAAATATATTCTGTTTCAGCACCTATTCTGAATACCGGTTTTGCATGTAAATTGAGTTTGTCATTGAAAAAAAGGATACCTGAAAATGAAAGCGAATTATAATTTATCCCTGGTCTAAGGGTCAAATTAAACAAATCTCTTTTTGATGCCGGTTCATAATTTTGGCTTGTACCATCTGAAAGCCTATTTTCAACTTCGAAATATCGAATTAAATCCGGAAGTTTATATTCAATTTTTGCAAACTTATCAATGGGTTTATTAGCACTGTTCACATTCAAAAAAAGTTGTTGTCTGAAAAAAGCATTTGTTTTTACCAGATTATTTGAGCTCAAATAATATTGTTTATAAATCAGTGACTGAATGCCATTTTCTTTTTCGGTATAGAAAAACTTTTTCAGAGGGCCATCGATATAAGAATAAAGGTGGTACTTGCCTTCCACCAATACTTTAAGAAAGACCTGTCTCTTTTCAAAAACAGGGTCACGGGTTTCGGTCAACTTATCTATATCATTGCTTGATACATCTACATCTACATTAGCCTTGATGTATCTGAAAACTCCCGGAGAACCAAATTCTTTTATATCATTAATACTTCCTTTTTGGAAATTCCCATTTTCGATGAGTTTATATTCAAATTCAACGGGATTACTGTTCCAGTCCCGATTTATTATCCAGCAATTTATCTTTTCATCGTTTTCTTTGATAAAATATCCTTTTGTGATTACTTTTTGACCGGAGACTTTTAATATAGAAATTACCAGGATAAAGATGAGTGGGAGAATTTTTTGCATGATTTTATTTTGACTTTTAAAAATATGAAATCAAAAATGTTGCCGCTTTTTTACTTTTAAAAAAACATACAAATATTACCGCCAGATATGATCTCCAGGGATTTTTTTATTTTTCACAATTTATGTTGATATTAAACTAAAGCAAACAAAATCATATAATTGTGACCAAATTTCTTCGCACATTTTGGGCAATAGGCATAATGCATATAATAGTCTTTTGCCTGTAGATTTTTTTCCTTCAAATATATTTCCATTTCCGAAATAAACCTGGGTGCTGCCTGATAGGGGCCATCAAAAACCCTTGCCTCAAAGGTCCCAGATATATCGGTATTATTGGCACCATCAACCGACTTGGTAACAGCATAATAAATCTCAGATTTGAAGGCGGTGGGGTCCCTGAATAAAATTAATGCATCGTGTACATCGGGAATAGATGCTCCGGCGTTTTCCACCAATGCGTACATTTTCCTTATCTTTTTCCCAATCATACAGGGAAAAGGTATATGAAAGAAAGCAGGAATTGTTTCTTTAATAAAAGGTTTGTTTTTCCATTCAAATGTTTTCCTGTCCCATTTTTCTACATCAAATTTAGGACAACATTCATCTTCATGATTATCCATTTTTTGTAAAGGTTTAATTTTAAATTTTTTCTGAAAATACTTTTTAAAGCAAAAGTTTTATTCCAAAATATACACTTGTAAATATTAAAATCCAAGAAAATCTTTAATATTTTATTGTTCTATATCAGGCATTTATGAAAACACGAGAAGCATTTCTTTTGTAATGTCTCCAACAAGTTTTTTTACATTTTACCGAAATACTAATTGTCTTAAAAACTACTGTATAAGGCTTTCCTTTTGTAAGATTTAAAATAAAGGAAGCTGGTCAGACTAAAAGATTTTTAATTAAATGTGAAGAAAATTTTTCTACCAATTTTTTCTATTTCGAATTTGATAATATCAGGATCAAAATCCATTATTCATTTCCTGAATTTGTATTTTAAAAACACGATTAAAATCATCTTTATACGTGTTCTTATTTCATTTTTTCTGTAAATATTCATGTTATATTCGTACCGGAAATACAAATAAATACCAATAATAAATCTATGAGACAGGGATCAAAATCAGATTCCCAAATCATCACCAAGGGTTTTCTTAACCCTGATAAATCTTTTATTTTCTTCATCAATAACTGAATAATTTTATGGCACAATCGCTCATCTATCTCATTCCCATTTTTGGTGTTCTGGGTTTACTTTTCGTCCTTATAAAATCATTTTGGATTATAAAACAGGATGCCGGCACTGACACCATGAAAACTATCGCTCTGGCAATAGAAACAGGTGCGATGGCATTTCTAAAAGCTCAATACCGTGTTTTGGTTGTTTTTGTTTTGGTGGTTGGAGCCCTTTTGGCCTGGAGTGCAGTCAATCAGGAAAGCACGCATTATTTGATAGCTCTTTCTTTTTTGATTGGAGCGGCCTGTTCGGGTACCGCAGGTTTTATCGGAATGAGGATTGCTACTAAAGCCAATGTCAGAACTACCAATGCAGCACGTGATAGTCTGGGAAAGGCACTGGAAATTGCTTTCGCGGGAGGCAGTGTGATGGGAATAGGAGTAGTAAGTTTGGGGATTCTGGGTTTGGGCACACTATTTATTATTTTTTCTGATTTGGGCTGGGAGCCCTTGAAAGTTATTAATGTTATCACCGGGTTTTCATTCGGAGCCTCATCGATTGCACTTTTTGCGAGAGTGGGAGGTGGGATTTATACAAAAGCCGCTGATGTTGGTGCTGACCTTGTAGGAAAAATAGAAGCGGGTATTCCTGAAGACCACCCTCTGAATCCAGCCACGATTGCTGATAACGTTGGTGACAATGTCGGCGATATTGCCGGAATGGGTGCTGACCTTTTTGAATCCTTTGTGGGGGCAATTGTAGGTACAATGGTATTGGGAGCAGCATTTGTAGGTTTGACCGGTTTTGAAAATACCAATGATTACGGAGGCCTCAATGCTGTTTTGTTACCACTGGTTTTGGGTGGTGTTGGTATTTTAACCTCAGTGGCAGGTACTTTCTTTGTAAGAGTAAAAGAAGGGGGCGATCCTCAAAAAGCTTTAAATACCGGAGAATTCCTCTCTTCAGCGGTAATGTTGATAGCAACTTATTTTATTACAAAGGCCATGTTGCCAGACAAATGGGTTGATGCTGCCGGGCTTACGTTTACCAATACAGGGGTTTTCTGGGCTGTGATTTTTGGATTGGGTGGGGGATTGCTCATTGGTATTATTACCGAATTCTACACCGGTTCTGACTCCCGCCAGGTGAAAGCTTTGGCCCGTCAATCTATTACAGGATCGGCTACTAATATTATTGCAGGCCTGGGTTTAGGTATGCAATCAACCGCTTTGCCTATTGTGGTTTTGTCGATAGCCATTCTTGGTGCTCATCATTTTGCAGGACTTTATGGAATCGCTATTGCAGCGGTGGGTATGCTTTCCAATACAGGTATTCAGCTTGCAGTTGACGCTTATGGTCCCATTTCAGATAATGCCGGTGGTATCGCTGAAATGAGCGAATTGCCCAAAGAAGTGCGTCATCGTACTGATAAACTTGATGCTGTTGGAAATACAACGGCTGCAATTGGAAAAGGTTTCGCAATAGGATCTGCCGCTCTTACTGCCCTGGCATTGTTTGCAGCTTTTATGCAAACTGCCCATATTTCAAGTATTGATGTTTCAAAACCTATGGTTACCGTAGGATTGTTTTTAGGAAGCATGTTACCTTATCTTTTTTCTTCATTATCAATGAATGCAGTTGGAAAAGCAGCGATGGATATGATCAAAGAAGTCAGAAGACAGTTTGCTGAAATTCCCCCATTGAAAGCTGCTCTGGAGGTCATCAGAAGGAATGGTGAAACAGAATATTCAGACTGGAATCCTTCTGACCAAAAGATTTTTGATGATGCCCATGGTCAAGCCGATTATAGTAAATGTGTGGAAATATCAACAAAGGCTTCAATCAGAGAAATGATATTGCCCGGCCTAATCGCAGTGGTCTCGCCGGTTTTGGTTGGTTTTTTAGGTGGAAAGGAAATGTTGGGTGGCTTGCTGGCAGGTGTAACTGCCAGCGGTGTATTGATGGCTATTTTCCAATCTAATGCAGGAGGTGCCTGGGACAACGCCAAAAAGCTTTTTGAAGAAGGATTTGAGATAGATGGCAAAAAATATTTTAAAGGATCAGAACCCCATAAAGCCGGGGTGGTAGGTGATACCGTTGGGGACCCATTCAAAGATACTTCTGGTCCTTCGCTTAATATTCTGCTTAAACTTATTTCGGTGATAGCTCTGGTAATTGCACCGTTTTTGTGAAAGATTAGGAGGTATTATAGGATTAATACCGCCATTTTTTCTCTAAAATAGTGATGGTTTTAATATGAAATTGGGCATTCATTTCTGAAAGCATAAAAACTAAAGAAAATAACTTGATTTTCTTATGGATGAATAATTTTTTAGGATTTCAATAAACTGGAATAAAGAAATTAAATAAAAGAGTCCTTTTAGATTAAAATGGAAAAAATAACTACATATTATCATAAATTTGATAATTAAAAAAATACTAATCTAACAATGACAAAATGAAATTAAAGTCTCTTTTTCCAGTCATAATTTTAGCCCTAATTTTTAGCTGTAACAATATTAATTATTCTGAAAAAACTGAATCATTAAATAAAGAAAATAAAGTCAAATTTAAAGACAAAAGAAAAGGCGAATTAGTAAATACCTGGAAGGGTTTGCCTCTATGTGATTTTGACTTTAATAATCTATACAAAACAATACAGAACAATAATCCAAATATCAACTTCTTAAAAGTAGGTAATTACAAATGGCTATATTCTAAAACTATCGACAGTACATACTTTGAAAGAGCTGATCAATTAAAAACCTTATGTAAAATGTTTGAAAACGAAAGAGTTGTTTCCATAGCTTTTACTGATATTTATACATACAAGGATGCAATTCATGTTATAAATTTTAAAAAACCTGAATACACCCCCATCTCTAGTTTTTTGTTATATTCAATAGGTGGTGATGCAGAAGATTTTTGGGAAATAACTCCTCAGAAAATTAGTAGCACAAAATTTAGACTTACTAACATTGATGCTTATTATAATGATATTGAAACTATGGATACTACCTTTTATAATTATAAAATAGTATCACAAATTGAAATTGATACAATTTCAGGTAATATCATAAAAAAGAGAATTAGTGAAAAAAGGGATTTTTTCAAGGTTGAAAAATAAAAGCTCATCTATTTGTTTCTTCTCAAATATCTCCCAATAAAAACAAATCCAATCATAGACACCAAACTGATGCTTCCGAGTACTAACCATAAAGATCGGAAACCGAACTTGTCAATAACCTGGGTACTCAAAAATGGTGAAAACACGCTTGCAATGGCCCAGGTCATAGAATATAGTCCGGAATAAGCTCCTCTGTTTTGAGGCGTTGCCCTTTCCAGACTAAAAGTATTCATGTAAGGCATGGCAAATATCTCTGAGAAAGTGGCAAAGACGATTCCAAGCATTAGCAACCAGTAATTATGGGTAAATGCAAAAAAAACAAAATTGATAACAACCAAAAATACCCCAAAACTGATTAGCCTGAGTTTCTGATATTTTCCGTCGATTTTTGTGATTAAAAACATTTCTATCAAAACAACCAAAAGACCATTAATTCCCAAAAGTAATCCAATTTCTTGTTCTGAAAAGCCACAATCCCGCTTAAAAAACAAAGGGCCAATGGTGAATATCTGGAAAAATGCTATTGCATAGAGTGTTACGAAAACAATAAAAACCACAAACACCCGATCTTTTAAAACAGATTCCCGGGCAGCATCTTTAATTTTTTTTCGCTCCCGCTTTTTATGAGATTTTCTTAAAAATAATAGTACCAGACCTGCTGCCATAATATTGGTAAAGCCATCCACATAAAACAGCCATTTATAATTTATTGCTGCCAAAAAACCACCCAATGCCGGACCAATTGACCAACCCAGATTAATCGCCAACCTAACCAAAGAAACCGATCGGGTAAAATTTTGATGATTGGAAAACTCTGCGATAGATGCATTGTTTGCGGGCCGATAGGCTTCACCCGTTACGCTAAGCAAAAAAGCCAGAATAATTAATGTTGGGAAATGTTGGGTCTGGACAGTCACCAAAAACATGATTCCTCCAATTAAAAGGCTAAAAAACTGGACAGGAAAATTTCCGAAAATATCTGTCAGTTTGCCTCCAAGCCATGTACCGGTGAGAGAACCGACGCCATAAGCGGCCAAAATAAATCCGGCATCGGTAAGACTAAAATGCAGCTCCTGAGTCAGATAAACACTCATAAAAGCAATGACCATGGTGCCGCTACGGTTAATAAACATAACCGCTGACAACAACCAAACTTCGCGGGAAAGGCCGCCGAATGTATCATTTATGATCTTTTTCAAAAAATATTAAGTGGTAAATGCAAATTTAAATTGTAACAATTAAACTACAGGAATATTTTGATTTTAGTTCTAAATAGTAAGTTCTAATTTAAAACTTATGTGATAAATTTCATTTAAATTAAAATTCTCTTTATTTTTACTCAAAACAATTCAACCTCAAATGCCAACCTACAATCTTAATATCAATAAAAAAGTCTATAAGCTCAATGCTGAAGCCGATATGCCTTTGGTTTGGGCTATCAGAGATCTGGTAAATCTGAAAGGTACAAAGTTTGGATGTGGAATGGCCCAATGTGGTGCCTGTACTGTCCATCTCGACGGTCAGGCCGTTCGCTCTTGTCAGTTGCCGCTTAGTTCAATCCCGAAAAAAGCTAAAATTACTACTATTGAGGGTATTGCAGAGCCGGTTTTAAATGCTGTGCAGGAAGCCTGGATTGAGGAGCAGGTTCCACAATGTGGGTACTGTCAATCGGGTCAGATTATGTCGGCAGTTGCTTTGCTCAACAGCAACCCGAAACCTAATGATGAAGACATCGAAGCTGCAATGGAAGGAAACCTTTGCCGGTGCGGAACTTATCAGCGAATCAACAAAGCCATAAAAAGAGCAGCAGGTGTTAATTAATTTTTCATTTTCGAGGTTAAAAAACATTTAAATATAAAACGCCTCCTTTCTACAAGTAACGGGGTGAAATTAAACTATGAAAGCCAGAAGAGATTTTATAAAAACATTGGGTTTAGCGGGATTCGGCCTTAGTATTGGTCTGGATACCTTTGCCAAAGAAACCCTTTTAAAGAAAGTGAATCCGGCTAGTTTTTCGCTGGAAATCAACCCATTTATCATCATTGATAATACCGGACTCATTACCCTGGTCAATAGTCGTCCCGACATGGGGCAGGGTTCAACTCAGGCGGTACCTTCGTTGATAGCTGAAGAACTTGAAGTTAGCCTTGAAAAAGTTAAAGTTATTCAGTCTGACGGCAGGCAAAAATATGGTTCTCAACAATCGGGCGGAAGTAGCACCGTACGTGGATTGTGGATGCATTTAAGGAAAGCAGGAGCCGCAGCCAAAGAAATGCTGATCAAAGCTGCCGCCGAAAAAGCTAAAGGTCAAATCAGCGATTTTTATGCTGAGGATGGTCAAATAATTCAGAAATCGACCGGGAAGAAATTTAGTTTTGGCGAACTCGCCGATCTGGCAGCAACTTATGAAGTACCTAAAAACCCTAAGCTAAAATCACCTGAGGAATTTAAGATTCTGGGTAAATACAATAAACGCCTTGACGTACCTGACAGAGTAAGTGGAAAAGCCGTATTTGGTATTGATGCCGTAATACCCGGCATGGTCTATGCAAAAGTGATCCATTCGCCGCGAATTCATGATATTATCAATAAAATGGATGATACCAACGCCCGCAAAATCGCCGGAGTGCTGGATATTATTAAAATCGAGCGGGCTATGCCTCATAGCAAATCAGAGGCAGTTGCTGTGATCGCCGGCAATCAATGGGCAGCCATGAAGGCCGCCAAAGAAGTATTGGTGGACTGGAAAGCCAACCGCGATAAATATCTGAATCAAAATACAGATGAATATTTTGAAGCAGCCTATGCTGCCGCCAATAAACCCGGGATAAGGGCAGAAGAGCATGGTGATTTTGATGCGATTTTCAGCGAAGCAAAAAATAAACTGGAAGCCGTGTATGAGACTCCATTTCTTGCTCATGCGGCCATTGAAGCTGAAAATGCCACCGTACACATCAAAGATGACGGTAGTGTGGAAGTGTGGGCACCGATTCAGGGACCTGATGGAGCTCTTTCCGAAGTTTCCCGTTATTTGGGGGTTTCACCCGAAAAAGTAAAAATCAACGTAACGCTTTTGGGAGGTTCTTTTGGCAGAAAAGCTTACATGGACTTTTTAATGGAAGCCTGTGACATAGCCCGAAAAATCAAAAAACCTGTTAAATTGATTTGGAGTAAAGAAGATGACATCTCTCAGGGACCCTTTCGTCCTGGAATGTTAAGCAAAATGCAGGGGGTTATCGAAAATGGTCAGGCAACCGCTTTTCATCATCAGGCAATCGGAGAATCAATTTTAGGTCAGGTTTATAATGGCTTACCTTCTACCCAGGCTGATCCATGGCTAAGCGGTGAGCTAAGCCAGGAAAATCATGAATATAGTATAGATGTAAATAAAGTATCCTATAGTAGGGTTAAAACCAGTATTCCTATTGTATGGTGGAGAAGTGTTTATGCTTCCAATTTTGGTTGGGGCCAGGAATGTTTTATCGACGAAATGGCACTGGCTGCCGGTAAGGACCCATTGGATTTCAGATTGGGTTTATTGAAAAATGCTCCGAGGTTTACCAATGTCCTGAATGTATTGGTGGAGAAATCAGCTTATAAAACCCCTTCAGCTCCGGGTACAGCAAAAGGAATCGCCATTTTCAGGTCTTTCGACAGTATTTCGGCTGCTTGTGTGACGGTGGTAAAAACAGATGAAGGAATAAAAGTAAAGAAAGTGGTTTCAGTGATTGATTGCGGCATGTATGTAAACCCCGATAATGTTGTGGCACAAACCGAAGGCAATATCATTATGGGAATTCAGGCTGCTACCAAGCCGGGAATCAGATTTGAAAATAATCAATGTGTACAGAGCAACTATCATGATTATCTGATTCTCAGAAACAGCGAAACGCCCGAAATGGAAGTTCACATCATAGAAAACCGTGAAAAACCCGGAGGTGTTGGTGAGCCGGGCCTTCCTCCGATTGCACCGGCCCTGGGCAATGCCATTTTTAATCTTACCGGAAAAAGAGAAAGAAAGCTGCCATTGAGTCTGAGCTGATTCTTTGTTTTTTTATGAAAATAAAAATCGGAAATCATAAGCAGAATTGTTTTTCTTACTTTCAAACGGATAAATTAAAAAAAATGTGACCTTATAACAGCCTGCACTGTTTGAACACAATCAGAATTCTCAATTGGAGAAAGTAAAATTATATAAATAAATGTTTATGAGAATTTTGAGTGTGTGAGTTTGCAGGGTGCAGTTTTTTTTGCTTCGTTTTTTTTCGAAAAAAAATGAAGGCCCAGGCGGCAGCCGACACAAAGAATGTAATTGGGTGTTTTTTTAACAAAATAACCTCTAAAGGTAGATTAAAGGCCTATTTTTATTTATAAAATATTAAACTGTTAGAAAGTTTAATGCAAATACAGTCTCTTTTTCTAGATAAGACATATCAAGGATTTTATTATTTAAAAACCCTTACATAATCTACAATCATTTTTTGTGGAAAAGTGGTATTGGCATCCGGGCTACCGGGCCAATTTCCGCCAACTGCCACATTAAAAATCAGGAAAGACTCTTCCTGCAATTCGCTTAGTCCTGCCGGACTAATGTCGATTACATGAAACTGCTTGTCGTCGAGGTACCATTTGATGAACTTTTGATCCCAGGTGATAGAAAAAACATGGAATTCATCGTTAAATATTCCTGAAGGAAGTTTTGTACTTCCTCCGTATTGGGCATGGCTGCCACTATTGTCCCAGTGTACAGTGCCATGAGTTTCATTATCAGTAGCTGTCCCACCCACCATTTCCATGATGTCAATTTCACCGCATTTTGGCCAACCTACCGTATTGATATTCTTGCCCAGCATCCATAAAGCAGGCCATATTCCTTTTCCTTTGGGTAGGGCTGCCCTGATGTCAATCCTTCCGTATTTTACATTCACTTTGTTTTGAGTGGTAAGTCGGGAAGAAGTATATTGTTTTCCGTTAAAAGTCTCGTTTTTGGCCGTAATAAAAAGATGGCCGTCTTTCAAAGTAGTATTTTCTTTTCTGTAATATTCCAGTTCATTGTTTCCCCAGCCACAGTTGCCGGGGCAGCCGTCACCTGTTTCATAGTTCCAGTATTTTTCGTCAAGACTCGTTCCCTCAAACTCATCGGCCCATACCAATTCCATGCCCGCATAAGTTTTCGGAGTAGTGTATCCTTTTTCCGGAAATTCTTTCATGGGGGTGGTAATGGGTTGATCATTGTCATCGTTGGCATTATCGACATATCCAATAGGTTGCTCGCAATCCTTATAAGTTTTGTTTTTATCGCCAAGACCATCTTTATCCAGGTCTAGATACCAGACTTTCTGAGAACAAGGTTGGTCAGACTTACCACATGCAAAAATGAAAAACACAACAATTGAGAAGGTCAGAAGCTTTTTAAGCATTTTTTAATTAAGGTTTTAGATTTATTACAAAAATAGGATTTTTCTACAGATTTTTTTATCACTGCTTACCAGCCCGGTATTTTCAAAGTTTAATTCCCTGAATCAAAACTGCTGCTTTGATCGATTGGTTTTTGAGATGCAGAAATTTCTTTCTTTCTTCATCTTTCATGTAGTTTTCAAAATCTTGCTGCGAAGCAAACACCACCAGATGAATCTCATAAGGCGTTTCCATATTTTGCTCGATGACAGCCTTTTGCTCAACACGTGTCCGTAACAGCAGTTTGCCATTGTATTTGGATATTTGAGGGATGGCAATATCCTCAAACTGATTAAAAACTTTTTCCTGGCCGGGAATTACATATATTAACTGGGTGATGTAAATCTCAGCCGATTTTTGTTTTTCGGAAGTATTTGATGGGTTCATGACAATTTCGGTTTGGGCGATTCCAATTAGGTTCAGGCCTAAAAATAAGGCAAAAAAGATTTTTTTCATCCTTGTAGCTAAATTTTTGCTAAAGTAAGTTTTGGTAATAAGGTAAACAAATGAATTAAGATTTTTAAAAGGATATCGGGGTCTCACATTAGGAAATACTGCATAAGGTACACAGGAGGTTGAAAGGCTTTTTATATCAAGAATAAAGTTTTAATAAGCTTTGTGTTAAAAAAGACACAACAAAAAGCCGTGTCCTCTTAGGTATCCCAAAACATTTTAACTCAAATCCCCATCCTGAAATCTTTAATGCTGGTTTGGGTAAGGGAACAATCCTCAAAGACAGTCTGGTTACCTTTTCCCATGGGCGACTGGCTGCTGATGCCAATCCAGGTTTCGGCCGGATATTCATTCCTGAATAAGCGTACCAGCTGCCAGTTGGCTTTGTCGGTAGAATAATAAAAACCTATGGTTTTGTTGTCAGATGACATTTTCATATATACACTCGTGCTGTCCACCACATCATGGTTGTTGTCGTCGGAGGTTTCGGTGGTCTTGACGGTGACCATTCTCCTGAGCTTGCGTTCGTCGCGTTCAAAGGCAAATTTAAACCAGCGTTTTTCGTTCAGAAAAACATACAAGGCTCCGGCATCATAAGTTTCCTGCCAGGTAGGGGAGATTTTAGCCGTAAATGTAAAGGGCTTTTGGTTATCTACTTTTGTCAGTAAAACAGGGGCGTTGCCATAATTATTGGAGCCATCGGGTTCATTGAAATAGTCAGTTTTTTCGATGGCGTTCATTATCAGTCTGCTCTTCTCTGCCCGGCTGACATTCATAGCACCGTTTAGTGAACGGGTAAATGCCACATTATTGAGCACTATTGAGCAGGGTTCACCAAAGGACTTATCCTCTCTTTTTTTACAGGAAATAAATGTGAAAAAAAAACCAATAAGTATCCAAATGTGATTCTTCATAGTGATAAATGCAATTACAACTTCTGATGTAAAGTTTTTAATATTCGAATTTAGGATTTATTAGGAAAAATAAAAAGTTAATAAAACGCTAAATCAAATTTACCTATCATTGCTCAATCACTAGATTCCCGGAGCTTTCATCTACATTCAGAGCCGTTTCCGGTGTCGGCATCCAGATGTCTTCATTGATCACAAATTTAAACTGTGGCCGGCTCTCCAATTTCAGCTTTTCTTTGGGCAGTACCAACTCAAATCTGTTTCCCACCATGCGTTTCAATCTGAATTGCTCTGCTCCGGGATTCCAGTCGTTAAAACTCCCCGCCACCGACACCCTTCCGATATCGCCCTTGAATCTGTCCAGAAATACCTGCGGAGGGCTGAATTGAAATATCACCTGCTTTCCTTTGATTTGGTAGCCGTACAATTTTTTCTCGATTTTGCTTTCCTCCTTTTGTTCGGTAAAGCCGCCCTTTTCTATATATTCCCTGTCTGCCGGGCTACCGTAGCCCGAATTTAGCACAAATGCCCGGATACTTTCGTCAGAGCTCAGATCCAGCTCAAGTAAGGTCCTGATGGCAGTGGCTTTATCTAAGGATTTTTCATAAAAAGCTTTACAGATTTTATAACCTACAAAATAGCCCAGGTCTTGTACTTCCTTGCCTCCGATGGCCTTTGAGCCATAGAGCCAGCCCATAAATCCCCGGTTTTTTACAAACATATCGGCTTTGAATTGTTTCCATACCTCTGCTTCATGACTTTTGCCAAAAACAATGTGCGGTGCGTAGCCATTGCCGGCCAGCTCCTGCTCAAAAAACAGCTCTGAAAGAAACTCCGCCACGCCTTCATTGAGGGTCTGGGTCAGCAACTGCCCGTTACCATCTTTTTGCTGCAAATGGATAAACTCATGAATGGCCGAAGGTATGGCCCATTGGGCGTTCTTTTTAACCAATACCTCAGCACCAAGTATCAGGCTGTGGGTAGATTTACTTGGGCTACCCCCCACCAGGCCACAGCCTACTATGAAATAGATGTTGCCGTCTTTAAAGCCGGGATAAACCGCTTTTACCTGGCTCAGGCGGGATTGGATTTCGGGTATCTGCCCGGAGATACTTTCGAGATTGGGCCGGATTTCCTGCAAATACTTTTTATTGTAAATCATGTAGTTGAGCCATCTTTGGGTATTTCCCCCGCCCAGGGCCATAAAATCTTTGAGACCCTGGCTGGCACGATCTACATACAGGGTCTGCACCGTTTTCAGTTGCAAGGCTTTATCGGTTTGGAGATTGACGCTGTCAAACGCCTCATAAAAATGGCGGATGTCATCAGTGTAAACTTTAGTTTGCCCCATGGCATTGACGGAAACCCAAAAAAAGAATATAAACCAAATTGCTCTCATGTTGAATAGTATTGGCCGAAGTTTAACCGTAGCTCAAATAAGCCACAGTGCCGGTTGCGAAGATATGGAAAATTTTATATTATAGAAATATGGAAGTTTTTAGAAGGGATTTAATGTTAAATAAAATATATTAATTCACCACCGAAACACCTTTATATTCTTTCCATTGCGAATAGATGGTAGTTCCCAGGATTTTCCAATCTAAAATTCCAGCTACTTCATATTCAAATTTATTATTATCCTCGGTTTTCATCAAATGGATTGCTTCAGGTTTCCATTTGGTGCCACTTATAAAACCGTTGGTGATGGAATAGGCACTTATCGGAATGTTTGTTAGACCTTCTTTGCCGTATTTGATTCCCAATTCAATTTTTGAAATAATGTTGTTTTCCAAGACTATAATTAACTGGGAAGAGGTAATTTTTTTCAAACTATCTTCCGATATAAATTCCCAGGTTTTTATTTTGTTGGTGTTGGGTTCCAAATTATTATCCTCCACATTTGGCCCCCCTGCCAATGAGAGCAGACCCAATACAAATACAAAGGCTATTCCGTTTCCTTTCTTTGCACTTATGGCTTTCGTAGCTTCAAAGCATAAAGTAATGAATATCAAAAAGATACTTAAATTTAATAAACCCCAAAATACGTATAACATTTTGAAAATTGTGATTTGATAACTCGCTTTAATATTTATTCAATTTTACCTAACAGATTAATATGATGAAAAAAGTATTATTTATAAAGTGATTAAAATTCATCGTAACAGTCAAAGTTTACAGATTAAACTAATACTTGACAAATATTTCAATTGCTACTCAAGCCTTCTTCAAAGCATAGCCAAAAATATTAGCCACAAAACCAATCAATGCCAAAAGTCCGGCGATAAGATAAGTTCTGCCCGAGTCAGGATATTGAATGATTAAATAAATGGAAGTCGTCAGGAAAATAAGGCTGAGCATGTAAATGAGTTTGTAAGATTTCATAGTTTATTTGTTTTGGTAAATTTAATAATTTTCTTCTTTCACAAATTTCCTGAAAGAATCAATCTAAAATTATTAGAAAATTACCAATTCTCAAAATATTGAAGATGATATAGTTTTAAAACCGGCAGACTCTTGCTAGAAAAACCGGCATAACTATTCATCAATTTAGATTTTGATTATCCGGAAGGGTAAAAGAATTTCTTACAGATTGGGAATCCGGATATTTTTTCAATTCATAATGTTTGTTTTTAGAAATGAAAACTTATCTTATTTTAGCTTTCAATTCTTTTCAATAATTAAAAATTATATAAGCTCCTCTTTTCATCAGGTATTTCGGCCATCTATAATAAATTTAGTATAGTGTATTGCATAGTACATGGTTTCACATCTATCTTTGTGCCGAAAAGCATTATTTAAAACAATACCTTATGAAAAAGCTATTTAAAATTTCCCGGGCCGCCCTTTTGTTGATGATAACAGTTGGATTGAGTCCACATACTAATGCCCAGGGCCTCGAAGCAAAGGTGGACAGCATGATTAAAACGGTATTTAAAGATCCTGCCGGACCCGGCGGAGTATTTATGATTGCAAAAAATGGGAAGCCTGTTTATCTGAAAGGCTTCGGCATGGCCAACCTCGAAACAGAAAGTGAGATGCATACCGGGAATGTGTTTCAGTTGGGTTCTATGACCAAGCAGTTTACAGCTGTGGCCATTATGATGCTTCAGGAGCAGGGAAAACTCAGTACCGAAGATACGATTTCGAAGTATATTCCCGACTTTCCCAACGGCTCCGCCATCAGTATCCATCATTTGTTGACGCACACATCAGGTATCAAAGACTTCACCAAAATGAAAACCATCAAAGACATAGCCCAAAAGGAAATGAGCCCTGCCATGTTGCTCGATTTCTTTAAAAACGAACCTGTGGAGTTTTCTCCCGGCGAAAAATTTGAGTACAACAATTCAGGGTATGTGATACTGGGGCACATCATCGAGGTGGTTTCAGGGCAGACTTATGAGGATTTTGTTACAGAGCACCTGTTCAGGAAGATCGGGATGGAGCAATCGGGTTATGCCAGTGACCGCAAAATAATAAAAAACCGTGCTTATGGCTACCATAAGAAAGAAACCGGTTATGTAAACAAGACCGCCATACATTTCAGTGTTCCCTATGCCTCAGGAGCCCTCATGGCCACCGCCGAAGATATGCTGAAATGGCAAAACACCCTCAAACAATACAAAGTGCTGAGTGAAAGTACCATGAAAAAGGTTTTTTCCAGGAATAGACTCAACAACGGTGAGGAATTTACCTATGGGTATGGCTGGCATATTAGAGAATTAGCCGGATTTACAAGCTACGAGCATGGCGGCAGTGTGTTTGGATTTAAAACTATGGGTGTTTATATCCCCGAAAAAGACCTTTATGTGCTTGGGTTGAGCAATTGTGACTGCAATTCCCCCACCCAGTTGACCCTCGATATCGCCAAAGAAGCCCTGGCACCATTTAAACTGGACAAATAGCCGGTTATTTAATTTTTGGGTCTCTATCAATGAATTGACTTAAATAGGTAAAAGAAAAAGAGGCCAAAATCTGCATTTAGGCCTGAAGTTTAAATATTTTTTCTGCTAAAATGCTGACTATTAGCGTCTAATTTACTTTCTTAACGACAAATCCTAAGGGTAATACAGCACAAATTGTTCTCAATTAACCTAAAAAGGAGTGGTAATTGTGCTAAATTAACATCGAATTCGACGAATTTAACATCGAATTCGTCGAATTTGAATTCAAATTTCACGGATTTAACATCGAATTCGTCGATTTTAACATTGAAATCGCCGAATTTAACATCGAATTCGACGAATTTAACATCGAATTCCACGAATTTGATCTCGAATTCCACGAATTTGATCTCGAATTTCACGAATTTGATCTCGAATTTCACGAATTTGATCTCGAATTCCACGAATTTAACATCGAATTCCACGAATTTGACTTCAATTTTCTCGAATTTAACTTCATTTTACCCAAATTTGAATTCAAATTACCCTCATATGATTTCATTTTTGGGTCTCTTGTTGCAATTATAAAGAGAGTTGATTTTGGGATTGGACTAAGGGAATAATTACTAGAAAAATTTTATTAATTAATAAATAATGTGAAATTTCATATTTGTCAAAAAAAGAATACTATATGGCATGTGATTTAGCCACCCGATAATCAGGCTAATTGTTAAATGTTATTTTTAGACATTGAATCTTTAACCGATATAAAATTATTTATTCAAACTTAGTAAAATTACCTTTCAAATCGACTTTTCCTTTTACCCCATTTTTTGTTACTAGTATAGTTTCTTCCTTGATGTTAAAATCATCAAAAATTGGATTAGTAATGAGGTCACCGGCTGAATTCATTAAACCCCATTTATCTTGTATTAAATAAAAAATGACTTTGGTATATTGCGATAAATAAACTGAACGAACATCATTATATTCAGTATTTGAAACGTACCTCTTTTTAGAAGCATCATATATTTTAAGTGAACTATTGTTTTTCGAAATTGCTAGATAAGTTTCGTCAATCCTATTTATTTTTATTTCTTCATTTTTATTGAAGATTGGGTTTAAATTGAAATCATAATAACTAGATTTTAATTCAGAATCTACTATAAAACCATTATTGAAATAGTATATATTTTCAAATTCACTTGGAAGAAGTTCTTTCCCATTTAAATCAAACAAACCTGTTTTCGAAGTATTCAAATTAATTACTGTCAAATATTTTATGTCTTTATTTGGATAGCAATTTCCACTCCTACATATAGGCTCTATGTATTCTGAGTAATTTAAATTTAAAATAAGTTTGCCTTCGGTATTAATTACACCCCATTTACCATCTTGACTTACTTTAAAGTAATTGTTTCCTAAATTTTCCATTTTATCATAAATGAAATCGACCAAATATTTACCAGTAGAATCAATTAATCCAAATTTCTGGTTTTTAAGCACTGGGCAAAGGTTTTTGTAAAACGTATAACCATCATCAAATTCAAAATCTGTAATCATTGTCCCATTATGATTTCGATAAGCATACTTTCCATTTTTTTTAATAATTGAGTACCATTCATAAATATTAACATCCTCCATGGAAGGTGGAAGAATTTCATCTCCATTGTTATCAATTATGCCTTTTTTGTTTCCATTTTGAATAATATGATGAGGGTAAGAATATTCAATTTTATCGTACTTATTTTTTGAAATTTTCCCATTATTGAAGTTATATAATATCTGTTTACTGTTTTGTGAAATAATTGTAACATTTTTTTCGCGACCATAGATTATGTCATCTGAAATTGGTGGTACTAAAATATTTCCTAATGAATCAATTAACCCATATTTCCCGTTTTCTGCAAAGCATTCAATTCCATTATGACCAGTTCCAAAATATACATACTGAAACTTTGGCTTGAACATTGTTTTACCATCTGTTTTCATTCTTCCAACCAGATTATTTATTTTAATATCAATAAATTTTAATGTTTCTATATTTTGATAATGAAAATTGGAGAAATTCGGAATAATTTCATCATATCTTTCAGTTTCGAAAATTTTTATTTTGTTCAAAAAAATATAAGATTTTTGCTCATCGTAAGCTGTGTACAAACTATCATTCCATTCAATAATTTTATCGTAGTTAAATTCAATTTTTTGATTTAGTGCATCATCAAATTTTCCAAATTTGCCATTTAGTTTTAACAAATACCCTGTCCTTGAGATTTCAATTGAGTCATAAATGGGTTTTAGAACAATCTCATTTTTATAATTAATCAAACCAAATTTATTACCTTGTTTAACTGATATTAAAGGGTCTTTATAGGTATTAAGTTCTTTAATTTGGTAATAATTAGTTTGGAAGATTTCATTATTTGCCAGATTAACAAATCCTAGCTTAAAGTCTTTAGAAAATCCCAATAAATTTGCATTATTAAACTTCCAGATTGAATCATATTGACATTTTAAGAATTCAGTGTTATTGATTAATAAGCCGAATTGCTTATCTCGCTGAATTAAAGTAAATTCATTACTTACAATTGAATCTTTCAATTTATCGTTTTTAATTCGTTGATATTCCAAATGAAAATTAGGAGTAATTTTATCATAAACTGGCGGCAGTAAATATTCTCCCTTTGTATTTACAATTCCTTTTTTGTTTTCTACCCCAACGATGTAGTAATTATGACCTATAATATTTATCTCTTCATATTTGAAATCAGTAAGAATTTTGCCATCATATTCACAAATCGCATGTTTATTGTCCTTTTTCAATATTAATTGATTATTGTAACTTATTATTTCCTGATAATCAGGTTTTAGAATTTCTTTGAAATTGGGGTCCAATAGTCCAACTTTTTGATTAATATCTACTACATAGCCAATTTGGTTATATTTGTATTTAAATTCACCTTCAGAGCTAAAGTATTTTTTATCATAAAAATCGTAAATACGACTGTAAATTCCAGGTACAAGATATTTAAAATTTCTATCGACAATTCCTACTTTCCCTTTTTCATTACTGTAAATAAAACATTCTTTAATTACAGATGCAGATGGGACTATTTTACCATTTACAGGTGGAATTATTTCTTTACCTGATTTATCTAAAACACCTCTTTTTACACCATCATTTGAAAAATTAATGAAATTAAATTTTTCATTGTAGTCAAATGATAAGGAGACATACTTAAACTTCCTATCTAAATGTGGGTGAAAGTCACTATTATAAATCATTGAATGTCCATTGGAGGCTTCAATGTAATAACCATCAGGTGTTTTTTTATTAATAAACTGGGAATAGCCTTTGAAAGTTAATAAGCACAAAAATAGTAAAGTTGTATTTTTCATCTTTTTCTAATTACTCGTAAAATTTGTAATAATTTATATTTTGTTTCATCATTTGTTATCAGACGACTTCTTATATAATCAGTCATTTTGTCATTATGCAATCTATATTTGCGATTTTCAATATAAGGTGTAACTTCAAAAAATGATGTTAAATTTGGATTAGCATCATTTTCTAAATTTAATATAGTCCAATAGAATTTATAAATAAACCTCTCTTCTGCTCCTTGTATTGTTCTATAGTTTTCCTCAAAAGCAAATTTATAATCAATAGTATTGGTTAAAATATATGATTGTAACAAATTTATTTTTTCTCTTGGCGTCAAAAATTTAGCATTATTCAATAATTCAATTACCTTTTCTGGTTTATTTTGTATATTCCAAATTTCAACTAAGTATTCGTTTCCTTCTTTTAGATTCAATCTTATAAGTTCCTGTTCTGCTTCATCTAGCCTATTGTTATCCAATAATTTTTTTACTCTGTAAAGTGGGTCAACAAGAGAATTGTTTTCATCAGGATTTTCAGCCAAGTGAGCCATATTTTCATCATTTTCAATTTTTATTTTTACAAGATATCCGTTTTTTCCGGCAAAATCGATATATGGTTTATCGTTAAAAGTTTTAACTATATCTGATTTGAAAAGTGGATTAGTTATTTTAAATAGGAGGATGCCAGGATATTTGTTGAACATAAAAGTATATTTTACATAGGTATGAAAAACCTCTTTTTCCTTAGAATTGATTATAGTTATTTTTTCATTGATAGGAGGGTAAGAATTAATAATTTCAATAAGTTTAAACTCTTTAGTCAATGATTCTTTATTAATTGTAAAATTTTGAAAATTTGTTACTTCTATGGAGGAAACCTTTGAATTATTCGTAATTTTTCCGTGACTTATCCATGTTTGGTAATCAATTAAAATATCTTTTTTATTTATTTTCATCAATTTAATCTTACCAAAATCTTTGGTTATCACCTCTTTTAAAAAAAAATTTAGATCCATATTTTGAGAAAAGCAATGAACTGAAATTAAAGAAAATTTAAGTATGATTATGACTTTTTTTACCATTTTATTTTTAGTAAATTAAACTTATTAAATTTATAACAAGAAAAAATTTTGAAGTTCTTCCATTTAGCCGCAAAGTTTTTTATTAATTATTTCATATTTTGCGATGATATTTTTTTTGAAACGATAGAAGCATTCTTCACCCCTTCTTTAAGAAGCGGTTTTGGGATTTTCTCTTCAAAAATATAATTTTTTTTCCTTCTTTTTCGAATTTTAACTATCGTGGTCTTCGCCACGCCATAATGTGGTCAGGCTGACATGGTGGTTAAAAGTAATCCGTGTCATATCCGTGCTCATCCGTGTGCCATTACCATTAAGGAATAAAGGGCATTAAGAATAGTGGTAAAATAAAGCCTAACACAAAAACCACAAAGCAGGCACAAAAGACACAAAGTTATCTGTGTCTCATTGGTGTTTAACCGTGTGCCCATAATATTATTACCATTAGGGCATTAAGATATTTTCTTTGGGTGCTTTGCGGTATTAAAAACCTGCACAAAATAAACACAAAGAAATCCTTAAAATCCCCCGGCCATTACGGCTTCGACTTCTGCGATAGTCTTGGCGATACGCTCACCCAATACCCGGTGGCCGGTGTCGGTGATGAGCACATTGTCTTCGATACGCACGCCTCCAAAGTCATAGTAGGCTTCCAGCTGGGCATAGTTTACATATTCCTTAAATATGCCCTCGGCTTTGTATTTTTCTATCAACTCGGGTATGAAATAGCAGCCCGGCTCCACGGTGATCACATTGCCGGTTTCGAGCTCACGGGCCATCCTGAGCGATCGTAAGCCCAACTGGGTGCTGCGGGCGAGGCCTTCGCGGTAGCCCACGAGGTTTTCGCCGAGGTCTTCCATGTCGTGTACATCCAGACCGATGTTGTGCCCCAGGCCATGCGGCATAAATAGCCCGCCCACACCGGCAGCCAGCATTTCTTCAACGTCGCCATGGACCAGACCAATGTTTTTCAGATGCCCCAGCAGGATGCGGTTGGCATTGATATGCACGTCGCGGTACATCAGGCCGGGTTTGAGCAGGGCAGTGCTGCTTTCGAGCATATCGAGCACGGCAGTATATATTTCTTTTTGGGCCTCGCTAAACTTCCCGTTCACAGGAAACGTGCGGGTGATGTCGCCGGCATAGCACATGTCGGTCTCGCAACCTGAGTCGTTGAGGGCCAGTTGCCCTTTCTCCATGAGGTTGCCGTGGTAATGGTTGTGGAGGGTCTGTCCGTTGACTGAGAATATCACAGGATAGCTGAGCTCGGCATGGTGGCGGTGCATGGTCTCCATGATTTTGGCCACGGCCTCGTATTCATATTTCCCGCCTTTGGTGGCACGCATGGCGGCCAGATGCATCTCGCGGGTGATGTTGACGGCCTTTTCCATTTCGGCGATCTCCTCAGGGGCTTTGTGCATCCTGAGGCTGATGACGGCCTTGGTCAGCGATTCCGAAGGAGCCAGCTGGCCCAAACTTATATTCAATAAATTGCTGAGCAATATCTTATTGTCATGACGGTAGGGTGGGAGGTACATCACCGCCGGACTGATTTTAGTTGCGAGTTTTTCCGGCTCAAACACCGTGTTGACGCCTACCTTATTGGCCAAAACATGCAGCGGCTCCTGCCGGCCTATCCAGATGATGTCGTCGATGGTGTATTCGTGCCCAAAGATGATCTCCTCGTTTTTGTCAATATCAATCCAAGCCGCCAGACCGGGAAGGCTGATACCGAAGAAATACAGGAAGTTGCTGTCCTGCCGGAAGCGGTAGGTATTGTCGGTATAATTCATGGGCGACTCGTTGTTGCCCAGAATCAATATCTGGCCTGAGCCCACGGCGTTTTTCAGGGCGGAACGTCTGTTGATATAAGTTTCGGTTGAGAAGAGTTTCATCGATTGATAGTTTTTTCTCAAAATTAAATATTCTGCCGAATGAATGGGAGGTGGAAGGGAGAAATATTTTGATTGAACCTCACCCCACCCTTCGGGTACCCCTCTCCAGAGGAGAGGGGCTAGGAAGCATAATTTGAGTAGATTTATGGTTTTTGATTTGGGATTTACGATTGATTTGATTTACGATTGATTCGATTAACGATTTTTGATTTCACATTATAAATACCCAAGCATGAGAATTTCCCAGGTTACTTACTATTATAAACTCTGCGTCTTAGCGTCTTTGCGAGAATAAAGATAAACCACAAAAAACGCAAAGGAACCACGAAGATTCCCAAAGGCATTTGATTTACGATTTTGGATTTACGATTTACGATTTTTCAATAAACCATTCCCCCTTTGGGGTAGGGGCAGGATTTGTTTGATTGACGATTTGTCAATTCCTAATTATCTTTGACCGTTTTTAAACTCCAATTTTTTTCATATGCAGAATGAGCTCCCTCTCCCTTTGGAGAGGGTTGGGGTGAGGTTTTGGTAGGATTTTACATAAATAGTCCTTTTGGAATTCCCTATTAATTAATTGCCTAGTCCAAAATAACATTGACAGTTTTAAAACTACAATTATATTCATTTGTAGAATGAGCTCCCTCTCCCTTTGGAGAGGGTCGGGGTGAGGTTTTGGTAGGATTTTACATAAATAGCCCTTTTGAAATTCACTATTAATTAATTACCTAATCCAAAATAACATTGACCGTTTTTAAACTGCAATTATATTCATTTGCAGAATGAGCTCCCTCTCCCTTTGGAGAGGGTTGGGGTGAGGTTTTGGTAGGTTTTTACATAAATAGTTCTTTTGGAATTTACTATTAATTAATTATCTAATCCAAAATAACATTGACCGTTTTTAAACTGCAATTATATTCATTTGCAGAATGAGCTCCCTCTCCCTTTGGAGAGGGTTGGGGTGAGGTTTTGGTAGGACTTTACAAAAATAGTTCTTCCAGATTATGAAAAGAGAAAAAGATTTTTCCGGAATTGAATTTTCCCAAACCTTTTCACTCTCCTCCAAAGCCCGGTTCAAAACTTATTTTCCATCACAATCACCCTTTTATTGTAAGCAGCAAAGCACCCCAAACCATTTTTGACATTGGTAAACACCGGCACAGGCTCAGAAAAAGGATTGTCCGACGCTCCCGAAGACTGCCGTACCGACTTCATATACAAATACATTTCTTTGCTGATATTCCATAGCTGAATATCAAATAGCTGAGGCATGTTTTTTAAAATTTCAGATTTAAAGCACCCATTATTGTTACAATAAGTACTAAATCCTTCATATCCCTGACCTGTAGGGCTATATATCGTTTTCCCATCCACCAGGTTGTCGCTTATAAGGTCTTCTTCATCGTTTAACTCACTTTTATTCCAGAAAAAAGAACTGTAGTTTTTTATTATTCCTATATGATTAGTAACGGCAGCAAACTCTTTAGGATATTTCTGATAATTACTGTATTCGGCAAAAAGCTTGTAATAATTTTCCTGATTAGGAAGGTCTTTCCAATCGAAAGTCATTTTAAATCCATTTACTGTATCGGCACGAAAGCCTTGATTGTAATTTGTAAATTGCGTAATCTTTAGATTTTCTATCTCGGGTACTTCCTTTGGCACAGTTGCAGTCGCTTCTACTTTAAAGTTTTCAACAGTTGCTTTCAGGGTATATGTTTTTCCCGGTACAATCTTGTAACCTCTCAATTCATACTCATAGTTTGTGGGATTCATCGTAAAAGTCCCTTTCGTTACCCCATCACTGATCTCTACCAAAGCATTTTTTACATAAATAATATTTCTGTAGTACAACATGGAATCACCGGAAGAACCTAGCACTTTCACGGGCTCATATTTCGGAATCTCTGAATAAATAGGCAAAGATTTGCTTAAAAAAACTCTCAGAACGGTATCCTGCGGACAAATAAATGAAGCCATCACGAGTTTTTGTTCCAGACCTGGAAACTTCGAAGGGTCGATCTCGTCAATGATAGTTTCACAAGAAAAAAGCAAACTGCCCAAAAAGACAGGAAAGAGTACTTTCAGGAAACGTACCTTTATAATATTTACGAAAGAAAAATATTTTGATTTCATGGGAATTTAGAATTTAAAGTTATAGCTGAAAGAAGGTACGATCGGAAACAAAGAATAGCGTTTCAAGACCATTTTTTGGTCAATATTCTGGAAATTATTTCCTCCAAAGAAATTATTGGACAGATTGGAGCCGACCGTATAGAAAAACGGATTCTTGCGATTATAGACATTATACAAACTAAAGTCCCAGGTGCGTTCATGCCGTCTTTTCTGTTTATGAAACTGAATCCCAAAATCCAGACGATGGTAAGGTTCTGCTCTGAAACTGTTTTTTCCGCCGTATTCATTCACTTGGTAAGGAAAAACGCCATTACTGGTCCATCCGGGGTTAGAACTACCCCCATTAACATAAGCCGAATATTCAGAAATTGGCACCGTGAGGGCATTTCCTGTACCATAAACCCATGTGGAAGATAGTGTAATGCGTTTGCTGACTTCATAGATTCCCACAAGAGAGATATCATGCCGTCTGTCGTATTTCGGGAAAAACTCCTGCCCGAAGTTGAGCTCAGGGAACTTCCAGACTGTCTTGGAAAGCGTATATCCCGCCCAGCCCGAAAACTTACCGATCTTTTTCTGGAGCAAAAACTCTATCCCGTAAGATTCCCCGTTGCCGGAGGTAATCTTGTCTTCCCAGCTATTTTTATCGGTGACTTCGGGTGAACCTATTTCCAGGAAGCTGGCCCCTTCTTTATAGTTGATGATCCGGTTCATGTTTTTATAATACCCCTCCAGCGTGATGCTGATGCCTTTGGCTTCATTGAGGTCCTTGGCCAATCCCATAGCAAACTGCCGTGAATGTTGGGGCGGAGTTTTGGTAGTCGATGGCACCCACAGGTCGGTGGGCAATCCGATGCCCGTATTGGAAAGCAAATGTAAATATTGGTTCATTTCGGCATACGATGCCTTCAGGGCCATGTCTTTGCTTAACTTATAAGAAGCTGATATTCTGGGTTCCGGTTTGAAGTACTGCTTGCCGTCGGTGAGATAATGTGAAAATCTAAGCCCGGCATTTACTTTGATATTTTCCACCGGATGCCAGGTGTCTTCGATATAAATTCCTGATTCTATGGTGTTGAGCGTTTTTTTATTTTCAAAATTTAGATTGCTTTGGGAGTCTTTCAGGATGCTGGCCTCAGGTGTAAAATGGTGAGCGGTGGTTTGCAGACCGAAGCGAATAGTATGATAGCGATTGAGGAAAAAGTCAAGATCATATTTCAATGAAAAATCCCTTATGGCAGACTGATAATTGATCAGAAAGCTGGATTCTCTGTCGTTTTCTGTGTCTTTTATTTTTTCTTCTCCCGAAATATTAAACCGATAGTCACTGAATATCAGGGAAGTATTGGCAAAAAGTTTTTGATTAAACTGATGGTTCCATCGGAGCGTACTCGTAGCATTGCCCCAGTTGATTCCGTTTTTGAAAGTCTCGGTGCTTGAATTGGATTTGATAGAAAAAATATCTCTGCCAAAATATCCACTCAGATACAATTTGTCCTTACTACCCAGCTCAAAGTTTAGTTTTGCATTCAAATCATAAAAGAAATAACCTCCTGTTCCATCTATACCCGATTTTTTATTTTGGGCAGCAATGAAGGGTCTGGAAACAATATCAAGATAGGTTCTTCGGCCCGAAACAATATAGGAAGCTTTCACCGGTTTGTTTTTGTTTAATCTTATGGGGCCTTCCAACACCAATCTGGAGGAGATCAGGCCAATTCCACCTTCCCCGCTTAGCTTTTGTTTGTTGCCATCTTTCATGTTCATTTCGACTACTGACGACAGCCGGCCACCATATCGTGCAGGGAATCCGCCTTTGGTGAGCTCCACACTTTTGATGGCATCGCCGTTGAAAGTAGAGAAAAACCCAAACAAATGGCTGGCATTATATACGTTGGCGTCGTCGAGTATGATCAGATTCTGGTCGGGGCCACCCCCACGTACATACAATCCGGAGGAGCCCTCCGAGCCTTTTTGCACGCCGGGCATCAACTGAATCACCTTCAGCACATCTTTTTCTCCCAACAAGGTTGGAATCTTCTTGATTTGATTGACAGGAATATCAATCTTACTCATCTGAGGAGTTTCTGAAAGTGCATTTTCCTGTCTTTGGGCATTGACGATGAGCTCGTCAAGCACGAGGTCTGATTCCAGCTCTACATTAAATTCCTGATTGCGGTTAAAAGGTAGTTTTACATTTTTTTTGGAATAACCCACAAATGAAAAAACCAGGGTTAGAGAGTCTGTTTTGGGTAAAGTGAGGGAATAAAACCCGTAAGTATTGGTGCTGATGCCCGTTGAAAGGCTGGGAACATACACATTTACCCCGATGAGTAATTCTTTTGAACCTTTTTCACGGACATAGCCGCTAATGGTGGCGTTGGTTTGTGCCGAAAGTTTTGCCTGGATAAAAAATAAACATAGCAAAAGCAAAGCGTGGTGTTTTCGCATGGTGTGTCGTTTTTTTGTAATAGTTTATAGTGCCTTCTTAACGGAAAAATGAGGGAGAATATTTTATGTTTTTTAAAAAAAGAAAGATTTACGATTTGGGATTTACGATTAACGATTAACGATTTACGATTAACGATTTACGATTGATTTGATTTTGGATTTACGATTTGGTATTTTCATCTTATAAAAACCGGGAATATGCATTTCCTCGGTTACTTACTATAATAAACTCTGCGTCTTAGCGTCTTTGCGAGAATAAAGAGTAACCACAAAAAACGCCAAGGAGCCACAAAGATTCGCAAAGGCATTTTCCTTCATGCCCTTAATTCCTTCATGGTTTATTTATTCTCCAATTATTCTGAAACATTAAGATAGATTAAGAAGTGAAGAACATTAAGCTGGGGTTCCAGTTATTTCTCAAAGACATATTTCTTAATGATCTTAATCCCTTAATGCCCTTCATGTTAAAACAATTCACCTATTTTTCTGAAATATTAAGATAGATTAAGAAAGGAAGATCATTAAGTTGGGATTCCAACCTACGATTCCAAAAACCCATTGGCACATTACCACATTATTAATTAGCACATTACCAGTAGGAATTCTTTCCAAAAAAACCAATTAAATTTTTGTGCCTTTTGCGTCTTCTTTGTGTCTTTTGCGTAACAATAAAACCACAAAGAACGCCAAGAAGCCACGAAGATTCGCAAAGGCATTTTCTTTCATGAGTTTAATCCCTTCATGGTTAATTTATTCTCCAATTATTCTGAAACATTAAGATAGATTAAGAAATGAAGAGCATTAAGCTGGGGTTCCAGTTATTTCTCAAAGACATATTTCTTAATGATCTTAATCCCTTAATGCCCTTCATGTTAAAACAATTCTCCTATTTTTCTGAAATATTAAGGTAAATTAAGAAATGAAGAACATTAAGTTGGGATTCCAACCTACGATTCCAAAAACCCATTAGCACATTAGCACATTATTAATTAGCACATTACCAACAAGAATTCTTTCCAAAAAAACCAATGTAATCTTTGTGCCTTTTGCGTCTTCTTTGTGTCTTTTGCGTAACAATAAAACCACAAAAAACGCAAAGGAGCCACGAAGATTCGCAAAGGCATTTTCTTTCATGAGTTTAATCCCTTCATGGTTAATTTATTCTCCAATTATTCTGAAACATTAAGATAGATTAAGAAATGAAGAGCATTGCTGGGGTTCCAGTTATTACTCAAAGACATATTTCTTAATGATCTTATCCCTTAATGCCCTTCATGTTAAAACAATTCTCCTATTTTTCTGAAATATTAATGTAAATTAAGAAATGAAGAACATTAAGTTGGGATTCCAACCTACGATTCCAAAAACCCATTAGCACATTAGCACATTATTTATTAGCACATTAACCCATTATTAATTAGCACATTACCAACAAGAATTCCTTCCAAAAAAACCAATGTAATCTTTGTGCTTTTTGTGTAACTTCTTACACAATATACTCTACCTAAAGAAAAATCTCCGTGCCATTCCGGTAAAGCCCATTTTTCGGACCAGCACAGAATGAAGCACGAAGACTTTCTTTTTTTGTTTCAGAGAAAAAACTTCCTTTCTTTCTTTTCAGAAGCCTTCTCAGTAATCTTGTAGGCCACCACTTCTGTAATATACACCTTCTGATTGTACTGATTCACATAGTTGCGGGTCTGGAGGCTGCCCTCGATTTCTACCAACTTTCCTTTTTCGATTAGTTCCTCAGCCTTTTTGGCATTTTCGCCCCAGGCCACAATCTTGTGCCATTGGGTGGTGGTTTTCTCTTCCTGATTTCGGGTCTGGAAGGTGTTTTTAGTAGCGAGACTAAAGCTCGCCAGTTTTGAATTTTCGAATACCTTGATGGTGGGGGTACTGCCCACGTTGCCGATTAATTTTACCTGATTCATGATTCTAATGTGCTAATGTGTTAATTAATAATATGCTAATGATTAATGTGATAATGTGCAATTTTGCAGCTGATTGCTGGCAGTTATCTTATTTTTTCTCGGGTTTAAACTCTTCCACTTTGAAAGCGACGATCTCGGTTACGTTTACCTTGAAATTCTGAGCATTGATGTACTGACGGTAGCTGATTTTACCTTCAATTTGCACCAGCTTGCCTTTCGAAAGCAGGCTCTGACATACGTCGGCGGTTTTGCCCCAGGCTATTACATTGTGCCAGGTGGTATTCTTTACTTCCTGATTGTTTTTGTCTTTGTAACTTTCATTGGTGGCCAGGCTGAAACTTGCTTTTTTGCCATTTTCAAAGTTCATCACGTTTACATCTTGTCCTACGTTTCCGATTAATTTTACTGCGTTCATAATTGTAATATTTAATTGTTTAAGTTTTGAATTCCAACTCGTTTTCGAATTGATGTTGCAAAGTTGGGGCAGTGCCGGAAACTGATTCGGTTATTAATCGTTTGTATTCGGATATAAGCGATTGTAGTCGTTTGTTGTCGGGTAAGGTTATGATAATTAGTAAATTATGAATATGAATTATGGATTTAAAATTTTTAGAAATAAAATACTTAGAAGAAGAGAATCGTTTTTTAACCCATAAAAATATCCGAAAAAATAATTGTCACATATACATTTATTGTTTAATTTCGTGGCTATAAAAACCTTAAAATAAATGAAAGCTTCGAAATGGATGATGGCTTTGGTCCTTTTACCTGCTATGGTTTGGGCTCAGTCGCGTCCTACGCTTTTGAATGAACCTCTTGACATCAGTCCTGATTTTCGGGATCATTCCAATTACTATTTTTTTGCCGATAGTCTTACCTCCTTTGACCCCAAAACCGGAAAGGGAACTGTAAAATATCTTCGTCATGAGGCCATGGGAGGGCATGCATTCAGCAATACCCAGTTCTCATGGAGAAAAGTTGGAAACAACGAGTTTCCTGCAACTGAATATGCTGCTGACCCTGTTTTGCCTTTTTCTTTGGAGTTCGTCTCTGACCGTACGGTTAGGATAAAAATGGAAACCGGCACCAAAGGCAATTACAATGAGGCTTCTTTGATGCTGGTCAAAGAACCGGTGGCACTAAACAACTGGGCATATAGTTTCTCAGCCGGAAAGCACACCTACAAAAGTGCTCACGGTTCGGTGGTTTTAAGCACAGCACCCTGGAAAATAGAATTTTTTGATGCGGCGGGCAATCTTATAACCCAAACAAGACACCAGGTTGATGGTCGCCCGTCTTACAAGCCTACCATGCCTTTTGGTTTTATCCGAAGGAAATTTGATTATAGTCGCAGTGTCAATGCTGCCTTTGCACTTTCACCCGACGAAAAGATATTTGGTTGTGGGGAGTCATTTGTTAACTTCGATAAAGTCGGTGATAAAGTAGTGCTTTGTACCACAGATGCCAATGGCGTGGAGTCACACGAAATGTACAAACCCATTCCGTTTTATTTAAGCAACAAAGGTTACGGTATGTTTATGCATACTTCTACGCCCATCACCTGCGATTTTGGGAATACAAACCGGGCCGTCAATGCACTAATGATAGGTGACGAAAGCCTGGATTTGTTTGTGTTTTTGGGTCAACCCAAAGATATTCTGGACGAATACACCAATCTCACCGGCAAAGCACCCATGCCTCCCTTGTGGTCATTTGGACTATGGATGAGCCGCATTACCTATTTTTCTGAAAAAGACGGTCGGGATATCGTGACCAAGCTCAGAGAACATAAAATTCCGGCAGATGTTATACATTTTGATACCGGATGGTTTGAAACCGACTGGCGTTGTGATTATGAGTTTTCTAAAAACCGTTTCACTGATCCGGTGAAGATGATCGCCGATTTCAAGAAAGTAGGGATTCAGACCTGCTTGTGGCAATTGCCATATTTTGTGCCTAAAAATGTATTGTTTAATGAAATCATAAAAAAAGGCCTTAATGTAAAAAATGCTACGGGTGGAATACCTTATGAAGATGCCGTTCTGGACTTTACCAATCCTGAAACCATCGCATGGTACAGAGATAAAATAGGTGGACTTTTGAAATTGGGCGTATCGGCCATTAAAGTTGATTTTGGTGAGACGGCTCCGCTTTATGGCATTTATTCCAACGGTCGCACCGGATTTTATGAGCATAATCTTTATCCTTTAAGATACAATAAAATTGTTTCTGATCTTACGCAAGAGATTAACAATGAGCGTATTATTTGGGCCCGCAGTACATGGGCAGGTAGCCAGAGGTATCCATTGCACTGGGGTGGAGATGCAGAAAGTACCGACATGGGTATGGCAGCCGAATTGCGTGGCGGTTTGTCATTAGGTGTAAGTGGATTTACTTTCTGGAGTCATGATATCGGGGGTTTTACCCAAAGAACCAATGAGGAGCTTTATCGTCGCTGGCTACCAATGGGCATTTTTGCCTCGCATTCGCGTTGCCATGGTCAACCTCCCAAAGAACCTTGGGATTACGGCAAAGATTTCGAAGATTACTTCCGGAATGTAACGGATACCAAATACCGTCTGATGCCTTATATCTACACACAGGCCAAACTTTCTTCCATGAAAGGACTTCCAATGACCAGAGCATTATTGGTAGAGTTTCCAGACGACAGAGGTGCATGGAATGTGGACAATCAGTATATGTTTGGTGCGGATATGATGATAGCTCCGATATTTGAAACCGGAAAATCAGAAAGAGAGGTGTATCTGCCTAAAGGTAAATGGGTTGATTTTCAGAGCGGTGCAAAATATGAAGGCGGACAATATTTGAAATTGAAAACCGGTGCCATTCAGGCCATAATATTGGTGAGAGATGGAGCTGTGATTCCGCAAACAGAGCAGGTCGTACAGCACACCGGAGAAATTGACTGGTCAAAAATCACGCTGGTGAAATATGGAAGTGCACAGGTATCTGGCAAATTACCCTTGTTTTTGCCCGGCAATACTGACATAATTAATGTAGGCTTAATCCAAAAAGGAAATAAATTCAACGTTACGATTGATTCCACAAGCACTAAACTTACCCTTAGTGTTAAAAACTTTTAATTGTTGTTTTAATAGTTCTATGAGGAGAAAAAGGCCGAAAGGCCTTTTTTTTTATTTATTTTTGTGAAAAATTTGGACTGATGAAAAACAATGATATTCTGAGAAGACTTCGGTATGCATTTGATTTTGGTGATGATAAAATGATGAAAATCTTTTCCATGGGAGGTTTTGAAGTCAATCGGGCTGACCTGAGTGATTATCTCAAAAAAGAAGAAGATGAAAAGCATAAGCCGCTCAACGACAGGATTTTTGCTCACTATCTTAACGGATTTATCGTAAATTTCAGAGGACCCAAAGAGGGAGGAATGCCCGAGCCCGAAAAACAGCTCAACAACAATATTATTTTCAGAAAAATAAAAATTGCTTTAAATCTGAAAGACGAGGATATCATTGATATTTATGATCAGGTGGGAATGAAAATCAGTAAGCATGAGATCAGTGCGATATTCAGAAACCCATCTCAACCGCAGTATCGGGAATGTAAAGACCAGTTTTTGAGGAACTTCCTGGAAGGCCTGGCCAAAAAACATAGAAGTGCGGCATCCTGATTTTATTATTAAACAATAGGTTACCTATGAAACGATATTATTCCATTGATTATCTTAAAGGTCTGGCCGCAGTCGGTATTATGGTTTACCATTTAACTATCTGGGAAACCGGCCCCTTAAATATGGACTCTGCTTTGGGTCGCTTTGGGATATTTGGTGTTGCGATATTTTATATTGTAAGTGGGTTGACACTCTATTTGGTATATGAGAAGAAATTTAGTTTTGAGAAAAGTGCCATTCTTCAATTTATTCAAAAGCGTTTTATAAGGATTTATCCTTTACTGTGGCTGGTAACATTTATTTCTATTTATCTCCGGCCAAAAATGCCTGCAATGATTGATATTCTTCTAAATCTCACGGGGCTATTTGGTTTTGTAAAATGGGAGGCCTATCTTTCTACAGGTGCCTGGTCTATCGGCAATGTCCTGGCTTTTTATATTTTGTTTATATTGTCATTGTATATAATTAAGAAGGTAAAGTATGGCATCTGGATATTAGGATTTACATTTGCTGCCATTTTTTTATACTTCACTTTCGTAGTTTTTGACCCTACTAAAACACTCCCTCAACAATGGACAAATTACGTAAACCCACTCAACCAATATTTCTATTTTTTCCTGGGAATGTTAATGGGATATTTATTTCAAAACACACAGTTGAAGGTTATCAATAGCCTGATAATAATTTCAATAGGTGTTTTGATTTTTGTTTTTTATCCCGCAAATGGTGATGCTATAAAAATCATTTATGGATGGAACAGAATCGTATTTCTGGTAAGCTGTTTACTGATTTGTTTCGGGGTATTCAAAATCTCCGGCAAGGCTCCGGGTATTATTCACAGCATACTTAATCTACTGGGAGAAATCAGTTTTACATTATATCTGATGCATCCAATTGTATATGTTTTTACCGGAAAAATAATGTTGTCAAACTTGTTAAAACACCTGCATTATCCTCCGCATTCCCGGTATATTTTGACCTTAGTTGGCTCTGTTATTATTTCTTATTTAGTGGCCAATTATTACGAAAAGTTTTTTGCTAACTTATTAAAAAAATAAACCAGGGCCCTTTCAAAATACCAGTTTCCCAATTCTTCCAGCTTATTAAGTGGTACAATTTTTGCATTGTTATTACTACCCTTTAGGCAATTTAATGGTTAAACTGAAATTTGATTTGGTCGAAGAATACAAGAAGTTTGAGATGGATATTCAGCTCGAAATAGCATCCTATTTCCAGGGTTTGGTATTTCAGAAAAATGCGTATTTGCTCAGGGAAGGCAATGTTTGCGAGGGTATTTATTATATCGAAAAGGGTTGTTGCCGTTCTTTTACCTGTAACGAGAGCAAAGAAATAACTACGGCTTTTTCCATTGAACATAGTATAATAACCTCTCCACAGAGTTATCTTTTACAAGTTCCTTCTCTCGAAAACATCCAGGCTTTGGAATACACTGAGGTATTTTTTCTGAAATACGATCACATTCAGTATTTGCTTCAGAAGCATGTGGTTTTTAATGATTATGTGAGGAAATTATACGAAAAAATCTTTATTGATGCCGATAGTATGTTGTATTCTATCAGGTCTGAAAGTGCCTTGCAACGGTACGAAAGATTGATGGAAACCCAGCCTTACCTTATTCAGAGGGTGCCTTTGGGGCATATTGCTTCTTATCTGGGAATGAGCCAGGAAACGCTTAGCCGAATGCGAAGCCAAATTTGCACATAAAAAAATGCCCGCAGCATAGCTACAGGCATTGTCCTACTTATTTGTAGAGAATGTGCAATTATCTACATCCAAAGCTAAAACTGAAATTCCAGCTAAATCCTGAATTGCAGTTATTTGGCTTAGGAGTACAAGAAGGAGGTGTTGGCTGTTGGTAACCACCGTTTCCACAAGAGTTTTGTGGAGGAGTGTAACAATTGTTTTTTGGAGGAGTATAGCAATTGTTAACCGGAGGAGTGTAACATGTTTTAGGTTGAGTATATCCGCAACCACCAAACAAACCAGAAAGTAATCCAAATGTTCCGCCTTTTACTTCTTCGGTGTTTTTAATTTCTAATCCTGCAAATTTGTCGAGAGATTTCATCTTTAATTATGTTTAATAGTTAATAATAGTTTCGAATCATAACCATAGAATTCTGATCCTATGGCTACAAATGTAGATAAATAAGATTAACTTAAACAAGCAGGAATTATACTTTTTGATTTATATCAAAATAGTAAATATCTATAGAATCAGGCATGGTTTTTGCACAATTTTAAATTGAAATATCAAAAATTGACTTTTTCAATTCTAAAACTCCATCTAGCTTAGCATACCAGAAAGTCGGCTTACGTGCTTATTTTTCCTTATGATCTTCTCCCAATTCGGATTTAATCGCAGCCAGTAGTGTGTTTTTTACTTTTTCACTGAAATCCCTTATTTCGAGTATCTGACATATCAAATCAAAAATAAAATCAAAGCTTTTAAGATTCAAATGGCTTTCGCATAGTCCTATCCATGATTTCACCCAGTATTCGATGGGTTCATCTTCCGACTCAATGGTTTGAATCTCTTCGTAGAATTCCAGAAGACCGTGGTCTATATTTAATATTTCAGGTTCAGTGCAATAATTTAGTAATTCAGCTTTTTCCTGAGCAGATTTCCTTACCGGACTCAAAAATGCAAGTTGCAAAGCAAAGTTTACCCTGTTTTTTTCTTCAAGGAAAAACGAATTGTATCCCAAGGCCCCAATGATAATGTTAGAGATTTTTGATACCAATTCTACGGTCAACGACACTCCGGCCTTTTCAGGTAATTGAATGTCACTGTTTTCAGAAATATATTGAAAACGGTGGATCGTGTTGATTTCGAAATTTGGAAAAATCGGATCCTGATATTTTGAATTATCAATTTTTTCATAAGACTCAAAACTTTTTTCCAGATTATCGAGGAATGAAAGTTTGTTGTTTTTGAAAAATACCTTCAGGTGGCTCCCTCTTTCATTGTCAAAGAAAAAAAAGAAAGGATTCCCCTCGGCCTTTTTTCTAAGGTTAGTGAGTATGTCCAGCCAATGTTCCTTGGCGGTAAAAATCATTACACCCTGCCAGTCAATGTCTTTTAGTAAAAGTGTACTCATATTGCGATAGGGGAGCTTATAGGTTCGAATGCATTTAATATTTTACCGTTGCCAAAACCATTGATATTGGCAGCATAATCTTTGTTATCCGATTTTTTGAGAATCAAAGGCTTACTTTGAAGCTGAGAATAAAAATAGATTATATTATGAATTGTCTTCTGATTGATGATTTCAATAGAGTTGTGCAAAATCCCTGTCGAAAAATTACCTTTTTCTATCGAGTTTTCCACTATCACAAATCTGAATTTCTGGTTTAAGGGTTTTACATGTAAACCTTCATATCTCATCTGACAATCCACGATTTCAGCACTTTCATATTTTCCATCTTTAGTAATAAAAATCAATCTTGCCTTCATAGGACTGATTCTCTCAATAAAAAGTTTTTCCAGATTTTTATAGAGATATTCGTTTTTTATTCTTTCATGGACCGAATGACTGATAGCTTTCAAAAACTCTGAATTTTCAAATGTCAATCGTTTTACGCCATATTTTTCCAGCCTTTCTTTCAAATCAAAATCTTCGAAACCATAACTTTCAATAGTTTCGTCGTAACCACCAATGGCGAAGAAATCATTTCTTGAAACGCATATTTTGCCTGAGACATCAGCCGATATATTCTCACTGGCAGCCAGATAAGAGTCGGGATGATTGATAAACATTTTGCTAATATATCTTGCAAATGATCTGCCGGCATAGTTGTCGGCATCAAGATTGACCAAAATATCACCGGTGCTCAATCTGAAAGCCATATTTCTGGAATGACTTCTTTTGTAATGTGAGGGTTCGTTGGTTCTGAAATATTTAACATTCTCACCCAACACATTTGCATTGGCAGAATACCATTCCTCCAGACCGTCATTAGAGTTGTAATCCAGAATCACCCATTCGATATTGGTATAATCATTGTTATCTACAATATTTTGAGGGAGGGTTTTCTGGATATGGTGCAAACGATTCATTACCGTTGTGCAAAACGAAATTTTTGGTGCAACCATTTTTAAAAAATCCTTTAGTTAAAATATAAATTAGGCCGATCTTTGAATATGATCAAACTTGAGTTGGTCATATACAAGGTCTTCTAAAGGAATTTTATAAAGCTGACTCACTTTAATAAGATTTCTGATAGTCGGAGTTTTCAAATCACTTTCCCATTTGGAATAGGTGGTTTGGGTTACATCCAGAATATAAGACAGCTCTTGCTGAGAGTAACCAAAAAATAATCTTAGTTTTCTTAAGTTTTTCCCGATGGTTAGAAGAATCATTTTATCCATGATTTATTTTATTTAGCTCGAATGTGTAAGGATTACTTCAAAAATTATACCACCGGATAGTTTTTTTAATATAATTATCTAATGGGATATTTTGCATAATAAACCCCTTAAAAACAGTGTTTTACAATTACATAAAATGCTGAAAAAATATTTTTTTTTGTTGATTATTTTTAAGGAAAATCATGGAATTTAAAGCTGGGGAATTTTTGTTTTCATAAGTATTACATTATCAATACTTTAGGTTATTTTAATGTGTCTTTATAAAAAAATACCCAAGACTGAAAAAACAGGCATAGTATTTGCTTTATAATAATCGAATTAAAATTCTTTTTGTGAAAAGCACTCAAATAAACTTCGAAATATTATCCGACTCCAACAATTCACCCGAGCGTATTCTGTGGGGCAACAACGAAGGAGTAGAAGTTGAAGAAGCAAAGGCCATCACGATTGGTATTTGGGATGCAAAAGGACGAGGCTCTATGGTGATTGATTTGTGGAACAAAGAAATGCACACGCTCGAACTAAAAGGATTTTATTTGGAAGTCATGAAAAAAATAGCAGAGACCGTCAGGGTAGCCACCGACGACCATGTTATGGGAAATATTATTGACAACGCGTGTTTTCAGATTACCTCATTGCTTGAAAACGAAGTAGGAGAGTAGTTTTTATTAATTTATTCAAAAGATTTATGCCTTTTTTGAAGAAAAAAAGGGCATTACTGCATTTTATATACTTTGGTATATAGTTCATTCAATTTGGTTTCTACAACTTTGTGGCATCAGAATACCAAAAAGAGTGAATAATTATGAAAAACTTCAATGATTTTATCGGTTTTAGCTTAGTAAGCAACGAATCAACAAACATTTTAGGTGGTTGCGGAAGCAGCTACGGTCACAGCAGATCAAATAGCTGTAACCCTTGTCAAACCAGATCACATTCATGTGGCGGAAGTTACACCAGACCTGAAAGATCTTGTGGTAATTCAGCTCCGGTACGTTCTTGTTTTGATATTAATTTTAGCTTCAGCTTTGGCTGTGGTGCTCCAAAATCTTGTACTCCGGCTCCTGTAGTTACTCCTCCGGTAGTAGAAGAAATCTGGACAAACTAAGAAATTTAAATTGTAAATCTTTAAACATTCATTTGTTGCCCAAAAAGTAGATTTACCTTTTGAAAATTAACATGATATTTTAGTAGAAAGGTTGGTGAGGTTTCACCAGCCTTTTTTGTGTTTTACGGCATGAAATTTGAATATTAATAGGAAACACTAGTGATATTTTGACGAAGAATTTTACCCATTACCGACAATTTGACCAAATGGACTGTGGCCCCACATGTCTGAAAATGGTGGCCAAACATCATGGGAAAACCGTCGATATTCAATATCTGCGTGATAAATGCATGATCACCCGGGAAGGCGTTTCTTTACGGGGAATCAGCCGGGCAGCCGAATTGATGGGATTCAGGTCACTGGGTGTGAAAATTGACTTTGAACAACTCCTCGACGCCCCACTTCCTTGTATCGCCCATTGGGATCAAAATCACTTTGTGGTGGTTTATGATATCAAAAAAAAGTCAGGAAAATATAAAGTTTATGTAGCAGACCCGGGAAAAGAAAACCTGGTTTATACCCGCGAGGAATTTGAAAAACATTGGATTAGTATTGAAGATAAGGAGGGAATAGCCCTTTTGCTCGAAACCACACCAAAGTTTTCAGAATTTGAGCATGAAGGTCCAGCCGATTCGCTTAGTTTTAAGCGGGTTACCAATTACCTGGCCAAATACAAAAACCTCATCATTCAGCTATTTATAGGTTTAATCGCAGGCACGATCATTACAATGGTGTTGCCTTTTTTGACGCAATCGGTGGTCGATACAGGTATCCAGACCAAAAACCTCAACTTCATCTTTTTGATATTTATAGCACAGTTGATGTTGTTTTTTGGAAAAGCAGGCCTGGAATTTATCCGAAGCTGGCTGCTTTTACACATCAGTTCCAGGGTCAATCTTACCATCGTTTCAGACTTTCTGATTAAACTGCTCAATCTCCCGCTTTCATTTTTTGATACGAAAATGACAGGGGATATACTTCAACGTATCGGAGACCATGATGAGATAGAGCAATTTCTATCAAGTACTACGCTAAGTTTTATATTCAATGCATTTACATTCTTGGTTTTTGGATTTGTATTGGCATATTATGATACCACTATATTCGGAATCTATCTTTTTAGCGGTGCTTTATATGTTTTTTGGGTAAGATTTTTTCTTAAAAAAAGAAGAACACTCAACCATACAAAGTTTAATTATTCGGCTCAAAATCAGTCGAAAATAATACAGTTGATTTCTGGTGTTCATGATATTAAACTAACCAATTCTGAAAAAGAAAAACGTTGGGAATGGGAGCATCTGCAGATTAAGATATTTCGGCTAAATCTAAAAACCCTTGCTTTGGAGCAATTTCAGGGTACAGGTGCGATGGTTATCAACGAAGGAAAAAACATAATTATCTCGTTCATTGCTGCCAAATCAGTAATCGAAGGTGACCTCACCCTGGGTGGAATGATGGCCCTGCAATATATCGTTGGTCAGCTCAATGGCCCTATTGACAGTTTGGTCGGCTTTATTCAACACTACCAGGACGCGAAAATCAGTCTGGAAAGATTAAACGAAATTCATAATCTTGCCGATGAAGAACCATTGGAAAGTAATTTTGTCAATGATTTTGATCTTTCTGAAGGACTTAAAATTCAAAACCTCACTTTTGCTTATCCGGGCATAGATAAACCTACACTCAACAATATCAATCTTAATATTCCCAGCGGTAAAGTGACCGCAATAGTGGGCTCCAGTGGCAGCGGAAAAACCACGCTATTGAAGGTAATCCTGAGATTTTACGAACCAACTTCCGGGCAGATTATGATTGGAGAAAACAGCCTGGCAAGCATATTGCCTAGCTCATGGCGTGCAGAATGCGGTACCGTTATGCAGGAAGGATTTATTTTTTCGGATTCTATCGCCAAAAACATTGCAGTGGGTGTTGATATGATAGACTATCAAAGACTTTTGTATTCGGTAAAAGTGGCCAACATCTTGCCATTTATTGAACAGTTACCCGCCGGTTACAATACAAAAATTGGGGACGAAGGAATTGGTATAAGCCAGGGTCAAAAACAGAGAATATTGATAGCCAGAGCGGTTTACAAAGATCCCAATCTGATATTTTTTGATGAAGCAACCAACGCACTTGATGCTAATAATGAGCGGGTTATATTGCAAAATCTGAATAATTTTTTTAAAGGAAAAACGGTTGTCGTGGTTGCTCACCGACTGAGTACCGTAAAAAACGCAGACCAGATTGTAGTGCTTGAAAACGGCACAATCACAGAAATTGGCGATCACCAATCGCTTATTTCACAGAAAGGAAGCTATTATGCATTGGTAAAAAATCAACTCGAACTCGGATAAAATATGAACAGCGATTTTAAAAAAGAATATTCAAATGACGACCTGAGCATCAAGATTCTGATGAACTCACAGGAGTCTGCTGAGTATCCTGTTCAGAATCAGGGTTTTGAGAAAAAAGAATATAAATCTTCAAAACTTGCAGGAATTAATACCAGCATGGCAGATTTGGGTCTGGTAACTGTTAAAAACAATCCACCGGAGCTAAAACTTAAAGGCCTGGGTAAACCCGAAAGAAGCGACCTGGTAACTGAAGTGTTGGAAACTCCACCCAATTGGCTGATCCGCTGGGGAAGTACATGGACATTATTTGTGTTAATGATGATTTTAGCCATCAGTTGGTTTGTGCAGTATCCTGATCTCGTGAAAGGGAAAATGCAAATTACAAGCAATGATTTGGCAAAAACTGTAGCAGCAAGAAAAGAAGGTTTGCTCGACGAATTGCTGGTCAAAGACGGTCAAAAAGTTGTAAAAAACCAGATTTTAGGCAGAATCCATAGTCTGGCCGAACCCACTCAGGTAGCTAAGCTAAAACAAACTCTGATCGATATCCGCCAGTCCAAAAAAGGAATCGAAAATATCCCACAGTTTGAAGGTCTGGGCGAAATACAACCCTATTTTCAGGCATTTTACAATACTTATATACTTGCCGAATCTTTTGGCGTGAGTGGGGTAGAGGCACAGCGAATGAGCATTTTGAATAATGATATTTCGGAATTGCGTGATATTGACGATAAAATTCAGCAACAATTGTCCAACTACCAGAAAGATTATAATCTGGCACGGGACGAATACCAAAACCAGCAGAAGCTTTTTGGGAAAAAACTGATATCTCAAAACGAATTGAGGGCTTCTGAAAGTAAAATGCTCAATAAAAAAGCCCAATATGATCAGTTGGTGACTTCTCTCAACAATAATAAACTTCAGATCAACCAGAAAAACCAGGATATTCTGAATCTTAAAAAATCAGATAAAGAATACGAAAACAAACTGGAACTCGAGGTGGGTACTTTGCTTCAGCACATTCAGGACTGGGAAGAATTGCATTTTATTAAGGCTGTCGCCGACGGTAAAGTGATGTTTATCAAAAATATACAGGAAAACCAAATGCTTAAAGCCGGCGAAAACCTGTTGTACGTGATGCCTGAAAAAGGCAATTGGTATGGAGAAATGTACGTGGGTCAATACAATATCGGGAAAATTAAGCCCGGTCAGCGGGTCATTCTGAAATTTGACGGTTATCCTTATCAGGAATTTGGCACAGTAGATGGAAAAGTAGCTTATGTGAGTGAGATTCCTCTTGATTCAGTTTATCTGTTAAAAATTGCCTTGCCTGATCAAAAATCTTTAGGCAAAAACAATAAGATACAAATGAAAGTAGGCATGACAGCTGGTGCTGAGGTAGTAACGGAAGAATTGCGATTGATAGAGAAACTTTTCTATGAGATCAGAAAATATATTAAAGGTTAAGTATTGAGAAAGTATTTGTTCAAAATATTGATTTTTGTTTTTGTGAATTCTGTTTCAGGATTTGCCCAAAAAAACAATGCCCTCACGCTTGAAAGTTGTCTCGAAATGGCCATCAATAATAATTTTGATGTAAAAATCGCAGGACAAAAAGCCAATATTTCTGTCAGGAATCTTGAACAGAGTCAAAAAGAAAAGCTCCCGACTTTGTCCACAGATTTTTCTCAGGGTTTTAATTTGGGAAGAAATATTGACCCGGTGAGCAATCAATATGTAACACAACCTATCAATTCGGCTACACTTGGTCTTACCTCAAGCACGACTTTATACAAAGGAGATATCATCAAAAATACGGTTTCTTTGAACGAGAAGTTTCAAAAATCTGCAATGATTGATGCTGAAATCTTAAAATTTGATTTGAAAAAGGCCGTAACACTGGCATTTCTAGAGGTAGTTTTAAAACAGGAAATTTTGGATTTGAAGATTGAACAAAAGAAAATCATCGAAACTCAGATAACGAGAAATAATGCTTTGATTGAATTGGGTAATCTTCCAAAAAGTAGTCTGATTGAACTCAAAGCACAACTGGAAAATGAAACTTTGGGAATATTGGAAGCCGAGAATCAGCTTTTGGATGCTAAGAATTATTTGAAAAAAATAATGAATACTCCTGAGCTGGAAATCAAGGAAGTAAATGAACCTTTGGTGCCGGATCTGTCTAAAGCTTCAATTAATAAAACTGATAATTTGGTGGGTCTTCCTCTTTTATTACAAAAGAAACTGAATGTTGATATTGCTGAAAACCAAATCAAACTAAAAGAAGGTACCAAAAAGCCCTCTTTGTTTTTTACCGGTGGACTTTTTACCAATTATTCAAGTCAGGCAAACAGAAGGATAAAGTTTATTGGGGAGCCGCAGCAAGTTATCCAGGTTTCTGAAAATCAGTTTATTAGTATCAACGGAAATAATTTTCCTTTAAATGTGGTTTCGCAGGTTCCAAAAACCGAGGAAGTGAGATTTGGTTACCTTTCACAGTTGTTTTCAAACATTGGTTTAGGGCTGAAACTGAATTTAGAATATCCTATTTTGGATAAAAATTACAGAAACACGCAAATTCAGATTTCGAAAATAGAAAAACAAATCGCTCAATCTGAGCTTCAAAAAGCAGAAACGGAAGTAAAAAATGATTTGCTTCAGATAAAAACCCAGCTTGAAAATTCTAAAAAACTTTATCTACAGGCTCAAAAATATGAATCAGCACAAAATGAAGCCTTCAAACTTTCAAAAGAACGTTTCGAAGAAGGTATGAATTCATTTGTGGAATACAATCAGACTAAATTGAGTCTTGAGGCAGCAAAATCAAATGTTATCAGAAACAAATACACGCACTATTTCTACAACCTGGTTTATAAGTATTATACCGGAAATTGATTTATTTAATCATTTAACCGCACCTCAACCAGATTTTTACTTTCTTCCTCAGAAAACAAACGGTATTCTACTTTGAATGTCTTACCATAAGGTGTTTCTAAAGAAAAACCACCCGGACCATATCCATCTGCTACATCAAGCGTGAAATGTGAATGTTTCCAGTATTCAAAAAGATCTTTATCTACCCAAAATTCAAACCCATTTACATCTCCAATACAAACATCTCCGTACCTTAAATAGAACCCACCTTTCTCAAAACACTGAGGCTGAGTGCCTTCGCAGCAACCTCCTGCCTGATAAAACATCAAATCCCCAAACTTACCCGAAAGCATTTCAATCAACTCCAATGCCGCCTGGCTGGCTGACAGTCTTTTAATTTTTTCCATAATCAAAAAGTATAAAGCCACGAATCCCTTTCAGAATCCGTGGCGGTTTTGGTTTTAGATTTCTCAAAAGAAACCCAGTTTGTTTTTATTATAAGAAATCAACATGTTTTTTGACTGGCGATAATGTCCAAGCATCATTTTGTGATTTTCTCGTCCTATACCGGATTGTTTGTATCCACCAAACGGTGCCCCGGCCGGATAAGCATGGTATTGATTTACCCATACGCGACCTGCCTGTATGGCTCTTGGCACTGTGTATAGTTCATGTGCATCACGTGTCCACACGCCGGCACCCAGGCCATAAAGTGTGTCATTTGCTATTTCAATGGCTTCTTCTGTGGTTTTGAAAGTTGTAACCGCCAAAACAGGCCCGAATATTTCTTCCTGGAAAAGTCGCATTTTATTATGGCCTTTGAATAATGTTGGCTGAATATAATATCCTCCCTCCAGTTCATCTCCCAAATGATTTACATCTCCGCCACAAAGCAGTTCGGCTCCCTCTTCTTTACCCAAATTGATGTAAGAAAGTATTTTGTCTTTCTGAATCTGCGAAGCCTGAGCTCCCATCATCACCGTTGGATCTAGCGGGTGGCCAACTTTTATGGCTTTTGTTCTAGCAATCACTTTTTCAATAAACTTCTCATAAATCGACTCATGAATCAGCAATCTGGACGGACAAGTACATACTTCACCTTGATTTAAAGCAAAAAGTACTGCACCTTCGATGGCTTTGTCAAGAAACTCGTCGTCGGCATCCATTACCGATGGGAAGAAAATGTTGGGTGATTTTCCACCTAATTCCAAAGTAACCGGAATGATGTTTTCTGTGGCATATTGCATCACCATTCTACCTGTGGCAGTAGATCCTGTAAATGCCGCTTTGGCTACTTTTGGATTGGTTACCAATGTACGACCCAGCTCGGCCCCAAAACCATTGACTATATTTATAACCCCTGCCGGCAACAAATCTTCAATCAGTTCCATCAAAACCATAATAGAAATTGGAGTGCTTTCCGCAGGTTTCAATACCACACAGTTACCAGCCGCAAGTGCCGGTGCCAGTTTCCAGGCGGCCATAAGTATAGGGAAGTTCCAGGGGATAATCTGTGCCACCACACCGATAGGCTCATGAACAATGATAGAAACGGTATCTTTGTCCAGCTCAGAAATGCTTCCCTCTTCTGCCCGAATCACGCCGGCGAAATATCTGAAATGGTCAATGGTCAAAGGAATGTCAGCAGCCATGGTTTCTCTTACAGCTTTTCCGTTATCCATCGTTTCTACGGCAGCTATGTACTCTAAGTTGGCTTCAATTCTGTCGGCTATTTTGTTGAGAATAATGCTCCTTTCAGTGGAGGAAGTTTTTCCCCAAGTTTTGAAAGCTTCATGAGCAGCGTTTACGGCATTTTCGATATCAAGTTTTGCAGAATGTGCCGCTTTTGACATTACTTTTCCATCGACAGGGGAGATTACTTCAAAATATTGCCCGGTTGAAGGCGGTGTCCATTTGCCATTGATAAAATTATCATAATGAGGTTTCAGATTTGGTCTAGCAACCAAATTATTGCTTGTACTTGACATAGTTTTAATAAATTAGAGTTTTGAAAATTGAATAGCACAAAAAAATCTTAGAAAAGTGAAATAAAATTGTAGTTTTCTCCCAACCAGTTTCATTTTTCATTCAATCGTTTGAACAATTCTCTAAGTAATTGAACTTTACTTTCAAAAAGTCGATTTGTTTTGTTATGTTTATTGTGGAAATATTAATATTTTGATTGGAATTTAAACAGCCAAGTCTTATGCTCGACCTTACTGCGAAACACTATGAAAATCGTAAACTGGAAAATCTGGTTGAAAACCGAACGATTCATACGCTAAAAAATGCCGAGCTTAATATCTTTGAAACGCATATTCAGGCAAGCCAGGTGATGCTAAAGTTTCAGGACCCGGTTCTGGCAAGTATGATTAAAGGTAAAAAAGTGATGCACCTACATAACACTAATTCATTTGGGTTTTTGCCGGGAGAATCAGTGATTTTGCCGGCCAACGAGCTGATGTGCATAGATTTTCCGGAAGCCACCCCCACAAACCCAACCCAATGTCTTGCTTTGGCACTATCTGAAACCAAGCTAAAAGAGGCTGTTGATATTCTTAACCAGCGTGGAACCAAACAAAATGGGCAGGAGTGGAGTATTCTGGATTATAACTACCATTTCACCAATGACATCGCCATCAATCAGATATTGCAACGATTGATCTTTATTTTTACCGAAAATCATCCCTCCAAAGATATTTTTTCTGACTTACTTATTCAGGAGCTAGTCATCAGGATTCTACAGACTGAAACCAAATCGATGTATCTTAAAAAATCTTTTACCGATTCCAACAACGACCGTCTTTCTTTTGTCATTAAATACATCAGAGAAAATATTACAGAAGATCTTTCAATAGATATTCTAAGCGAAAAAGCCTACATGAGCGAGTCGAGTTTTTATCGTACGTTCAAGCATGAAATAGGTGCAACCCCAAATGATTTTATTATTGAGGAGCGTTTGAAGATCGCTGAAAGTATGTTAAGAAATCCAAGAGTAAGTATAAAAGAAGCCTATTTGGCCAGTGGATTCAATAGTTTTTCTTATTTCTGCCGGATATTTAAGAAAAAGAAAAACCTATCACCTTCAGAGTTTAAAAGCCTTTCCAACTCCATGAAAAATGTTTGAGTAAGTTAAATATTTCTTTAATCCAGAGAATTCTCGTTACCTTTTTTATAGAAAAACTTACCGGTTTTAATATTTTTTTTGATAAAGAATTCCGTAAAAATTTTGGCATAAAAAAACTCCAGACAAACGCCCGGAGTTTTTCAAACTATTATTAACTATTATTTTATTCTTATCTATACAAATCGATGCTCGAAATCAATGTACCGTTTTGCGACTCATTAAATTTAACATTTAACTGATCCTGAGTACCAATAGCTTTCGAAATTTCGATTTTTTCTACACCTTTTTCATTCAAATAAATAAATGAATTCTGGAATTTTACGCAAGCAAAACCTTCAGAGAAATCGTTGGCATAGTCAAACATCAAGGGAACAATTACTTTTCCTTTGTTGTCGATAAATCCGTATTTTTTGTTGTTGGCAACAGCTGCCAAACCATGAGAAAAACCTCTTACTCTTTCGTATGAAGGAGCGATAAGGATAGTTCCTTTGTTATCCATGAAACCCCAACGGTCATTCAATTGGAATGCCAACAGGCCTTCTGAAGATTCTTCGATATAATCAAGATTTGAAACAACCTCACGGCCTTTGTTATTTATCAAACCAAATTTGCCATTGTTGGAAAATACTGCAGTGCCATTGGTGAATGGTCCGATACTTTCATAACCTAAATCTGTAATGGTTTTGTTTTTATTGCTGATCAAATGACTTTTTCCATCTTGTCTTACAGTGGCCAAACCTTCTTTGAAATTGGTAGCCTGATCGTAAACAGGAGCAATTACAATTTTACCTTTGTTATTGATATATCCAAATTTGCCGTCTTTTTTGATTAGGGCAAGATCTCCGCTGAATGAGCTCAGGAATTCATATTCAGGTTCGATTTTTACTTCACCTTTTTTGTCGATAAAACCAAACTGATTGTTGATTTTAACTACTGCTAGATTTTCTGAGAAACTCATGGCATAATCAAATGTAGCCGGAATTACTTCTTTTCCGTCCTCATTCATATAACCAAATTTTCCGTCTTTTTTAAACAATGCCAGTCCGTTTGAATAAGACTCAATATAGTCATAATCAAATTCAACCAATTGTAAACCGTTTATAGAAATGATACCGTATTTATCATTTAATCTAACGATAGAAAAATTATTGGTGAAATCATTGGCATAATCAAAAATGCAGGGAAATGCCAACTCTCCTTCACGGTTAAGGAAACCGTATTTTTCGTTGACATAAATTTTTGCCAGTCCGTTGGAAAATTTGTATCCAACGTTAAAGTCTTTTTTAGTTTGGGCTGTCACATTACCCACCATCATTCCGATGGTAATAAGTGAAATTGTAATAAGTAGTTTTCCCGAGATTTTCATGAGATACATGATTTATTGTTCATGTATTATCATGCAAATCGCGTGCCAAAATTTGCTTATTTTTTATGAAAAAAATTATAAAAACTTAGCAAAAGGTATGATTTCGAAAATATTTTTAAAAAAATATACAGTGGTATGTTTTAGTCGGAGATTTTGACACTTTGGTTGCTAAATTGGAGTTCATACAAATGAGAATAGGCACCTTGTTTTTCTAATAATTGCTGATGACTTCCTGATTCCAAAATTTTTCCTTTATCTAAAACAATAATTTTATCTGCATTTTGGATGGTACTTAGCCTGTGTGCAATAATAATGGAGGTTTGGTTTTTCATTATTTTTTCAATAGTATTTTGTATCAGTTGTTCTGACTCAGAATCTATGGAAGAAGTGGCTTCATCCAGCACAATAATCTTTGGATTTTGCAATAATACTCTCACAAAAGACAGCAATTGTCTCTGGCCCATACTCAAAGTGGCTCCACGCTCCATTACCTTGTACTCGTATTGACCCGGCAAACTCATGATAAAATCATGAATACCTACATTTGTGGCTACAGCTTTAATCTCATCCAGGGTAATAGTATCATCACCCATCCTCAGGTTTTCTTCAATGCTGCCATTAAAAAGGAACACTTCCTGCAATACTACACCTATATTACTTCTAAGATACTGAAGATCGTAGTTTTCAATGGGATTACCATCAAGTAATATTTGACCTTTTTGATTGGGATATAATCGGTTAAGCAAACTTATTATAGAAGTTTTTCCGGCACCTGTGGCACCCACAAAGGCAACAGATTGCCCTTTTTTAACTTCAAAACTTAAGTCTTTCAGAATCCACTGCGGTTCATTATACGCAAACCACACATTCTCAAAATTGACTCTACCTTCAATTTCAGGTTTTTCTTTTCCACTTTTCTCCACATTTTCGCCATCATCAAGAATTTCAATAATTCGGGAAAGACTAACTACACCCATTTGCAATGTATTGACACGGTCCGCAATCATCCTGATGGGCCTGAAAAACTGATTGATATACATTATAAATGCAGTGATAGTACCAAAGGTTACTTCCTCTCCAATAATTCCTTTGGCACCATACCATACAATCAGACCTACTCCTAAGGCGGCGATTACATCAGCAACAGGAAAGTAAACAGAATAATATAGTATAGATTTAATGTTGGCGATTTTATGCTCCCTGTTAAGTTCTTCAAATTTTTTATATTCCTGTTCTTCTACATTAAAAATCTGTACCAGACTCATCCCCGATATTCTTTCCTGAATAAAAGAATTAAGATTGGCCACGGCATTCCTGACCATATTAAATGACTTTTTGACTTTTTCTTTAAATATATAAGTGCTGACCAACATCAGGGGTATAGTGCTCAGGCTGATAAGTGTGAGTTTCCAGTTGATGAAAAACATTACCCCAATAATCAGGAACAATTGTAATAAATCGCCGGCAATTGCGGCAAACCCGGAACTAAACACATCAGAAAGGGATTCTACATCAGAAATTGTACGAGTCACCAGTTTTCCGATGGCTGTTTCATCATAAAATTTTAATCTAAGTTGAATTATTTTCCTGAAAACCTTTAATCTGATATCATGAATTATTCGGGAGCTCAGCCAACCCGACTCATAGGTGTTAAAATAGGATACCATAGAGGTTACTGTTAATAGGATTACCATGGCACCAACCCACAGGCTCAATTGATTATAGTTTCCTTCTGCAATCGGACCGTCGATGGTATATTGTATTAACAAAGGCAAAGCGGGCGATAGCACAGCATTAATAATTATTAGAATTACCAATAATACAAACCTGCCTTTATAAGGTAAAATAAAACCAAATAGCCTTTTAAGTATTTGATAATCAACTATTTTATTTTTGTAGTTTTCTTTCTCCAAAATCCTTTGATAAAAAATTAAATTATTCTGTGCAATTTGAGCTTATTTCTTAGTTTTTACTCCTTAATTTTGTAAAACCTTAAACTAATTTAATGAAGGCGTGTTGCCCTAGTTGTAAAACTGAACCACTTCCGTTTCAAACCTGGAGGTGCTTTTGCGGAGAGAGTTTTAATCATTTCGAAACCGGAGGGAAGTGTCCCTCTTGTGGTTATAATCATGAATATACAGAGTGTATGTCTTATTCATGCCAAAAAATCTCACTGCATGTTGACTGGTACCCCGTTATAAATCAAAACATTTCTCTGCTTCGTAAATCTTTAAGTTTGGTTACTGTTTGATTTGCCAAATACCTCAAGTATAAAACCAAATCCATACGCAAAAAGTTGTATAAATGATGCTGGAATGCTAAGAATTCCTACATTTAAGCTTTTTTGAGTAATTGAGGCTGAGATAAAAATAATCAAAAAATATAACCACAAAATCCCCAGAGAAAGGTCAAATAACTCTTTGTTAATAAAAAACTGAAAAGGCAAACTCAGGATAAATAGTGTAAATAGAACCGGCAAAGTATGCACTATTTTAATTGGAATATTATAATCTCTCTTAAGTTGAATCCTTGTACGGCCAAAGCTCAGGATTTGCTTGAAAAAGTTTCCAAAATCTCCTCTTCTTTTGTGATAAACATAAGCTCCTTCTATGAGTTCTTTAGAATATCCACCTTTTTGCAACCTATGGTTAAGTTCCATGTCTTCACCCATATTTGTCTTTTTAAAACCACCAATTTCTTTAAAAACTGCGGCTTTAATGCCCATATTATAACTTCTGATCTGGTAGCTTCCACCCGCATTGCTCTTTTTGCTTCTGATGCCTCCTGTCGTAAATATTGAGGTCATCGCAAAACTCAGGGCTTTCTGATGATCATTAAAATATTCGTCTGCCCGGTCTTCTCCGCCATAAGCATCCAGATTACTTTCTGTTAGTGCCTCGTCCACAATCTCAAAATATTCTCGCGGAACCACCACATCAGAATCAAAAATAACAAGATATTCACCCTCAGCATGCGTTGCAGCATAGTTTCTGGCGAAACCCTGCCCTTCATTTTTTTTGAAAAAATATTTTATATCAAGTGAAGAAGAGTATTGTTTTACTACCTCACCACATTTGAGGGTAGATCCATCTTCTACTACCAGGACTTCAAAATCTTTAAAGGTTTGTTTTTCAAGACTTTCCAGTAGTTCGTCCAACTCTTCTGGCCGATTATAAATTGGAATTATGACCGAAAACCTTTTCATTTTTCCGTTTTTAAATCTATTAAACTCTGATGACTGGCTTTCAGAATTTTCTTTATGATTTTTGAATCAATTTTTTCTGAAATAAATAATGACTCAAATTGACTTGGAGCCAGATAAATGCCCCGGTTGAGCATGGCATTGAAATATTTTCCAAATGCCGCGGTATCGCAGGTTTTTGCAGTGGTATAGTCAACTACTTTATTTTCGGTAAAAAATAAGCTGTACATTGAGCCAATCTGGTTAACAGTGTAATTGAGCTCGAGTTCTTTCAATGATTGGGTGATTCCGTAGGCAATCTCCAGTCCGGCAGCTTCAAGTTGCCAATAAACATTAGGATTTTTTTTCAAATGTTTCAACATGGCCATTCCTGCCGACATGGCTATGGGGTTTCCTGAAAGTGTACCTGCCTGATACATGGGCCCTGAAGGCGAAACCATCTGCATGATTTCTTTTTTGCCACCATAGGCACCTACAGGCATACCACCGCCGATAATTTTGCCTAAAGTAGTTAAATCAGGCTTAATATTGAATCTTTCCTGGGCTCCACCTAAAGAAAGTCTGAAGCCGGTCATGACTTCGTCAAATATCAAAACAATTCCTTCTCTGGTGCAAATCTCCCTTATGGCTTCCAAATAACCCGTTTCGGGAAGTACACAGCCCATATTTCCTACCACAGGCTCAATGATTAAGGCCGCAATGGTATTTTTGTTTTTTGTTATAACCGATTCAAGTGTATTAACGTCATTGTAAGGTACGGTAAGTGTATCACCTAAGGTAGCTGATGTAATTCCGGGACTGTCGGGCTGCCCCAAACTAAGGGCACCGCTTCCTGCTGAAATCAGAAATGCATCGCCATGACCGTGGTAACAACCTTCAAATTTTATTATTTTCTCCTTGCCTGTGTATGCCCGTGCCAATCTTATGGCAGACATTGTGGCTTCTGTACCCGAGTTGACCATTCTGACCATTTCGACCGAAGGAACCAAATCCACAATTAATTTGGCCATATCTACTTCTTTTTTAGTAGGTGCACCAAACGAAAAAGAGGATTTAACTGCTTTTCTTACCTGGTTTTCAACAGGGGTAAATGCATGTCCAAGGATCATTGGACCCCAGGAATTGATCATGTCAATGTATTTATTGCCATCTTCATCATAAAGATAGCCACCTTTGGCTCGTTTTATAAATCTGGGATTCCCGCCTACTGATTTGAAGGCCCTCACGGGTGAATTTACGCCACCCGGAATATATTTTTGAGCTTCTTTAAAAAGCTTTTCACTGTTTTTGTTTTTCATTGGTTTTACCTGTAAATCTCCTCAAAAGTCTCTCCGTTAAATTTTACCAGAGGAACTATTCCATTTTCATTTTTTGATTGGCTATAATCAAAGCCACTTAGCAGATATTCGTCTTTGTAGGGTCCGCTTTCAAGATTAAGCGAAAATACATCTTTACCATCTTTCAACATTTTCCCGAAAAAATAAACCATGTCATATCCCAGATAACTGAAATAGTTAGGAAGGGAAGACGTCTTTTCAAAGTATTTTTTTTCAAATATTTTTACAATTTCTTTTTCTTTTTGAACAAATTCAGGATATAGAATGATGAGATTGGACGGGAAATTTTGAGTGCTATTTTTTTCCCACGAGAAAGATGAGGCGGTTGCCAATATATCACAATTGATTTTGTTTTTCTGGAATGACTGTATAAACTTCCCTCCAAGATTATTATCCCCAGCAAAGAAAATATGGCCGTTTTCGGGTTGTATTTTGGTAAGAAGGCCATGGAATTGTTTGAAAACAGTAATTTTATAACCCCTTTTAATAGCTTCGGTTTTATATGTCAATGCAAAAAGTGAATCTTTTTTTGAGGTTCCAAAATAAATACTCAGGTTTTTTCTGCCATTATTTTCCTGGAAATAATCCAGTGATTTTTGAGCCTGATATTCAAAAGATGGCTGTAAAAGAAATGTATTCTTCTTGCCTTTTACCAGTTCTTTATTGTTGGAAATCGGATGAACCTGTATGATTCTGTTTAAACCGGCAAAATCAGATGCTGGTTGGTTGGTTTCAGCATAAAGAGGTCCCACAAATAAATCAATTCCCGAAAAACTGCCTTTCCTTTCGAAATTCTGAAAATCTGACCTTGATTTTTTTATATCAAATGCATGCAATTTTAAAGCGATCCCTTCACTGGCAAGCGATTCCTCGGCCAGTTTCATCCCCGAAAACAAATCATAAACATATCTGTAATCCTCAGAATTGGCTGCATTTGGGCTAAAATTAAATGGTAATAAAACAGCAATTTCTACCTGGTGAATTGCATTTGCCTTGTCCCGATCTTTTGAATCATCCTTATCCTGAATTTTATCATACAATTTAAACCTGTTGGTGAGCATATCCGATATTTCAAGATCTTCTTTGGAATTATACCGGTTTTGTTGTATTTTCTTTACAAGATTTACAGCGATTTCCTTTTGATTTGGAAATTTAAAATAGAGGTCCTTTAACGTTGATTGACTTTTGATTTTCGGAATATAAGTGCTTAGCATTTCAGATTTTATGCTTTCAAATTCCTTATCATCGATTAATTCCAGAGTTTTTAAGGCTTCTTCAAAATAGTTTTCGGATAAATTAATATCAGCATAAATAATTCGTGCCTCATTTATTTTTTCCCAGTCATAAAAATTCTCAAACAATTGTCTGAAATAGACCCTGCTTTGGTACAGATTACCTTTGTTTTTTGAAGTTAAAGCATTGTAAAAGAAGGCATAAGGAACGACTGGATTTTGGTATGATTTTTGAGAAAGCAGACCAAATTTCTTCGAGGCCTCTTCGTATTGATTGTCAGCAAATAGCTGAACAGCCTTTTTGTACTCAAGCAAATAGCTCTGGTCACCCATTTGGCCAAATGCAGCATAATACGTACAAAAGAACAATACAAGCCCTTTTTTCATTGGATAGATTGATTGTTATGGTCAAAAAACAATAATGCTCTACAAATTTAAAAATTGTAGAGCATTATCTTATTTCTTTTTGCCTGTTTTTTTCAAATCTTCTGCTTGCTTCTTCATTTCTTCTGAAGCCTGCAGTTGTTTTTGGAGAAAATCACCAAACTTGTTTTTCTTTTGAGGCTTGGTGGCAAAATTTTTCCGGTTCTTTTCAAGAATTGCTAAAATCTTGTCTTCATCAATGAATTTCCTTACAGCCAATTGTTGACCGATAGTAACCACGTTTGAAACCAGATAGTAAAAACTAAGTGCGGCAGGAAAACTATTTAATACAAAGAAAAATATCAATGGGAAGAAATAAGACATTTTTTTCATGTCGATAGGACCTGGCTGATCAGGAGTAACCTGATTGTTGTAATATGTAAAGGCCAAACTAGAGATGGTCATCAATACCACAAACAAACTGATGTGGTTTCCTATGATAGGTAGGTTGTAAGCCCAACTGATAGGTGCGTCATAGGTTGACAAATCGCTTGCCCATAGGAAACCTTTTTGACGGAACATGGTCATGTTTGGAAACAGGAAGAATACCGACATCAAAATAGGCATCTGCAGCAATAATGGTACACATCCACTCAAAGGACTTACACCAACTTGCTGATAAAGTTTCATAGTTTCCTGCTGCACTTTCATGGCATCATCGCCTACACGTTCTTTGATTGCGTTGATTTCAGGGCCTAAAACCCGCATTTTGGCAGAACTTACGTATGATTTATAGATCAACGGCGTAAGAGCCAGTTTGATAATTAAAACAACGATAATGATCAATAAACCATAATTGGTTACAAACGATTCTACCCAATTAAACAATGGAACAAAAATGTAACGGTTTATGGGTTTTACGATATCATACCCCAGATAGAGGTTTTTCTGAAAATCGTTTCCGGCGGCTTTGAGGTTATTGAGTTCGTTAGGACCGAAGTAATATTTCAATTCAAGTCCTTTTGCCAATTCTGTTCCTGCAAAATCCATTGTTGCACTTCCAATTTTTACAATTGAACTGTCTTTTTCGGGTGTTTCCAGGACAAACTTGGCTTTATCAAAAAATATTTTTTCACCAATTACACCTGAAGTGAAATATTTCTGCTTAAACGACATCCATTTTACGGGAAGCTCGGCATCTTCGTCATCATTCCCCGCTGAGCCAAGGCCCATGTCTTCAAAGTTTTCCTCTTTGTCAAAATAGTTGATCTGAGCCGATTTCCTGTTTTCAGCCAAATCGTTTTCAGTATATTCAAAATTATGTTTCCACACAATTTGTGCCGCTGAGCCACTTTTTAGTTTGGTTGCATCAGCTATTTTAAGATTTTGGAGAATCTCAAATCCTGCTTCTTTCAAGGTGTAGGTTTTTTCTACTAAACCGGCAGAAGAATTCGCCGAAAAAGTTACCGTTAAAGGCACCTTTGATACTTTGGCATCGGTATTATTGGAATTGAAACTCAAGCCAGAAAGATCCAATGTGCCCGTTGTAACAGGAATCTGGAAATTAATTCCTGATTTCGTGCCATCAAAAATCACCATTGGTTCATTTTTCTCAGCTTTAAAGACCGAATAACTTTTGTAATTTTTCAGCTCAACTTTCCTGATTGAAGCTCCATTCGTTGAAAAAGTAACGATCAAATCTTTGTTTTCGATTTTAATTAGTTTTTCAGGCAAGCTATCATTCATAGCTAGAGCTGAAGGGACAGATGCTATTTTACTCTGAGTAGCCTTTGCCGGAGCATTATTGTTTTTATTTGCTTCCGTATTTACGGGCTGGGGTTTGGTCGATTCGAAATAAGTGTAAACACCGAAAAGCACAAAAAGCAATATTAACCCGATGACCGTATTCTTATCTAATTTTTCCATTATTTGGATTGAGGTTTTGACAAAATTTCCGCAAAATTCGGAAAAAAAACTTGATTTAATTGGTTTAAGCTAAATTAACTTTTTATTAGCTTTAAAAATTCCGCAAATACATTTTATTTATTTGAAAAATCTTGAGAAGTTGTCCAGAATTATACCGGTGGCAATTGCGGCATTTAAAGATTCGGCTTTTCCAAAACCGGGAATAGTGATTTTTTCTGAAACATATGGAAGTATTTCTTCCCTGATTCCATGTGATTCGCTTCCAATAATAAGATTTACACCATTAGAGGGTTTTAAATCATGGATATTGGTGCCACCCAAATATGCACCATAAGTTGTACCCGGATTATTTTTTAAGAAATCCTGAATGTTTAAATAAACACAAGATATGCGGCTAAATGAGCCCATGGTGGCAGAAATGACTTTAGGATTATAGAATTCTACAGTGTCTTCTGAGCAATAAATCTGTTTCAAACCATACCAATCCGCCAACCTGATAATGGTACCCAGGTTTCCGGGATCTTTGATACCATCTAGAATCAATCGAAGATTTTGACTGGTTGAAATATTTTCCGGTTCTTTTATTTTTACTACAGCAACACCCGAGTTCTGGTTCTTTAAAGTAGAAATTGCATTTATTTGCTCTTCCGTGCCTGTGGTCAATGGAAGTTGTTTTCCATTTTTTTTAAGTTCTTTTTCAAAGTCCTGACTGCAAAAAATATCTTTAATTTCATATTCTGAATCAATTAATTCCAGGATATTCTTTTCACCTTCTACAATAAACTCCCCATATTCTTGTCTGTATTTTTTATTATGGAGAGATTGAACGTATTTTTGTTGCTGTTTTGAAATCATATACAAATTTAAGAACTATTTTGTCAAAAAGTATTTTTCGGTTGCTTGTATTGTTTTCTGTGTCACTGGCGATTTTCTCGTGCAGAAACTCGGTGCCGGCAGGAAAATATATCCTTTGGCGAAATGATTTCAAAGGTCAGCAGCATGTGATTGTTGAAGAGTTGGAGGAAATAATCCCTTTTAGCCAAAAAGAAAACACAAAACCACTGGAACTGCCCTTAACCCCCAGAGTTTGGTGGTATAATTTTGGACTGAAACAATTTGACTCCCTCAGGCAGACACAAAAACTCCTGAGTTTTCAGAATAAAATTGAAAATGTTAAGAAAACTCCAAAATACAGTGCACGGAAAATTCAGAAATTAGAGAAAAAGATTAGCAGAATAGAGGGCAATTTAGAAGAAAAAAATGCCTGGTTTTGGCGAAATATTGGAGAAAAACAGGTTTATGCTTACGAGTCTCAAATTGCAGAGACTTCTACAAAAATTCGTAAGTTTTTATTTGATATAGGTTATCGTGATGCGGAGGTTTTTTACAAATTAGATACAATAGCAAATACGAGAAAAGTTAAAGTTCAGTATATTGTTTCTGAGAATTCCGGATTTGTGGTTGATACTGTAAAGTATTACTGTTCAGACACTTTACTTCTGAAATTAATTAATGACGAGATTTCAAAAGCACAAATTAAAAAGGGAAATTTGTTTGATTTGAGATTGGTTCAGGCCGAAAAACTTAGGTTAGAGCAACTTTTCAAGAATAACGGATATTATAATTTTAACAATAAATATCTTATTCATGGAGCAAGCAATCCGGAGCAGGATGAAAATTTATTTAAACAACAAAAACACGGAGAATTGTATTTTGAAGTTTTAAATCCTAATAACCTCAGGCATGAAAAATTCAACATTGAAGAAGTAGTTTTTAAGGCGTTTGACCCCAGTGCTGACAATACAGATCTCAAACCCGATACCGTAGTTTACAATGGTGTCAGGTTTATAAGACTTGATCGAAATATACCTTTAAATGTACTTTCCAACCGAATAATAACCCGACAAGGAAATTTGTATCGACAAATTGATGTGCAGGAAACCCAACGGCAGGTGGCTTATTTTAACCAGTTTTCGTTTGCAAGTTCTCAGATAAAGCCTCTGGCACCCGGTCAGTTGTCGGTAGAGTATTTCGCACCTTTGCTTCAAAAATATAGTTTCGGGATCAGCCCCGGAGTTAACAATATTTATAATGACGGTTCCACGTTTTTTGGATTTGGTGTACCGGTCACACTGACCTCCAGAAATAGGTTTCGACGATTGGAAACCATAGAAGCGGCTATAAGGGCTTCATACGAAGGGCAGCCTTCTCCTATTATCTCTAATGAAAAATCAATAAGAGGTAGTTTGGAATTGGGTGTAAATCTGAATGTTACACTTCCAAATCTATGGCTTTTTCCTCGTCAGATGGAAAAGTATTACCTTAAAAACCCCCGAACTATTCTTGGTTTTGGGTATAATTATTCTGAACCCTTTTGGGGAAAAAGGCTTAATTTTAAAGTGACCACCAACTATTCCATCCAATTAAACAAAAATGCGGTATTCTATTTCAGTCTTTTAGATGCTTCACTCATTAATACCATTTATTTCAACAACGAAGCCGGTCAATCGTTTTATAATAGTCTGATTTCTTTACAACAAGAGCAAGGTAATAACCTCAAAGTTACATTTGATCCCCAGTTTGTTTCTTCTATTAATTCAAATCTTGTCATTAATAAACAGGATCCAAGCAGGCCTTTGTCTGACTCTAAGTTTTTCAGACTCTTTTTGGAATCGGGAGGGACTGTTTTAAATTTCCTCAACAACAAAGATCAAATCAATCTCATTGAAAAGCTTTTCCCATTGAAGCAATCGGCAAATTCTATAGATTCAGTAAGGCAATATTTTAGGTTTTTGAAAATAAACGCTGATTTAAGAAGAAACATAAACATCAATAAAAATAGCAGCTATGCTTTCCGGCTCAATTTGGGTGTAATTAACCCTTATGGTAACAACCGATCATTGCCTTATGACAAAAACTTTTTTGTTGGTGGCAGTAACAGCGTGAGAGCCTGGGCTCCGCGAACTTTGGGTGTAGGTTCTGCCGGAGCTGACACCACAACTGCTGGCAATACTATTCCTCAGCCTGGCGATATTTTGTTTGAATCAAGTATCGAATATCGATTAAAAGTGCTCCATTTTGCCGGAGACATTCAAATCGCCACTTTTATTGACGCTGGTAATGTTTGGAAATGGCACAACATAGATTCACCATCCAAAGTCAATAAATCCAATTTTGATTTCAAGCGTTTTTACCGCGAAATAGGAGTGGGGACCGGCTTCGGCATTCGTTGGGACTTGTCTTATTTCCTTTTCAGATTTGACTGGGGAATAAAAGTCTTTGACCCAGCAAGAATCCAGGGACAACGATATGTGTTGGATGAATTTTCAATGAAACGCAATAAACCCTACGGTCTCAACTGGAACTTCGGGATTGGGTATCCTTTCTGATTTTTTAGACAGAATACAATTCCCCAAAAAACATATTTATAAGTATTGAAAAGTTTAATATCCTGACTTAATCTATATCCAATCACTAGATTTTTGAGTTCTCCGTTTTATGATTGTACTTTTAACACCAGGTTTTCAAAAATCAAACATTTCTACTTTGTAATCTAAAAAAAACTTATTATAATTGCTTTGTATTTAGCTCAATATCAAAAACATGACATCAGCAACACTCAAAAAGCTCAGAACCATTACCTACGATAGTGCAGGTAAACCTGCCTCAGTTACCCTTAATCTCAAGAATAAAAATTTTAGAAAGTTTTATGAGGTATTAATGGAAGATTATTTAGATGTTTTGGCTATTAAAAAAGAGTTAAAGGAAGACGATGGGGCCAGATTTTCTCTAAAAAAGGAAGGAAATAGTTTTATTTTTGAAGAGATAAATCAATGAATTACAGGGTAAGTTTTTTGAGTGCTGCAAAAAAACAATTTGAAAAGCTACCTCAGAATATTCAATTAAGAATTTATAAAAAAATTAAAGCTTTATCTCAAAACCCCAGACCCCATGGTGTTGAACAGCTAACAGATTTTGAAATTCATGGTGATATTTTTAAGAAATTATTCAGAATTAGAATTGGAGATTATCGTGTAATTTATTCAATAGAAGATGAAATCATAACGATTTCAATAATAAGAATCAAGCATCGTAAAGAAGTTTATAAATAACCAAATATTTTACCAACTAATACAACCAACATCATGACAAAAGAAAACAACACAAACGCAATAGCTCCCCTCTCTTCGGGAGAGGGGCGGGGGGGTGAGGTCATCACCTCAGACACAGTAACAATGCCTGCAGAAGGGCAGAGTACTGATACGAGTAGCTGGGGTAACAAAGTACGCATGGGTACACTCGCTCTCATGACGGCTCTCACACCAAGTGCTACCACCACCACGATTACTTTGGGAGGTACGGGGCTAGTTGCCACTATGACGAGTTGTGGTGATAAGGATAAAGACCCTAATCCAGAGGAAATCACTCTTACTGCTGAAGAACAAGCATTTGCTGACAAACTAGCACCTCACCCAGATGGTACACTCAAATACTCAATTCTAGAAGGTGGAGTAGATCCTTATATCTTTAAGAACTTTGCTAAAATAAATCTGGAGCTAGTAAGTGCCAAAGGCATGGTCTATAAAGCTACACCCATCATCCAAAAAAAATCAGTGGCGGATGTACTAGCTAAGGCTAAAGAGTTGAATCCGGGACAGCCTCTCTATTATATTTCATTGTCATTAGTTAAGAAATCGTCTGGGGGTGAAAGTGTAATAACTGCAACAGATTTTATAGCTGATAAGGACGACAATAATCCTTCAACAAAAAACCCATGGTTAGATGTTTTGACTGATGAATTTACAATTGATGAAATAAAAAATATAGTCCAAATAGTACCATGCAAAAATCTTACACTTAATGCTGGTGAAGAATTAGTTGTTCATTGAAATAGCTGGTGGAAGTACTGGTTTTCAGACTTTAACTTCGGAGTAAATCCAACACAAAAAGTAAACTAGAAATATGGATAATGTCAGCCTCAAAAATACTCAAAAAGGGCTGATGGTATTGCAATATGAGGTCAATCGCCTATAGTGGTGGTTGATTTTTTAGTTTTATGCGTAGCCATGTATAAAGTAGCGTTGGGTGTATGTATGCTGTGGGTAGGCTGTGTGGGTGTGGTTTTGGCGGCCTCTACTCAACTTTGTAGTAATTGAGATTCATATCCTGGAGGCTGATGTTGCTGAGATGGTACGGTACAGCCAAATGTAGGTGAGGAGTGTGATTTCGGTTATACCTTCAATGTGTTAAATCAAAATGAGACCTATCGAAGGCATGATTTTAGACCAATGAATGTGACGCCACCTACAGTTTGTATTTCTACTTGTAGAATTGAACAAGATGAAACGAATTGGTACGCTCAACATTCTTTTCAGTTGTTTGAAGCTTTTTCAGCTTGAGAATGCAGATATTTTAGATATAATGAACCATTTACCTGTGGTCCCAATGCTCAGGCTTGGCGTAATTTATACAAAAGTGATGGAACAACTGTTGGGTGTGCACCCTTGGGTTCATGAGCTGCTCAATGGGGATATAATGAATCTATAGGATGACCATTGTACGATGCATTGTGTCGTCAACCAGTATGTGATTTAACGCAATTATATGGTTGTTCTGCTGGTACGGCTATCAATAAAACTTCAAATTCGTGGCAATGTAGTTTTGGGTGAAACAATTTGGCATCTTGTACCACAAATATTGTCAACGGCTCTTGTGGTGCAACTAACTGAGGTTGTAGTGCAGGAACGCTCAATTGGCTTGATCAGAAGACTGCTTGTGGCACTACCTCATCGTGGTATTGTGCAGGTTCAAATGGAGGATGAGCAAGTCCTACTTGTCAATATACCAATGCGGCGTGTTTTAACTGTACAAATCCCATCGCCTGAGCTTCTGCCTGTGCGGGTACTCCAGCACCTACAGCTGATACACCCTATACACTCGTGAGTAGCTGTCAGTGAGCATGAACCTGTACCGCTACCTGTATCTCTCCCAAGATCCCCAGCGGTAACGACTGTGTGGATCCACCTTCACAAGACCAGTATGTCTGTGGTAGCGATGGTAACCGAACAGGTAATGGTAACTGTCCCACACTCTCCCCTGATTATAACTCATCCAACACCAACCCTGGTTATCCTGCTGGTACGACCAAGTGTTTCCTTGAGTCTGCCTGAGCACCCTCCAACGATACCTGCCGTGACCCAAACGGAGCATGTAACATCGCCAGCTTCAGCTGTAACATAGGTACCAAGAATAATGACAATAATCTGACTGGACCAGATCAGACACGCCAATGGTATTGTGATGCTACCTTGTGTGAATACACCTATCCATGATCTAATCCTGGTATATGCGGCTCATCATATTACACCTGTTGGAGTGAAGCCTGACCCATCAACTGAGATGGTAGTCACCGAACTTGCCCCGGTACTAATGGTGGAGCTGATGCGAGCTGTTGTGTAGGAGCGGTATTTATTAAATTTATGGATTACAACAAATCAATATAAAATATCTTTATTAAACGTATTTTCATTAGTACATATCCGAGTTTAACTAATTTTAATCTCTTTTTTCTGCCATAATGTCAGTTTTGTGTTAATTTTGCAGAAAAAATCTGAGATCAGAATGATTGTGGAAAATGATAAAAGCCTCAGTGTGGAGGAAAAAGCTACTTTAGATGAGGCCAAAATCTCAAACAATGAATTTGTAACCGGCACTAAAAAACTATATATCGAAAGTTATGGCTGCCAAATGAACTTTGCTGATAGCGAGGTGGTTGCTTCAATTCTTAGAAATAACGGATATTCTACAACTTCCGATGTAAAAGAAGCCGATTTGGTTTTAATTAATACCTGTGCCATCAGAGATAACGCTGAACAGAAAGTTAGAAACAGACTTAGTGCCCTCAATGCCAATAAAAAACAAAAACCAAATCTTAAAATCGGGGTTTTGGGCTGCATGGCCGAAAGGTTAAAAACCAAGTTTTTGGAAGAAGAAAAAATGGTTGATATGGTCGTAGGACCTGACGCTTATCGTGACCTGCCCAACTTACTTGAAGAAGTAGAAGAAGGTCATAAAGCAGTAAATGTTTTTCTTTCGCGTGAGGAAACTTATGCTGATATCGCACCTATCAGACTGGATTCTAATGGTGTTTCTGCTTTTATTTCTATCATGCGGGGCTGTGATAATATGTGCAGTTTTTGTGTGGTTCCATATACAAGAGGCCGTGAACGTAGTCGTGACCCACATTCAATTATCAATGAGGCAAAAGATTTATTTCAAAAAGGATATAAGGAGGTTACACTTTTGGGTCAAAATGTAGACTCTTACAAATGGGAAAATGAAGCCAAAACGGAAAAATATAATTTCGCCCAACTATTAACCGAAGTGGCCAAAATTAATCCGGAGCTGAGAGTGCGTTTTTCTACTTCGCATCCCAAGGATATCACCGACGAAGTATTGTATGCCATTAAAGCCAACGAAAATGTTTGTAATTACATTCATCTTCCCGCCCAGAGTGGCAGCAGTCGCATACTTGATTTAATGAACCGTACCTATGACCGTGAATGGTATCTTAATAAAATTGATCGTATCCGTGAGATTTTAGGAGAGGATTGCGGGATTTCTCATGACATTATTACAGGTTTTTGTACAGAAACTGAAGAAGATCATCAGGATACCCTCAGCCTGATGGAATATGTAAAATTTGATTACGGGTATATGTTTTTCTATTCGGAAAGACCCGGTACTCCTGCTGCAAAAAAATTAGTTGATGATGTGCCGGAAGAAATCAAAAAACGACGCCTTAATGAAATTATTGAAAAACAACAGACTCATTCTCTTTTTAGAAATCAACTGGCAATAGGCAAAGTTCATAAAGTATTAATTGAAGGTTTTTCAAAAAGATCTAAAGAAGAACTTGCAGGAAGAAACGACCAGAATAAGATGATTGTTTTTCCAAAAAAACATTATAAAAAAGGTCAATACGTCAACGTACTTGTAAACAGCTGCACCGCTGCTACGCTGAAAGGTGAAATTGTAGAATGATTAATACCACAGAAATACAAACAGTAAAAAACAGATTTGGAGTAATTGGAAACGCTCCTTCGCTCAATTATGCACTCGGTGTGGCAATCAGAGTAGCACCCACCGACCTTACAGTTCTGATAAACGGTGAAAGTGGTAGCGGAAAAGAATCTTTTTCCAAAATAATACATGGATTAAGTGGACGAAAATTGGGTCCATTTATCGCTATAAACTGTGGTGCAATTCCGGAAGGAACAATTGACTCTGAGCTTTTCGGACACATAAAGGGTTCATTTACAGGAGCTATCGAAGACCGGAAAGGATATTTTGAAACTACCAACGGCGGTACGATTTTTTTGGATGAAATCGCCGAAATGCCACTTGGAACGCAAGCCAGGCTCCTTAGAATTCTTGAGAACGGTGAATACATACCTGTTGGATCCTCCAAAGTAAAAAAAACAAACGTAAGAGTAGTTGCTGCCACTAATGTCAATCTTCAGACGGCCATCGAGAAAGGTGAATTCAGAGAAGATCTTTATTATCGGCTCAACACGGTTCCTATAATGGTGCCACCTCTGAGAGAAAGAGGCTTCGATATAGAGCTTTTGTTTATAAAATTCACATCTGATTTTGCCGAAAAAAATCACATTCAACCTGTTGAACTTACCGAAGAAGCCAAAGAATTATTAAGGGCATTCAGGTTTCCGGGTAACATCAGACAACTTAAAAACATAGCCGAGCAGATCACAATTCTAGAAAAAGACCGGATCATTAATGCGGCAATGCTTGAGAAATACTTACCCAAAAGTCAGTCTTCGGGGCTTCCTGCACTACTTACAAATAATGATTTAGGCGGGCTCAACAATTACACCGAGAGGGAGCTACTCTATAAAGTGCTTTTTGATATGAAAAAAGACATAACTGAGCTCAAAAAATTGGTATATTCTATGATGTCGTCTGGAGTAGAAATGTCCCCGGAAATATCAAATAATGAACTATTTAAGGAGGTAATCGAACCCAATGTTAATTATTCAAGGCCTGTAACTATAGAAAACGAACCGGTTTATCCTGTTTATGCGAAACCTCTGAGCGAAAATCTGATTCATATCGATGACTATCAGAAAAACAGGGAAAATGTGGAGGATATTACCCATGAAACAGAAGAAGAATCACTTTCACTTGAAAAAAATGAGAAGGAAATGATAGTGAAAGCCCTCAGAAAAAGTAATTTTAAAAGAAAATATGCCGCACAGAGTCTAGGTATTTCGGAAAGAACACTGTACAGGAAAATAAAGCAATATGATATTGAGGATGAAGATTAAGTTTTTGAAAGGCATTTTGCTCATTTCATTGAGTGTATTGGTTTATGGATGCGGTATTTACAAATTCACAAGCGTTGAATTTAACAAAGACCTCAAGACATTTTCTATCCAAAACTTTACGATGGCAACTGCCGGCGGCCCTCCAAATCTTACACTTAACTTCAATGAAAAACTTAAGGAATATTACCAAAGAAACACCGACTTAAAGTTCAGAACCGCCGATGGCGACTTACAATTGGAGGGAGCTATCATCGCTTATGAATTAACTCCTATTTCAGCCACTGCTGGTGACAAAGCAGCAATGAATAGGCTTACGATTACGGTTCAGGTTAAGTTTACCAACAAACTCGAAGAAGATCAAAGTTTTGATAAAGATTTTTCATTTTATCAGGATTTTCCTCAGGATCAGTCTTTGACTCAGGTTGAGCCCAATCTCATTCCTAAAATTCTGGACCAATTGGTTTTAAATATCTTCAATTCTACCGCAGCTACATGGTAAATCATGGCGAAATAGTAAGTAAATTGTTAAAAAACAAGTCTTTTAAAAACCTGAAAGACATCAATGAACTTATTGCCTGTTGCGAAGCAATTCCCAATTCTCCGGTTCCTCATATGCTTTTGAATCAATATCAACCCGATATATTTAAAAGTAGCCTGTGGCAAATATCTGACGAAATATCAGCTGAATATCAGGAAGTTTTTTATCATTATTCAGGAAAAAATATTGAAGAATTTATTGCACAAAGTGGTAAAAAAAAAAGGATTACTGACTTTAATGCTCTGGCTTTGAGTTTTATTCAAAAATTCGAGGAAAAAAGAAATGAATTTTACAAAAAGACTAATTTCTTCAGTCAAAAAAGTGAGAAAGTAATTGATAAAGAGGCTGTTGAAGTCGATTTGGAAAAAGAAAATACTGCTACGAATTTAGAATCTAAAGATTTAAATCCTAATAATATACAGGACTTTCCGGCCGAAACTGAAAAAAATAGACTGGCAGATACAGAAGCCAGAGAATTGATTTTAAAGTTTTTGGAAAACAGACCTGAAAATAAATTTTGATTTTTTTGCTTAAGTTTTATTATGAAATTGTAAAGGAAATATTCTTCATTCTTTTCTATTAAAGACAAAAAATTCATATCTTTGCGGTTCTTTTAAGAAAAACAAAGAAATTTTAAAAATATGATTACTACAATATTGATTTTAATGATCATTGCCGCAATTCTTTTAATCGTGGTAATATTAATTCAAAACCCTAAAGGTGGTGGCTTGTCATCAGAGTTTGGCGGTGGCACTTCTCAAATGTTTGGCGTGCAAAAAACCGGCGACATTCTTGAGAAACTAACCTGGGGCTTTTTCGCATTTTTACTTGTGGCTGCTTTAGGTACAGGTATTTTGGCCAGACTTAACAGTTCTGCTCAAGCTACTGAAAGTGATGTAAATGTAGAGCGTTCTACTACGGCACCATCATTGCCGGCACCTACTACAGCCCCTATTACTGCACCTGCCACTACACCAACTCCTGCTAAATAAGACCTTAGCAGTCAAAAGTATTTACCATTAAAAGATACCCCGAAAGAGGTATCTTTTTTTTGTTTTAATATTTTCAGTCTTGATTCAATTGATTTTTTTATTTTGCATAAAATATCTCTAAATATAAATGAGTAATTCAGAAATAGCCGAAATTATAGAATTGACCGGCAAGCTTTTAGATTTACACGATCAGGATGAAATGCGTTCCAAAACATATCTGGGGATGATTTTTTCTCTTGAAAGGCTTGAAGAAAACCTTTCAGAACTCAATGTGGAAGAATTGCAGAAAATTCGGGGAATTGGCAAATTGATGTCGGCTAATATTCTTGAAATTGTGAAAACCGGCACTCTCAAAGAACTCCAGGATCTGATTTCTGTTACACCGGAAGGCGTATTTGAAATGTTTAAAGTTAAAGGTATTGGCGTTAAAAAAATAAAATTACTCTGGAAAGAAATAGGGATTGACAATCTCAACGATTTGAAAATTGCCTGTGAAAATGGGAAAATTGCCGGAATAAAAGGATTCGGAGAAAAGACTCAGGCGGCTATTCTGGAATCCTTGCAGTTTTTGCAGGAGCAGGAAGGGAAACTCAGAATGAATACTGCCGAAGAATTAAGTAAACTCATCATTGAAAATATCAGGCAAGAATACCCGGAAGCCGAAGAAGCCGGCCAGGTAGTAAGAAAATGTCAGGAAGTTGATATTTTAAGTTTTCTGGTAAAAAAAGATGGTTTTGGAGGGATAAAACTAACATCAGAAATATTTAAACAAGATTTGCAGGCTTCTTCACCAAACGTTTGGAGGGGTTTTTATGGTGAATTTAAAATTAATATTGAAATAGAAAAATCGTCCACAAAAGATTGGGTTTCAAAGAAAATCATTAAAAATTCAAGTGAGAATCATCTAAAATTGATTAATGACAGTGGCGATTCCCTACTAAAAAATATTTCCAATCAAACATTCCAGTCAGAAGAGGAGGCTTATAAAGCTTTCGGGTGCAATTTTATTATTCCTGAAATGCGTGAAGGGATAAATGAAATAGAATGGTCAAAAAACAATGATATTGAAGACCTGATAAGCTGGGACAAATTAAAAGGAACTGTCCATAATCACAGTAAATATTCGGATGGTAATCACACTTTGCAACAAATGGCCGACTTTTGTAAAGACCTGGGATTAGAATATTTTGGTATTGCGGACCACAGTCAAACCGCACAGTATGCGTCCGGATTATGGCCTGAAACGGTAATTAAGCAACAATTGGAAATTGATCAGTTAAATGCTAATTATGAAGGTTTTGAGATATTAAAAGGAATAGAATCAGATATTTTGACAAATGGTGACCTTGACTACGAAACTGATATTCTTAAAACCTTTGATTATATCGTGGCATCAGTTCATTCGGTACTCAATATGGATAAAGAGAAAGCAACACAAAGATTAATCAGAGCTATTGAAAATCCCTACACCTCAATTTTAGGTCATCTCTCCGGTCGATTGCTTCTTTCACGAAAGGGCTATCCACTCGATTATCCTAAAATCATTGATGCCTGTGCCGCAAATAAAGTGGTAATGGAGCTAAATGCGAGTCCATATCGACTGGATATCGACTGGAAATGGATCAACCTTTGTCTCGAAAAGGGAGTATGGATAAGTATTAATCCCGATGCACATGAAATGAATGGCATCTATGATATGAAATACGGTGTTGCTGTAGCCAGAAAAGCAGGCCTGTTAGCCTCTCAAACGCTCAACGCCCAATCTTTAGAAGCCGTAAAAAAAGTATTTCTTAAGAAATAAAAAAGAGTCATCTGACTCTTTACATTATATTTCTGATGATTTGCTCTACGCTAATCCCTTCGGCCTCGGCTTTGAAATTCCGGACAATCCTGTGTCTTAAAACTGGAAAGGCCACGGCTTTAATGTCTTCAATATCAGGAGAATATTTGCCATTTATCAGTGCATGACATTTTGCTGCTAATACCAGATTTTGAGATGCACGGGGGCCGGCACCCCATTCCAGATATTTCTTTGATTCCTCAGAGGCATTATCAATTCCTGGGCGGGTCTGATGAACCAATCTCACAGCATATTCAATAACGTTGTCAGGTACCGGTACCTTTCTGATTAAAGACTGAAATTCTATAATTTCGTCAGCACCAAGTATTTTATTAACCTCCACTTTTTTATCAGAAGTGGTATTTTTTACAATATTAATTTCTTGCTCAAAACTCGGATAGTCAAGGCTCACCATAAACATAAACCTGTCGAGCTGAGCCTCGGGTAGGGGATAGGTTCCTTCTTGTTCGATTGGGTTTTGTGTTGCCAAAACAAAAAATGGCTTTGATAGGGAGTGCTTTTCACCGGCTACCGTAACCGAATATTCCTGCATAGACTCCAACAAAGCTGATTGGGTTTTGGGAGGCGTACGGTTAATTTCATCGGCAAGGATAATATTGGCGAAAACCGGCCCTTTTACAAACTTAAAATTGCGGTTATTATCAAGTGTCTCTGCACCGGTTATATCAGATGGCATTAAGTCCGGAGTAAACTGGATCCTGTTGAAATCAAGATCCAAAGCAGATGCAATGGTTTGTACCAATAATGTTTTTGCCAGTCCGGGAACACCCACAAGCAGGCAGTGACCCTGACAGAAAATTGCAGTTAACAAAAGCTTCACAGTTTCTTCCTGGCCAACAATTACTTTTCCAATTTCAGCTGTAAGGTCAACATATGTTTTTTTCAGTGCATCAGCAGCTTCAACTTCAGTATTATATTTTTTTAAATACACGGGTTTATTTTTTATTGTTCAAAAATTCTACAATTCTGGTATTCAGGGTCAATACTAATGAAAACTTCAGCAAGGGCGTCTTTGAACCACTTTTCAATGATTTCGTTTTGTTTCATATTCAAAGTAAATGACTTAAGTTTCTCATAGTCATCTTTAAGATTGGCTTTATGGGCTTCTTTGCGGGTTTTAATCTTGATTAAACGTACACCTGTTTTCCCATCCTGGCTCCTGTAATTCAATGGTGCACTTATTGTACCAACTTTCATTGGATCTACAGTAAAATAAAGGTTTGGCTCCATCGAAACATCAAGCGGAAGCATATTACTCCCAGTTTCGTCACTTAATAACACACCACCTGCTTCTGAAGTCATTTTGTCTTCAGAATACAATTTTACAGCCTTGTCAAATTTTAAACTATCAATTTCTATCTGGTTTTTCAGACTGTCGAGAAATTTCTTAGGTTCTGTCAAGTCAAGTCTGCTATAATCAGGTCTGAGTAGTATATGTCTTGCATGATATTCCTGACCTCTTTTTTCTAAAGTCTGAATCAGGTGAAAACCAAAATCCGATTCTACGATATTTGATAACTTGTTGGAATCCAGGCTCATGGCTGCAGCTTCAAATTCAGGAACCATCTGGCCTCTTTTTGCCCAACCCAAATCTCCCCCCTGAACTTTAGAACCCTGATCTTCGGAGTATTCTTTAGCAAGTGTCGCAAAGTCTTCACCATTCTCAATTCTTCTTTTATAATCATTGAGTCTAAGCACCAAATCTTCTTTTTGACCTTTAGTTACTTTTGCAAAAATTACTAATTGTTGTAAAGATACTTCTGTCGGAATTATAGGTAAACTGTCTGAGGGTATTTTGTTAAAAAACTGCTTTACTTCCAAAGGTGTCACATTCACTTTTTCTGTGATTGTGTTTCTCATTTTATCGGCAGTCAATTGTTCTTTTACCTGATTTTTGAGTTCCGATTTTAGTGTTTCTATTGATTTACTAAATTGTTGGACAATATTCTTTTCACTTCCATACAATCTCACCATTTCTGACATCCTGGCATCGAGTTGGCTGTTGATCTGGTCTTCTTCAACGATAACTGAATCAATTTCAGCCTTGGCCACCAGAAGTTTTTGAACTACCAGGCTTTCAAATGCCTGACATTTTTCGAGTTTCTGACCTTCCTGGGCAGCCCTTGCACTAAGAGTTTCTACTTCAGATTTTAAAATATAATAGTTATCTATTTTTGCTATTATTTTATCTACGTTGTGCTTGGTTTGAGAGTAAGCCAGTATTGGCAATAGCATCAATAGGAATATCAGTTTCCGCATATAATTATTGTTTTTTTATTTCTTCTAAAAGTTTAGAAAATTCTTTTTTGTCAAAATTGAGCTCAAATTTACGACTTAAGGTCTTTAATAGGTCATTTTCAAGATAAATTTGATATTTTTCTATTACATCGTATCTGTAATCTTTAAAATTTGCCCCGGTTGCTTTCACCTTTAAGGTAAATTCCTCCACTCTGCCATTGTTTTTAATACTTCCGGATTGATTGCCCCATTTTAGTCCCATTTTTTTCTCAAACTCAGCTTTAGTAACCTGATATTTGAGATATAAAATCGAATTAGGATTTTTTTCTATAAAAACTTTTGCAAGGTCGGATTCGTAATTGCTAAAAAACTGAAACGAAACTCTCTGGTTTTTCTGCCAGTCAAAACGCTCAGCAGGTTTTGAACTATTAAAATTTACTTCCAGAATCCTGGTTAGTGGTAAGCCGTTGGAAACCAGATAATTTACAGTGTTTTTTATTCTTAATTCAGCAATCCTATCTTCTTCATTTGCATCAGAATGTCCGCCGATTTCAACAATATAACCGGGGTTTTTCCTCATTATATTTATTAAACCAATAAGTTTTCTTTTGGTTTCATTGTTTAGCTCAAATTCATTTTTATTAAAATACATCGGTTTTATTCCCCTGTGCAATTGGTAAGGTTTACTCTTCTGTTTTAATTCGTAAAACTTCTTTTGTGTTTCTTCAGAATCGAAACTTACTGATATCATTTCACCTGTTTCTTTGGGAGGGAATAAATTTGGATTGTTTTTGAAAAAGGATTTTTGACCGGTTGTGTCGCTAATCGATTTTTGAATTACTCTTTCGTTCATGATTTTTGAAATCATCAGGTTTTCTTTTTCTAACTTAAAAACTCGTTGCAATTCCGGATTATTATTAATTTCAACACTTTCCTCATAATTCAATAATAGTTTAGTGGTATATTTTTCAAAAAGCATTTTTGAAATTGTATAGGGAGTTTCTTCAGGATTCCATTTTTCATATTCCTGGTGTTCTTCTACATATTTTAGAAAATCACTCACCATATATCTGTTGTCTTCTATAAAAAATAGCACGAAACCATTGAGATCGGTATTGGGACTTTTCCATGTCCTTTTCAAAATTCTGTCGTCAAAATAATTTTGCACTTGTTCCAGTAATTCTTCATTTACCGAAAATTTAAAGTTCTTTTTTATTTTTTTTATTCTTTCATCAAGCAAATATTCACCTCTTGAATCTGTCGTAAGTTTACTCTCAACTCTTTTTAAATAAGTATTTTTATCATCTGGTGGGTATTTTTCGATTAGTTTCAAAATATGCAAACCACTTACAGATCTGAAAGGCTTTGAAATTTGGCCTATCTGCAAAGAGAAGGCTGCTTCTTCGAATGTAGATTCTTCCCGGGTACCAATCCCGAAAACCGGCAATATGCCATTGTTTTCTTTTGAATTGTAATCGTCAGAATAATTATGAACCAGTTCATTAAAATTACCTACTTTCTCAGCTACATATTTAAGGGAATCTAAAAAAGTATAAGTTCTGTCATAACTCTCTTTACTCACATCTGATTTTAAGTGTTTGAATATATGCTGAACTTTTACATAGCCGCTATTGGGTCTTTTATCATTTACTTTAAGCAAATGATACCCCATTCTGGTCCTAACAGGCAAGGAAATTGAATCTTTTGGCGTAGAATGTGCAATTTTTTCAAGTGGATAAATCAAATGAAGTGTTGAAAACCACCCCAATGCCCCACCTTTATTATTATTTTTTTGATCTTTGGACCATTCTTTTGCCAGACTCGGGAAATTGTCTTTCTTTTTTGCAAAATCACGAAGATCCATTAGCTCCTGGTATATTTTCAAAGTGTCCTCAGGTGAGGCGTAGGCTGAAAGCGGAACAAAAATATGAGATGCATTGATTTCTATTTTATAATTTTCATAAATCTCATTTCGTAATTTTTCCAGAGCTTTTTTGTCAATCAGATATTTTTCCAGAGTTACTTTATTATAAGTCTCAACCTCTTCTTTAAATATCCCCATTGTATCCATGCCCCGGGATTGACCTTCTAATATCAACAATTTCCTTTTTATTATCTCATTAATAATTTCATCATTACTTAAAGAGTCAAATTCAGCGTTATTTATAATGTCCTCTATCAGATCATTTTTCGAGATTTCATTTTGATTTACAATTATTATAGGAGGTTCTTTTTGTAATTCTACTACTTGAGGGACCTGTACTGGTGCCGTTTTTATGATTTTCTGGCAAGAATACAAAGTAGTAAGTAGTAAGAAAATATATATTTGAAAACGCTTTTGCGACATGTTTTTAATTCTTTTTAGAAAGCCGGAAAATCAAACAACTGGCTTTTTCAATTTTAAAATTAACTGAATTTCGAAATTATTATTTCAATTAATTCAAATAAAGTTTGATTTCGGTTCTTGTTGAGATAAACAATGAAAACTGCCAAGACCCCAGATTATTTCAGTGGAATCAATTCCCGTAATTTTTCTGTCAGGAAAACAGCTCTCAATAATTTTTAAAGCCTTATCGTCATTTTTAGATCTAAAGGTAGGCACTATTACATTCTGATTGCTGATGTAGAAATTGGCATAAGATGCCGGAAGTCTTAATCCCGTATCATACACTGGTTCTGGCATTTCAATTTCTACAATATTTAATTTTTCTCCATTCTGCAATCTCATTTTCTTTAACAATTCAAGATTTTCCTTCAATAAATGATGGTTATCGTCACCGGTTTTAGGCTCCACCATGGTGATTACCGTGTTTGTGTTCACAAACCTGACCGTATCATCGATGTGACCATCGGTGTCGTCACCCACAATTCCATCTTCTATCCATAATATTTGATCAGCACCATAATAATTAATGAGGTATTCTTCGATTTGAGATTGATTGAGGTGAGGATTTCGGTTTTTATTAAGTAAACAAGACTTGCTGGTAAGAATAGTACCGGCATCATTAAATTCTACTGAGCCACCTTCCATAACAATTCCCGGGCTCACATAGTCAACATTTATGGCTTTTGATATTTTTTTTGGTATTGCATTATCATCATTAAAAGGAGGATACTTTCCTCCCCATGCATTATATTCCCAATCAATAATCAAACGGTCAGTATTTTGACGGTTAATTAAAAATCCAGGGCCATGATCCCGGCACCAGGAATCGTTACTGGGGTGGTCATAAATCTCAATATTTTCTTCAGGAACTTTAAATTTCTCGAGGTTAGAGATAAATCCTTCCATATATCTGGATTTATCCAGATTTATCCTGACTTTTTCGCCCTTTGCCAAAGTTTTGATAAATTCAAAATAATAAGGTAACACTTTCGGCAAGCGGTCTTCCCAGGTATCAATATTAACCGGATATGTCAACCAGGTTGCAATATGAGGGTGCCATTCGGCAGGGAAATAAAAGTTTTTTTCTTTAGGAAACATACATTAACAATATAAACAAAAAGAATTTTCTTATTGAAGGGTGCAAAAATAATTTCTTTTTTTTTGTTTATCGTAATTAAAAATCAATTACTTTTGCGGCAGTATTTGGGGAAAAACTATATTTTCTCCTTCAAAATCGCAAGAATCTCTTATAAACGATTCGTTTTTTAAGAGTGGTTGAATAAATGATAGGTTAAAAACAGTTGAATTTTTCAACTGTTTTTTTTTAGTTTTTTTAAAAAAAATCGGTGGTTGCATTTTTTTTATAATTTATTTTTAATATCTTTGCACCTCGATTCGCTGGAGGGATCTCCTTACAAAAAATCAGAAGAAGTCGTCAATCTGACGAAACCTTTTGATTTCGACTGTGAAAACACTATCTAGGCAGTCTCCTGTTCGCGATTATTTTTGGAATGACTATTGAGGCAACAAGGCGTATTCCTTCATAAATTTACGCCTTACCCTATGGGTTCAGAGTCTTTGTTCATGTTGAATAAGTTTCAACCTCTGAGATGTAAAATAATAATAAGTTTGGATTTGAGCGGAAAGCTTCGTACTTTTGCAGCCCAATTCAAATTTGGGAAAATTTAGCGATAATATTAAAGTAAAGACTATGTCTGGAATTATTGGAAAGAAAATTGGAATGACGACCATTTTTAATAATGGCGAGGCGGTGCCATGCACAGTTATTGAAGCAGGCCCTTGTGTTGTAACTCAAGTAAGAACCGAAGACAACGACGGTTATCGTGCAGTTCAACTGGGATTTGGAGAGAAAAAAGAAAAAAGAACCACAAAAGCTCTTCTTGGACACTTCAAAAAGGCCAATACTACCCCTAAAAGAAAATTAGTTGAATTTAAAGAATTCGAAAAAACTTTCAACCTTGGTGAAACTATTCGTGTAGAAGACGGTTTTGAAGAGGGTGAGTTTGTAGATGTAAGTGGTAACACAAAAGGTAAAGGTTTTCAGGGTGTAGTTAAAAGACACGGATTTAGTGGTGTAGGTCAAACTACTCATGGTCAGCACAACAGGGCAAGGCATCCGGGTTCGATAGGTGCATGTTCTTATCCTGCACGTGTTTTTAAAGGATTGAAAATGGGTGGGAGAATGGGTAACACACACGTTACTATTCAAAACCTAAAAGTATTGAAAATGTTCCCGGATAAAAATTTGATCATTGTATCAGGTTCAGTACCAGGTCCAAAAAATTCAATAATCACATTGCATAAGTAATAATTAATAAGGTCGATAACTAACGACATCGAAAAAAAAGTTAAGTAAAATGAAAATTAAAGTTTTAAACAAAGAAGGCAAAGAAACCGGAAAATCAGTCGAACTAAGCGATGAGGTTTTCGGAATCGAGCCTAACCAACATGTAGTTTGGCTTGATGTTAAGCATTATCTTGCCAATCAACGTCAAGGTACTCACAAATCGAAAGAAAGAGCAGAGGTATCTCGCTCAACTAAAAAACTTCTTCGTCAGAAAGGTTCAGGTGGTGCAAGACATGGTTCAGCTAAAGCCCCAACTTATGTAGGTGGTGGTAGAGTATTTGGCCCTCGTCCTCGCGACTATGACTTCAAACTAAACAAAAAAGTTAAAGTTCTTGCCCGTAAATCAGTTCTTTCAGCTCGTTTGGCCGAAAACAATCTGATTGTTGTTGAAGACTTCGGTCTGGATACACCAAAAACAAAAGCTTACATTTCTTTTTTGAATGCTTTGAATCTTGCAGGAAAGAAAACTTTGTTTGTAGTAAACGGAGGAGAAAATAACCTCTATCTTTCAAGTCGTAATATTCCTAAAACCAAAGTTTTAGATAAAGATTCTGTGAATACTTACGAACTTATCAATACCGATGTGATTTTGCTGGCCGAGAGTACAGTTTCTCATCTTGAATCAATTCTTAAAGATTAATCAATTAAAGAAATGAGCGTTTTAAAAAGACCGAAAATAACTGAAAAATCTCAGGCTCTTGGCTCTAAAGGCAAATACACTTTTGTAGTTGACATCAACTCAAATAAGTTGCAAATAGCACAAGCCGTTGAGAAAATGTATGGAGTTAACGTAGAAAAAGTAAACACCATCACCCAAATTGGTAAAAAGAAATCCAGAATGACAAAAACTAAATTGTCATCAGGTAAAACCAATACCTTCAAAAAGGCGATTGTAACCCTTAAAGAAGGTGAAATGATTGATTTTTACGCAGAATTATAAAATTTGATTGTTTAAAGTATAGCCTTTTTAGGCTGCAAAATAGAAAATAATGGCAGTTAGAAAATTAAACCCTATTACTGCGGGTACAAGACATCGAATAGCACCGGATTTTTCGGATATTACAACTAATAAACCCGAAAAAAGCCTTACTACGTCTATTAAAAAGACCGGTGGTAGAAACAACGAAGGTCACCGTACAGCCAGGTATATTGGTGGTGGTCACAAAAGAAGATATCGTATCATCGATTTTTACAGAGATAAATATGACGTTTCTGCAGAAGTAATGACAATCGAATATGATCCTAATCGTACATCAAGAATAGCTCTTGTAAAATACGAAGATGGTGAAAAAAGATACATTTTGGCTCCTCAGGGATTAAGAGTCGGTCAAAAAGTTATTTCAGGAGAAAAAGTTGCACCCGAAGTTGGTAACGCATTGTTGTTGAAAAATATGCCTTTGGGTACTATCATTCACAACATCGAGTTAACTCCTGGTAAAGGTGGTCAGCTTTCAAGAAGTGCTGGTACTTATGCTCAGGTTTTGGCAAAAGATGCAAAATATGTTACTCTTAAGATGCCATCGGGAGAAATGAGAATGGTACTTGGAACTTGTATTGCAACTGTTGGCTCGGTTTCTAATCCAGATCATATGAATGAAAGATTAGGAAAAGCCGGTCGTAACAGGTGGTTGGGCGTACGTCCAAGGGTAAGAGGTGTTGTTATGAACCCTGTGGATCACCCAATGGGTGGTGGTGAAGGTCGTTCCTCTGGTGGACACCCTCGTTCAAGAAATGGTCTGATTGCAAAAGGTAAAAAGACCAGAACCAAGAACAAATACTCTAATAGATTAATCATTTCTCGTAGAACTAAATAATAGATTATAGATGGCTCGTTCGCTTAAAAAAGGACCTTATGTAGATTTCAGACTTGAAAATAAGGTTGACACAATGAATGATTCAGGTAAAAAATCAGTAATCAAAACCTGGTCAAGAAGATCAATGATTACACCTGATTTTATTGGGCATACATTTGCCGTTCATAATGGCAACAAGTTTATTCCTGTTTATGTAACCGACAACATGATTGGTCACAAATTAGGGGAATTTTCACCTACCCGTAACTTCAGAGGGCACGTTAATAAAAAAGATAAAGGTAAAAGATAATAATCCCAAGGGTATAACTCTTTAAATTATTCTAAAATAATGGAAGCAGTAGCAAAATTAAAAGATTTTCCAACCTCGCCGCGTAAAGCAAGGCTTGTGGCTGATTTGATAAGAGGTAAGAAAGTAAATTACGCCTTGGGTGTTCTTTCTCATCAACCTCAACAGGCCGCCCCAATACTTAAAAAAGTGTTGATGTCGGCTGTAGCAAACTGGCAGAATAAAAACGAAGATGCCAAAATTGAAGAGGCTGATTTGTATGTAAAGACTGTAATGATTGACGGTGGCAGGACTCTTAAGAGATTACGTCCGGCTCCTCAAGGTAGAGCTTACAGAGTGAGAAAACGCTCTCAGCACATTACCATCGTGGTAGATAGCCAGGAAAATAATTAATAAATACTTTATAGTAGTAAATAAAATATCAATATTTCAAAATGGGACAAAAGGTAAATCCTGTAGGTTTGAGGTTAGGATACATCAGAGGTTGGGAATCTAACTGGTACGGTGGAAAAAATTTCGCCGACAAACTGGTTGAAGATGACAAAATCAGAAAATATATCAACGCCCGTATTCCAAAGGGATCAGTTTCCAGGGTAGTGATCGAAAGAACCCTTAAAAGAATTACCCTGACTATTCACACTGCCAGACCTGGTGTTGTGATTGGAAAAGCCGGTAGTGAGGTTGATAAATTAAGAGAAGAGCTTAAAAAACTTACTCAAAAAGATGTTCAAATCAACATCTTTGAGATAAAAAGACCTGAAATTGATGCCAAATTAGTGGGTGAAACTATCGCTCAGCAACTAAGAGCTCGTATTTCTTACAGAAGAGCGATGAAGCAAGCAATTCAATCTGCTATCAGAGTGGGAGCTCAGGGTATTAAAATCAAGCTTTCTGGTAGATTAGGCGGTGCCGAGATGGCACGTACTGAAATGTACAAAGAAGGTAGAATTCCTCTTCATACACTTAGAGCAGACATTGATTATGCAGTATCGGAAGCTTTAACTGTTTATGGTTTAATTGGAATCAAAGTTTGGATATTTAAAGGTGAAGTTTTCGGTAAAAGAGACTTAACTTCTGTGTCAGCTTTGGCAACAGAATCAGCAGACAGCAAAAAATCTTCTCAAGGTGGTGCTCCACATCATCAGGGTGGTAAAGGCCGCAGAGACGAAGATGGCGACAAAGGTAGAAGAAGAAAAAACGGCGGTAAGCCAAATGGACAAAGAAGGAATTAATTTTTTGGCAATAGCCTAAATTTTCAAAGTTATGTTACAACCTAAAAGAACTAGATTTCGTAAGCAGCAAAAAGGTAGAATCAAAGGTATTGCCTCAAGAGGGCACCAAATAGCTTTCGGATCATTCGCCATAAAAAGTCTTGAACCTGGTCGTATCACCGCAAGACAGATAGAGGCAGCCCGTATCGGGGTTACCCGTGCAATGAAACGTGAAGGTCAGGTATGGATAAGAATATTTCCTGATAATCCCATTACCAAGAAACCTTTAGAGGTTAGGATGGGTAAAGGAAAAGGAGCCCCGGAATACTGGGTAGCAAATATTTATCCTGGAACTATTTTATTCGAGGCTACCGGAGTATCATTGGAGCTTGCTAAAGAAGCTTTAAGATTAGCCGCTCAAAAACTTCCGGTTAAAACAAAATTCGTTGTTCGTAGAGATTACGAAGCATAGTAAACAAATACTTCAATTTATTAAAGAAGATGAAAAAAAATGATTTAAGTGGTTTTACTGTGGATCAGCTAAAGCAACAAATCTCCGAAGAAAAAGACAGATTGGTGAAACTTAAATTTGCTCACGCGATTACACCTATCGAAAATCCTAAGAGGATTACTGAGACACGTAAAAATATCGCCAGACTTTTTACTGAAGTTTCCGGTAGAAAGTAAATATCATTCTAAAAAACATGGTTTGCATTAACCATTAATTTTATCCGAAAATGGAAAGACAAGTAAGAAAAGAACGTATTGGAGTTGTGACAAGCAACAAAATGCAAAAGTCTGGGGTAATTCAGGTTGTTCGTAAAGTGAAACATCCCAAATATGGTAAAATTATGCTCAAGACTAAAAAATTCATGTTTCATGATGAAGACAATACCGCTGGTATTGGTGACACTGTGAAAATTATGGAGACTCGTCCGTTGAGCAAAAATAAAAATTGGAGATTGGTTGAAGTTATAGAAAAAGCCAAATAATCTGATTATTTCAAAATAGTAAAAGGCAAAAATAATGTTACAGCAAGAATCAAGAGCCAATGTAGCTGACAATAGCGGGGCTAAGGAAGTATTGGTAATTAGAGTTTTAGGTGGTACTAAAAAAAGATATGCTTCTGTTGGTGACAAAGTAGTTGTTACTGTTAAACAGGCGTTGTCTTCTTCAAACATGAAGAAAGGTACTGTTTCTAAAGCCGTAGTGGTTAGAACTCGTAAAGAAGTAAGAAGAAAAGATGGTTCTTACATCAGATTCGAGGAAAACGCCGTGGTTTTACTAAATAACCAAAACGAACCAAGAGGAACCAGGATATTTGGACCAGTAGCCAGAGAATTGAGAGAAAAACAGTTTATGAAAATTGTTTCTCTAGCTCCGGAGGTACTTTAATCCCTTATTTAAATTAGTAATTAAATTATTACAATGGAAAGGAAATTTAATAAACAACCAAAACTCCATGTTAAAAGCGGTGATACTGTCGAAGTAATCGCAGGTAATAGCAAAGGTAAAAGAGGTAAAATCGTTGAGGTTTTGGTTAAAAAAAGCCGCGTGAAAATTGAAGGCGTTGGTTTGATCAAAAAACACATCAAACCTAGTGCTCAAAATCCACAAGGTGAGATTCGTGAAGAAGAAGGTACGATTCATATCAGTAATGTTATGGTTGTTGATCCTTCTACAGGAAAACCTACCAGAACTGGTAGAAAAGAAAATGAGGCAGGAAAGCTTCAACGCTATTCTAAAGCATCAGGTAAATTTATTTAATCTAAAAAATGTGGGTCGGAAATCCACAAATTGAAAATGGCAAGACTTAGAGATCAATATCAAAACGAAATAGTGAAAGCACTGATGGATAAATATCAGTACAAATCTGTTATGCAGGTGCCTAAACTATTGAAAATAGTCGTTAACAGAGGTGTCGGTGCAGCTACTGCCGATAAAAAACTTGTTGACAACAGTGTCGAAGAACTTTCTACTATCACAGGTCAAAGAGCGGTTCCAACCGTTTCAAAGAAGGCCGTATCTAATTTTAAACTTAGAGAAGGAATGCCTATCGGGGCTAAAGTTACTCTTAGATCCAATATCATGTACGAATTTATGGATCGTTTGACTTCCGTAGCTCTTCCACGTGTAAGAGACTTTCAAGGTATCAGCGAAAAAGGTTTCGACGGTAGAGGAAATTATACTTTTGGTGTAACAGAGCAAATTATCTTCCCTGAGATTTCAATCGACAAAATCAGTAAAATTCAAGGTATGGACATCACATTTGTTACTTCGGCCAATACTGATGCTGAAAGTTACGAATTGCTTAAAGCTTTAGGGATGCCATTTGCTAATAAAAATAAATAATTTTCAATTAATACAGAGCTATGGCAAAAGAGTCAATAAAAGCTAGAGAAAGAAAAAGAGAAAGATTAGTTGCGAAATTCGCTTCTAAAAGAAAAGCCCTTAAAGAAGCTCAGGATTGGAAAGGTCTAGATGCCCTCCCAAAAAATTCTTCACCAGTTAGATTACACAATCGTTGTAAACTTACAGGCCGTCCCAAAGGATATATGAGGAAGTTTGGTATTAACAGGGTTACCTTCCGCGAAATGGCCAGCAGCGGTTTTATTCCAGGCGTTACCAAATCTTCTTGGTAAAATTTTTTTTTCTTAATTTGAATTACTATCTTTGCAGCCCAGTTAGATAAGTCACGCCCGTGATACTGTCTGATGTTGGCTAAGGTATCCAAAAAATATTTAAAAAAAAGATGATTACAACGGATCCAATAGCAGATTTTCTTACCAGAATTAGAAATGCTATTAAAGCTAGGCATAGAGTCGTAGAGATTCCTGCCTCAAACCTTAAAAAAGAACTAACAGTTCTTCTTTATGACAAAGGATATATCGCCAGTTATAAATTTGAAGATGATGGTGTTCAGGGCAGTATTAAAATCGCCTTGAAATACAATCCGCTTACAAAAAAATCGGCTATTGTTAACTTGTCAAGAGTTTCTAAACCAGGGCTTCGTAAATACGTGAAAGCCGACGAATTACCACGTGTACTCAATGGTTTAGGTATTGCAATTATCTCTACTTCAAAAGGCATTGTAACCGATAAAGAAGCAAGAACACTTAATGTGGGTGGAGAAGTGTTGTGTTACGTATATTAATTAATTTTTAGTTGACCGCTTTAATAATTAAAGCCTTAAACAAGTATTTATGTCAAGAATAGGTAAAAAACCAATTTCAATTCCCGCTGGAGTTTCTGTCGAAGTTAACTCCGACAACCTTGTGACTGTAAAAGGTCCTAAAGGTGTTCTTACGCAGGGAATGGATCCCGATATGGGACTCACAATTGAAGACGGAGTGCTAACTGTTACTCGTCCTTCAGAACAAAAACGTCACAAAGCACTTCACGGTCTTTACAGATCACTTATCAGCAACCTTGTAGTAGGAGTAAGCGAAGGTTATAAAAAAGAACTTGAGCTTGTTGGTGTGGGTTATAAAGCAACCAATAATGGTAATGTGATTGATATGTCATTGGGTTATTCTCACAACATCTACCTGATAGTTCCTAAAGAATTGAAAGTAGAAACCAAAATGGAAAAAGGTAAAAATCCAATTATTATTTTGGAAGGAATTGATAAGCAATTAATAGGCTTGGTTGCTGCCAAAATTAAATCTCTACGTAAATCTGAGCCATATAAAGGTAAAGGTATTAAGTTTGTAGGTGAAGTAATAAGAAGAAAAGCTGGTAAAACTGCCGGTAAAAAATAATCAATAGTAGAATATTTAATCAATAAATATATGTCTAGTCTAAAGTCTGAAAGAAGACAGAAAATTAAGTGGAGAGTTAGAAAGAAAGTTAATGGTACCTCATTGAAACCTAGATTAACTGTATTTCGTAGCAATTCTGGTATATATGCTCAATTAATTGATGATATAGCTGGTACTACTTTGGCTTCAGCTTCTTCACAAGAACTTGGTCTTAAATCATTGAATGTTGAAAATTCTAAGCAAGTAGGTTTGACTATAGCTAAAAAGGCTATTGAAAACGGCGTAAACACTTGTGTATTTGACAGAAATGGTTATTTGTATCATGGAAATGTGAAAGCCTTGGCAGATGGTGCTAGAGAAGCTGGACTAAACTTTTAATTCGAATTAAATGAAAGCAATTAAAGTAAACGAATCAGAACTTAAAGAAAAAGTTGTAGCAATAAACCGTGTTGCCAAAGTAGTAAAAGGTGGTAGAAGATTTAGTTTTTCGGCTATCGTTGTACTTGGTGATGGACAAGGTGCTGTAGGTCAAGGTCTTGGAAAAGCAAATGAGGTAACAGATGCTATTTCAAAAGCCATTGAGGATGCTCGTAAAAATCTTGTGAATGTTCCTATTATCAACGGTACAGTGCCTCATGATATGATTGGAAAATATTCAGGTGGATTTGTATACGTGAAGCCTGCTGCTCCAGGTACGGGAGTTATTGCTGGTGGTGCAATGCGTGCGGTACTTGAAGCTGCCGGTGTACACAATGTATTAGCCAAATCTAAGGGTTCTTCCAATCCTCATAATGTTGTAAAAGCAACAATCGATGCATTGGTAAAAATGAGAGCTCCGCATGAAATTGCAATGCAGAGAGGAATCAAACTAAACAAAGTATTCAACGGATAATTTCCGGATAAATTTAAAGAGATGGCTAAATTGAAAGTTACTCAGACCAGAAGTCTTATTAAAAGACCAAAATCACAGAAATTAACAATGCAGGCCCTTGGCTTAAATCGCATTGGTAAGTCTGTTGAAGTTGAAACTAATCCTGCAATTGATGGCATGATTAGAAAGGTTAGTCACCTTATCACTATTGAAAATATTTAATTTTAGGGCAAACCGAGTAGTATTTACTGCGTAAAAAAGATTAACAATGAAATTAGAATTATTACAGCCATCAGAAGGCTCAGTTAGAAATAATACCAGATTAGGCAGAGGCCAGGGTTCTGGTGGCGGTCGTACTGCCAAAAGAGGTCATAAAGGTGCTAAATCTCGTTCTGGTTACAGCCAGAAAAGAGGTTTTGAAGGTGGTCAAATGCCACTTCAAAGGAGGTTGCCTAAATTTGGTTTTAATAACATCAACCGCGTTGAGTATAAAGCAATAAATCTTGATACTATTCAATCATTGGTTGAAAATACAGGAATCAACAAAATTGATCTTGCATTTTTGAAAGAACACGGATTAGTATCTAAATTTGATTTGGTAAAAATTCTTGGTAGAGGTGAAATGAACACCGCAGTAGCAATAAAAGTACACGCTTTTTCAAAATCTGCGATTGACAGTATCGAGAAAGCAGGTGGTAAAGCAATTTTATTGAGTGATGAAACTTCGCTTGATGATGTTCAGGTTGCGGCTGTATCAGGGAAGTCAGTTAAAGTTGCAAAAAAAGAGGTTGTTGCTGAGGTTACTTCAGAAGAAGCGACCGAAGTTGAAGCTCCAAAAGCCAAAGCTACAAAAAAGGTTAAAGCAGGTGATGAGCTTGAAAAAATTGAAGGAATTGGACCAAAAATAGCTGATTTATTCAGAAATGCTGGAATTGATACTTTTCAAAAGTTAGCTGACACAAATGTTGATACCATGAAAGAGATACTTTCTAATGGCGGTAGCAATTTTGCATCACATGATCCTTCAACCTGGGCTGAGCAGTCATTGCTTGCGGCTACTGGAAAGTGGGACGAATTAAAAGAATTGCAGGATAAATTAAATGGAGGCCGTCCTGAATAATTTTTCTTTATATGAAAAAATTAATTAATACTCTAAAAAATATTTGGTCAATCGAGGAGCTAAGAAACAGAATCTTAGCTACTCTTTTTATCATTGTTGTTTTTAGAATTGGTTCATACATAACATTACCAGGTGTAGATCCTAATAAATTACAGGATGTTACAGCTAGTAATGGTCTTTTGGGATTGCTAGATACCCTGGTAGGTGGTGCTTTCAGTAAGGCTTCCATCATGGCTTTGGGTATTATGCCCTACATTTCAGCTTCAATTGCAATTCAGTTGCTTGGATTAGCCCTCCCTTATTTTTCGAAACTTCAGAAAGAGGGTGAATCTGGAAGAAAAAAATTAAACCAAATTACCCGGTGGTTAACCATAATAGTAACTGCTACTCAAGGTTTTACGTATTTACGTACAACTATTCCTACTGATGCAATTACCATATCACAAGGGTTCTTTTACTTTACAGGAGTGATAATGTTGGTGGCAGGTACAATGATGAGTATGTGGCTAGGAGAGAAAATAACTGATAAAGGTATTGGAAATGGTATCTCTATGATTATCATGATTGGAATTGTTTCCAGATTTCCGGGTGCAATCTACAGTGAGGCATCGGCGAGAGGAGCAAAAGGTGAATTCCTTTTCTTTATACTTGAATTGGTTGCACTATTCCTGGTTGTGATTTTTGCTGTGGCAATGACTCAGGCTGTGAGAAGAATTCCTGTTCAATATGCTAAACAAATTGTTGGGAATAAATCAGTAAGTGGACAAAGACAATATTTGCCTTTAAAACTTAATATTTCTGGAGTTATGCCAATCATTTTTGGTCAGGCTTTGATGTTTATTCCAGCATTTGTTGCTTCGTTATTTGCTGAAAAGAGTGATTTTGCACAATCTGTAAATACGATCTTTAGCGATCCAACATCATGGCAGTATAATTTACTTTATCTTGTTTTGATTTTGGCATTTACATTTTTCTATACTGCAATTTCAATTAATCCTAATCAAATTGCTGATGACATGAAAAGAGGAGGAGGATTTATTCCTGGAATAAAGCCTGGTCAACCAACATCTGATTTTGTTGCTCAGGTATTAGACAGGATTACTTTACCAGGTGGTATATTATTGGCCTTTATAGCAATATTTCCTGCAATTGCCAGTCTTTTTGGAATGACTCAACTTTTTGCGGGTTTCTTTGGTGGTACATCATTGTTGATTTTAGTAGGTGTTGTTTTAGATACACTTCAACAAATTGAAAGCTACCTTTTGATGAAGAAATATGAAGGTTTGATGGAGAGTGGTAGAATTGAAGGACGTCAAACATCAGTGGTAAGCAGATAAAATTGTGTCTAAAAAAGTTATATACCTTAAAAGTTCAGAAGAGGCTCATATCATTAAAGAGAATGGTGTCATTTTAGGAAGAGCACACGCTGAAGTTTTAAAAGCAATTGAACCGGGTGTAAAAACTAAAGATTTAGATAAGTTAGCGGAAGAGTTTATTTTAGATCATCAAGCTAAACCTTCCTTTAAAAATTATAATGGTTTTCCAGCAACTTTATGTATTTCTGTTAATGAAGTTGTAGTTCACGGAATTCCAAGTAACAGAGAGTTAAAAGAAGGAGATATAGTTTCTGTCGATTGTGGTGTTTTTAAAAACGGTTATCATGCAGACAGTGCTTATACTTATATGGTTGGTGAGGTAGAACCGGTTACGCAAAAGCTATTGAAAGATACTAAACTTTCATTGTTTGAAGGTATACATCAGGTAAAACCGGGTAACCGCATTGGTGATGTGAGTTTTGCTGTACAGAACTTTGTTGAAAAACTTGGTTATGGTGTAGTAAGGGAATTAGTGGGTCATGGTGTAGGAAGGAATTTACATGAAGCTCCTGAGGTACCTAATTTTGGAAAGAGAGGTAATGGTGCCAAGCTTCAGGCAGGTATGGTAATTGCAATCGAACCCATGATTACTTTAGGTAAAAGATTTGTTGTTCAGGAAAGCGATAATTGGACAATCAGAACTGAAGACAAATCACCTGCAGCACATTTTGAGCATACTGTTTTAGTTACAAAAAGTGGATTTGAACTTCTTACCACTTTTGAGTATATAGAAGAAGTATTAGAGAATAAAAAGTTAGTGATAATTTAATATGGCAAAGCAATCAAATATTCAGGTTGATGGGGTTATTGTTGAGGCATTGTCAAACGCCATGTTTAGAGTCCAGCTGGAAAATAAACATGAAGTTATTGCCCATATATCTGGAAAAATGCGAATGAATTATATCCGTATTTTACCCGGAGACAAGGTGAAACTGGAAATGTCACCATATGACCTTTCCAAAGCCAGAATCACTTACAGATATAAATAATTTTTAAAGAGTTTATTATTAATTAAATAAAATGAAAGTAAAAGCATCAGTAAAAAAACGCAGTGAGGAATGCAAGGTCATCAGGCGGAAAGGTAAAATTTTCGTAATTAATAAGAAAAATCCTAAATTTAAACAAAGACAAGGTTAATATATGAGGATCTCAGGTGTAGATATTCCGGACAAAAAAAGAGGTGAAATTTCTCTTACCTATATTTATGGTATAGGACGTAGCTCAGCTAAAAAAATTCTTAATGAAGCTAGTATTTCAGTTGATAAAAAGGCTGGGGAATGGTCTGACGAAGAAGCTAATGCTATCCGTGCTATTATTTCTAATGAATTTCAAGTTGAAGGTAGCTTGAGGTCAGAAATTCAGCTCAGCATTAAACGTCTTATGGATATTGGCTGTTACAGAGGTTTAAGACATAGAAAAGGTTTGCCTTTAAGAGGTCAGAGAACCAAAAACAACTCACGTACCAGAAAAGGTAAACGTAAGACTATCGCTAACAAGAAAAAAGCGACTAAATAATTAAAATAACAGATCAGAGGTACGCATTTGCGTACCTGCCTTAATTTATATATCTTTCAAAAAATGGCTCAAGCTAAAAGAAAAGACAAAGCAAAAAAGAGAGTTGTTGTAATTGAACCTTATGGACAAGTTCATGTAAAGGCTTCATTTAACAACATTATTATTTCAGTAACCAACAGTACTGGTCAGGTTATATCCTGGGCATCTGCTGGTAAGATGGGTTTCAGAGGATCTAAAAAGAATACTCCATATGCCGCTCAAATGGCTGCCCAAAACTGTTGTCAGGTTGCATACGACTTAGGTATGAGAAAAGCTGATATCTTCGTAAAAGGACCAGGTTCCGGAAGAGAGTCAGCAATGCGTACTGTTCAAAGTGTTGGTATCGAAGTTGTAAATATTTTCGATATTACGCCTATGCCTCATAATGGTTGTCGTCCTCCAAAAAGAAGAAGAGTTTAATATATTTGCAAGTGGTAGTTTGGACATTGGGGCTACGCATTTGTTTTTACTAATTTTATAAAATGGCAAGATACACAGGTCCGAAATCTAAGATTTCAAGAAAGTTTGGGGAAGCAATTTTAGGCCCAAGCAAAGCATTGGCAAAAAAGAATTACCCTCCTGGTCAGCATGGTCGCGGGAGAAGAGGTAAAAAATCTGAATATGCATTACAGCTTCAGGAGAAGCAAAAAATAAAATATACTTATGGAATGCTTGAGCGTCAATTTGCTCGTATTTTCCATTTGGCGGCTGTTAGAGATGGCCAAACAGGTACTAACCTGATTCAATTATGCGAATCCAGATTAGACAATATAGTTTATCGTATGGGCATTGCACCTACTCGTAGAGCAGCCAGACAGTTGGTAACTCATAATCATATCTTGGTTGATGGTGAGGTAGCAAGTATTCCATCATTATTAGTAAAACCTGGTCAAAGTGTGGGTGTTAGAGAAAAATCTAAAGCTCAGGAAAACATTAAAACCAGCTTGAGTCTTAATTCAGCAAAAAAATATGGCTGGATTGAATTTAACTCCGCTGATTTCGTTGGTACATTCATCAATTACCCTGAAAGAGAGCAAGTTCCTGAGAACTTCAACGATCAGGCTGTTGTCGAATTATACAACAAATAAAAAAATCACCATCCTCAGCAATGAGGGTGGTTTCAATCATTTATTATGGGATAATCCCATAATTATTTCGTTAACGAAAATAAACAGCACAGTATGTCAATTTTAGCATTTCAAATGCCCGACAAAGTCGTAATGGAAAAAGCTGACGACTTTCATGGTTTTTTTGAGTTTAAACCACTCGAAAGAGGTTATGGGGTAACCATAGGCAATGCTCTTCGCCGTATATTGTTGTCTTCACTCGAGGGATATGCAATTACTGCAGTGAGATTTCCTGGTGTACTCCACGAATTTTCATCGATTGAAGGTGTTGTGGACGATGTAACTGAGATAATTTTGAATCTGAAACAAGTTAGATTTAAGAAAATTTCAGACTTTGTTGATAATAAAATAACTGTAAAAGTTAAAAATCAAACTGAACTTACAGCCGGTGAAATTAGTAAGTTTTCTTCTTGTTTTGAAGTATTAAATCCTGAGTTGGTAATTGCCAGACTTGATTCTAAAAAAGAATTGGAGTTTGAAATTATTGTAGATAAAGGAAGAGGATACGTTCCAAGTGAAGAACACAAAGCCAACGACCTTCCAATTGGTTTTATTTCAATCGATTCAATTTACACTCCGATCAAAAATGTTAAATATAGCATTGAGAATACACGTGTAGAGCAAAGAACCGATTACGAGAAACTATTACTCGAAATTAAAACTGATGGTTCAATTCATCCGGAAAAAGCACTTCAGGAAGCTTCACATATCCTGATTCAACACTTCCTTAAATTTACAGATGAAAACATGGTGTTTGATTCGAAGAAAGATGAGGAAGACAATATGGTGGATGAAGAATTCCTACACATGAGAAAACTTCTGAAAACTTCACTTCAGGATCTTGACCTTTCTGTAAGAGCCTATAACTGTCTGAAATCTGCTGATATCAGAACTTTGGGTGATTTGGCAAGATTAGAAGTGGCCGATATGATGAAGTTCAGAAACTTTGGTAAGAAATCACTTACCGAATTAGAGCAACTCATTGCTGATAAACAACTTCATTTCGGAATGGATGTTTCGAAATATAAGTTAGACGAAGATTAATATAGTTCGCAGTATAATTTTTCAATAATCGTAATAGGTGGGTTGCCTGACTGCGAGAGGATGACCAAACCGTTACTTACGAATTTTAATTTTTTATGAGACACGGAAAAAAAGTAAATCACCTGAGTAGAACAAAGTCACACCGTGACGCTCTTCTTTCAAATATGGCTGTATCATTGATTAAAGCCAAAAGGATTGAAACTACTTTGGCAAAAGCAAAATCTTTGAGAATGTATGTTGAACCTTTGATTACCAAATCAAAAGCAGATAATACACATTCAAGAAGAACAGTTTTTTCTTATTTGCAAGATAAAGAAGCCATCAAAATTTTGTTTGGTGAAATTGCAGAAAAAGTTGCAGAAAGAAATGGTGGATATACCAGAATTATTAAATTGGGTCAAAGACAAGGTGATAATGCTGTTGTGGCATTGATTGAATTGGTTGACTTCAATGAAAACCTACTTACAAAAGATGCAGCTGAATCTGAAGCTAAAGCAAAACGCTCTAGAAGAGGTAAAAGCAAAAAATCTGAAACTGTTGCTTCCGAAGCAGGAACTTCGGCTGAAGTTGTAGAAGAAGCCCCGGTTGCGGAAGTAGTGGAAGAAGCTCCTGTTGCTGAAGTAGTTTCTGAAGTTGCAAGTGCTGATTCAGAGAAAAGCACCAAAGAAGAAGGAGAGACTCCTGCTGAAACTGAGGAGAAAGCCTGATTAAAAAAGGAATATACAAAAAAGGAGACCCAACGGTCTCCTTTTTTTATTTCTTTTAATATCGTTTTTAATCAAAACTAAAGACTAATACCGGAATTTTTGTATCACTTATGATGGATTTGGTTTTGGAAGGATTGATTAAACCGTCAAGAAACCCCCTTTTGTGGGTAGTCAATACCAATAAACTTATTTTCTCTTCCTGTATTAAATCAACTATTCCCCGATGAAAAGTTTTAGCAGCTTTTTCAATGATTTTTATTCCCGAATTTTTAAAAGATTTATTTATTGAATTCAAAAATTGCGAATCAGGCCTAAGATTTAATCCATATTTCTCAAAAATATGCCCGATTATTAAATTATTCTTTGAATGTTGTTTCCATTTCAGAGTTTTTTCAATAAATTTTTCCTCATCATATTCCAGTTCTGAAGCATAACAAATTAGTTCGTAGATGTCCCCGTCATATTCTTCAGGAATAATCAATAATGGTGACTTTATATGGTTTACCAAATGTTCGGCAGTTGAACCAATAACCTTATCCAGGAAGCCTGTATGTCCAGTTTTACCCACAATCACCATTTCTAAATCAATGTCTTGTGAAGCATCTTCAATCATTGAATTTATGTCGCTATAGGAAATCAAAAAACTCGACTTTACGCCCATTTGGAGATCCTGCTCCACTATTTTTTTTAGATTATCTTCAATTACTGAAATTGTTTCAGTAAAAGTTTCTTCGATTAATCCTACAGGAATATTGGGGTCTAAAACCGGCGGAGTATAAGCATGTATATATTTTACCGAATGGCCATTATTTTTAGCAAGACTTAATCCGTATTTTCTGGCATTTTCTGAACCGGCCGAAAAATCTGTAGCTATTAGTATTGTTTTCATAATTTTTTGTTTTCAGAAATAAAGCTAATCATTTTGTTTGATATAAATAATGAGTTTCATACTATTAAAAAGATGATTTTTGGTATTTATTGTATTTTTATTTGGCTTAAATAAATAAAATTTAGAATTGGCAAAAAAATGGATTAACTTTGTTCTCCGATAAATTAACTGAATCGGAAATCAATCTTCAAATGAATTTTACCCCCCAAAATGCCATCCTAATGCTTCAGGATGGAACGATTTTCAAAGGAAAAGCTTTAGGCAAAATTGGAACTACTTTTGGTGAAATATGCTTCAATACCGGAATGACCGGCTATCAGGAGATTTATACCGATCCCTCTTATTTTGGCCAAATCGTGGTAAATACCACATCGCATATTGGAAATTATGGCGTTACGTTGGATACAGAAGAGGAATCTGATGGAATCAAGATAAAAGGAATGATTTGCAATGCTTATGCCGACCATTATTATTCCCGGACCACTGCCGATATGTCATTACAAGAATATTTTGAAAAGGCAGGTATTGTCGGAATTTGTGATATTGACACCCGGCAGATTGTGAGATACATTAGAAATGCCGGTGTAATGAACTGCATTATTTCGTCAGAAACTACTGATATTGCTGCTCTGAAGGCTCAACTTGATGCTTGTCCTTCAATGGATGGTTTGGAACTTAGTTCTTTGGTGAGTACGTCTGAATCGTATTTTCTGGGGGAGCCTGATTCAAAATATAAACTTGCAGTGATTGATTATGGCTGCAAAAGGAATATTTTAAGGAATTTTACACAGAGAGATTGCTATGTAAAAGTCTTTAACGCAAAATCCGAATTTTCGGAGATTCAGAAATGGAATGCCGACGGATATTTTATTTCAAATGGACCCGGTGACCCTGGTGCCATGGATTATGCTGTCGAGACAATTAAAAAGATACTTGAAACGGGTAAACCCCTATTTGGAATCTGTCTTGGACATCAATTGTTGGGAAGAGCAATGGGAATTGGTACGTATAAAATGCACAATGGGCATCGTGGCCTAAATCATCCTGTAAAAAACCTTATGTCCGGAAAATGCGAGGTTACTTCGCAAAATCATGGTTTTGCAGTAAAACCGAACGAAGCATTTGAAAATAAGGAAATTGAGGTGACACATATTAATCTAAATGACAATACGATTGAAGGCATAAGATTAATAAACAAACCAGCTTTCTCTGTGCAATATCACCCGGAAGCCGCACCGGGTCCTCACGATGCCAACTATCTTTTTGATCAGTTTGTAGGAATGTTGAATTAATCACGATAGCATGCAGTTTTTCAGCACAAACCGCCAGAGTCCGGAAACCAATTTTGAGGATGCTATTTTTCAGGGATTGCCGCCTGACAATGGCTTATATATGCCTGAAATAATTCCAGTTTTACCCGAAACTTTTTGGAAAAACTGCGATAAACTCACTTTCAATGAGATAGCATTTGAAGTTTCAAAAGCTTTTATTGGTGATTTGATCGATGAAAATACACTGAAAAGTATTCTTGAGCAAGCCTATGATTTTGATGCACCTTTGGTGAAATTGGATGAAAACATTTATTGTCTTGAACTTTTTCACGGTTCTTCTATGGCCTTTAAAGACTTTGGGGCCAGGTTTATGGCAGGGGTAATGTCTTATTTTCTGAAAAAATCAAATAATAGGATAAATATATTGGTTGCAACCAGTGGAGACACAGGTGGGGCAGTGGCTCAGGGTTTTTTTGGAAAAGAAAATATAACAGTTACGATATTATATCCAAAAGGTAAAGTAAGTGAGCTACAGGAAAAACAGCTCACAACTCTTGGAGGAAATGTAACTGCTCTTGAAATTGATGGGACTTTTGATGACTGCCAGGCTTTGGTTAAGCAGGCTTTTCTGGATCAGGAGCTGAAAGAAAAATTTGGTCTGGCATCTGCAAATTCTATTAACATTGCCAGACTAATACCCCAGGCATTTTATTATTTATATGCATTTTCAAGAATAAAATCTCAAAATAAGGAATTGGTATTTTCGGTACCATCCGGTAATTTTGGAAATCTTACTGCCGGATTGATTGCCATGAAAATGGGAATGCCTGTAAAGCAATTCATAGCAGCGACCAATCTGAATAAGGTCGTTCCCGAGTATTTATTATCAGGTACTTATAAAGCGATATCACCTTCCATTGCCACCATTTCCAACGCAATGGACGTTGGAAATCCAAGTAATTTTCCCAGAATGCTCGAAATCTTTGACAGAGATTTGGTAAAAATGCAAAAACAAATATGCGGGAAATATTATGACGATAACCAAACCAGGGCCGGGATTAAGGAATTAGAAAAGGATAAAAAGTATATCACCTGTCCTCATTCTGCCATTGCGTATTTGGGATTGAAGGATTATTTCATTGAAAATAAATCTGATGCGATAGGGATTTTTCTTTCGACAGCACATTATTCCAAATTTTTGCCGGATATGGAAGACACTCTTGGTTACCTTCCTGAAATTCCTGAGCGATTGAAATCACTATTGGATAAAACAAAAAATTCGGAACAACTGACTACCAATTATTCCGAATTTAAAGATTTTTTATTGAAAAATTTGAAATAAAATTACTTCAAAATAACTGCACCTAAAGGGGGAAGTGAAATTTCAATAGATTGATCAAAACCATGTACTCCTATTTTTTCAGTTTTTATATCAGGATTTGATATTCCTGAGCCCCAATATTCGGTTTTATCTGTGTTTAAAATCTCAATGTATTTTTTGTCTTTTGGAACACCTATTCTATAATTTTGTCTTGGAACCGGTGTCATATTCAAAATAATCAAAACTTCATCTGAAAGTCCTTTTCTCCTATAATATAATACGCAGTTTTGAGAATCGGTGGTGTCTAACCAGTCAAAACCTTCCGCACTAAACTGTTTGTCATAAAGTGCAGGTTCAGAAGTATAAACTTTGTTTAAGTCTCTTATAGCATTACTAATGCCTTTGTGGTTATCATATTCCAGTAAATGCCAGTCCAAGCTTTGTTTAAAGTTCCATTCTGCTGTTTGGCCAAATTCCCCTCCCATAAATAATAATTTTGTGCCGGGGTGTGTAAACATATATGCAAAAAGCAATCTCAAATTTGCGAATTTTTGCCATTGATCTCCGGGCATTTTCTCAATCAAAGAACCTTTTCCATATACCACTTCATCGTGCGACAGGGGTAACATGAAGTTTTCTGAAAAAGCATATACCGTACTGAAAGTGAGATCATTCTGGTGCCATCTGCGGTACATCGGGTCTTTTTCAAAATATTTCAGGGTGTCATTCATCCATCCCATCATCCATTTCATACCAAAGCCCAAACCGCCAAGATAGGTCGGTCTTGATACACCCGGAAATGCAGTAGATTCCTCTGCAATAGTCTGAGTATCAGGAAATGAACGGTAGATCTCTTCATTGATTTCTTTGAAAAGCGAAATGACCTCGAGATTTTCTCTTCCGCCATAAACATTCGGAATCCATTCTCCTGCATTTCTCGAATAATCACGGTAAAGCATTGAAGCCACAGCATCGACTCTCAAACCATCGGCATGAAAACGATCAAGCCAAAATAGAGCGTTACTTACCAAAAATGACCGGACTTCGTACCTTCCATAATTAAAAATATAGGATTTCCAGTCGGGATGATATCCAAGTTTGGGATCTTCATGCTCATAAAGTGCGGAGCCATCAAATCTGTACAAACCATGAGAATCGTTTGGATAATGTGAGGGCACCCAGTCAAGTATTACTCCAATGTCATTTTTGTGCAACTGCTCAATCAAATACATCAAATCCTGCGGAGTACCAAACCTTGAACTGGCTGCGAAATATCCGGTAATCTGATAGCCCCATGATGGCTCATAAGGGTGCTGCATTATCGGCATAAATTCCACATGCGTAAAACCAAGGTCTTTTATGTACGGCACAAGGGTGTCTGCAATTTCTCTGTAAGTCAGCCTCCTGTCATTGTCATTAGGGTCTCTTTTCCAGGAACCTACATGTAATTCATAAACCGAAACCGGGGAATTCAGACTGTTTTTATTTCTTCTTGAGGTCATCCAACTGCTGTCTTGCCACTCATACCAGGTGTCCCAAACCATAGATGCTGTTTTTGGAGATTCTTCCCATCTCAAAGCAAAAGGGTCGCCTTTTTCCAATTTTTGCCCTCCAATATTTGATTGGATAAAGTATTTGTAAACCTCACCATTACCTACATTGGCTATCCAGCCTTCCCAGATTCCGGAGCCGTCCCACCGGGGATATAGCTTATGGCTTTCAGTATTCCAGCCATTGAAACCGCCCATTACACTCACAAATTCCGCATTGGGAGCCCAAACACCAAAGTATGTACCGGTCACACCTTGATTTTCAACTACATGAGAGCCTAGTTTTTCATACAATCGGAAATGTCTGCCAGATTTGAAAAGACCTATGTCAAAGTCGGAAAGCAGTGAGAAAACTTCTACATTTTGAAAGGCAGGTTTGGCCTGTTCTTGTTTTTTTTTGCCCATTTTTTAAATTATCGTCAGTTAAAATATTCTTGTTTTAATAAAAGGAGTATAGTTTTTGATAGAAATTATTAATATTTTCGAGTCTTTTGGAATAACATTATTAAAATAAAATTCCAGAATTTTGTTATCAATTCCAGAATTTTCAAATATGAATACCAAAGTAATTTATTTTGAAAAATTATATAACAAGTTTCCCGAAAATATTTCAATAAATTAGAAATTTAGAATTCGTATTCTTAAATATTACTTAAAAACCCCTAATTTTGCAGTTTGAAATATAATTTCATGGAAATTAACAAGAACGAACAATACATCATATATAAAGTAGATGGAGTAGCAATGGATGATGCTCAGTCTGCTCAAATTGAAAAAAGTATAGCCGGATTATATTCAGCTGAAGGGAAAATAAATTTCATAATTGACCTTTCTATGGTTGAAAGTGTTTCAGAAAAGGCTCTGAATTTATTTGGGAAAGTACAACGGATTTGTGTGAGAGAGTCAGGGCTTTTGGTTTTGGTAACTACAAATGATGATATATTGGATTATGTTTCGGCCAATGCGGAAGAGTTTTTACTTTTTCTTCCTACAGTTGATGAAGCCATTGACGCGGTTTTTATGAACGAACAGGAAAACGATTTCAAAGAAGAAGAAGATGATGAGTTTGGAATAGAAGGAGAAAGCGAATATTGATAAATCCGAAAAAGAATTGGAATTAAAAGTTTTAGGAAGTGGCTCGGCTACACCCCAATTGGAGAGAAATCCGGCGGGGACGGTTTTAACAGTCGAGAATTTTCTGATTCTTATTGACTGTGGTGAAGGTACGCAATTCAGAATGCTGCAATATAAAGTCAAAGTTTCCAGGTTTAAGTTTATATTAATCAGTCATTTACATGGTGATCATTTTTTTGGGCTCATTGGGCTGCTGAGTTCAATTAATATGCAAAAAAGATCCGATCCACTGACGGTTTTTGGCCCAAAAGGATTGGATGATATCATTTCAATTCAATTAAAACATTCGGGCACAATTCTCAATTTTCCTCTTACCTTTCATATAATTGATACCGAAAATCCGGGCGTAATAGTTGATGATGAAATCCTGAAAATTAATACATTTCCGCTTAAACACCGAATCCCCTGTGTAGGTTTTAGAGTTACCAAAAAGACAAGTAAACGGAAAATTCTTTCAGAAAAACTTCCGGCTAATTTTCCGGTTCCTTTTTACAATTTATTAAAAAATGGCCAGGATGTTTTTGATGAATTGAATGGGAAAACTTACAAGAATTCGGAATATACAACTGATGGTCAGCCTGAAAAATCATTTTCTTACTGTTCGGATACCATTTTTGATGAAACTATAATTCCATTCATCGCAAATTCAGACTTGCTTTACCACGAGGCCACATTTTCCAATGAAATGTCGGAAAGAGCAAAATCCACGTTTCATAGTACAGCCGCTCAGGCTGCCACCATTGCTAAAAAAGCCGGGGTTGGGCAGTTGATTTTGAGTCACTTTTCTTCCCGTTATAAAACCATTAACCATATTTTGGATGAGGCAAAAGAGATTTTCCCAAATTCTAAACTTGCTGAAGAAGGCCAAAATTTAACTTTTTAAATTTTCAATAGTATTATTTCATTCATTTTTTTCGAAAAATGAAGTTTTTTTAATAATTAAGTCTATAAAATCAATAGAGTTAATATATATTTGAAGAAAAAATTCGGAATCGCAGATGCAGAGTTTCAGAACGGAGATAGAAAATCCCCTGGTAGAGAAAGATATTATCGACCTTGAACAGAAAATCAGGTTATTTAAGGAAGGAAGCCTTCATGAAGACAAATTCAGAAGCCTAAGACTCGCTCGCGGTGTGTATGGACAACGTCAGCATGGAGTCCAAATGGTCAGAATCAAACTGCCTTATGGTAAAATGACTTTCAGACAATGGGCAAGAATTGCTGATATTTCGGATGAATATTCAACAGGTAACCTGCACCTTACAACACGGCAAGACATACAAATACATTTTGTTAGCCTTGATAAGACTCCGGAACTTTGGGCTAAACTCGAACAAGATAATATCACCCTACGCGAAGCTTGCGGCAATACAGTTAGAAATGTGACTGCATCAGTAACTGCAGGAATTGACCCCAAAGAACCCTTCGATGTGACTCCGTACTGTCATGCGGTTTTCGAATATTTTCTTCGGAATCCTATTTGTCAGGAAATGGGCAGGAAGATCAAAATTGCTTTTTCAAATAGTGCTGAAGATAGTGCCCTGGTTTATATGCACGATTTGGGTTTCATTCCCAAATTAGTGGATGGGAAAAGAGGGTTTAAGGTTTATCTGGCGGGTGGATTGGGTGCTCAGCCCAGGATGGCTGATTTGGTTCATGAATTTTTGCCTGAAAATCAATTGATTCCATTCACCGAGGCTGTTTTAAGAGTGTTTGACCGACATGGCGAGCGGATTTCAAGAAGCAAAGCCAGACTTAAATTTTTGGTTCAAAAAATTGGACTGGAAGAATTCCTGAAATTGGTAGTTGAGGAAAGGATTGCAATAAAAAATAAAGAATTTGTCATTGAAACCAATTTGTCTTTGGCTGATGAAGTGTTGAAAATCGTTGAATCGGATATCGCCAATGACGGAGATTACAAACTTTGGAAAGAAACCAATGTATTTGCTCAAAATCAGCAAGGAAAATTTGGGGTTTTTGTAAGAGTGCCACTTGGAAATATCTCAACAGCGACATCCCGTTTTTTAATTGGAAAACTTCAACACCATATTTCAGATGACATCAGAGTAACTATCAATCAGGGATTGTTTTTCAGGAATGTTCCCGAAAGAAACCTGCCTTATGTTTTTGAAATTCTAAAACAAGCAAATCTGGCTGCACCCGGAGCCAATAGTGTTGCTAAAATCACAGCTTGTCCGGGAACTGATACCTGTAATCTGGCTATTTCTGACAGTACGAGTATTACTTATGAACTTGAAAAGGTGATCGATTATGAGTTTTCGGATTTGGTAAAAAATAACAATCTGAAAATCAAGATCTCTGGCTGTATGAATTCTTGCGGACAGCATGGGATGGCTTCTATCGGTTTTCATGGTAGTTCTTTAAAATCGGCCGAGAAGAAAGTTCTTCCTGCTTTGCAGGTGCTATTAGGCGGTGGAAATTTGGGTGATGGTGAAGGAAGAGCTGCCGAAAAAGTAATAAAAGTGCCTTCCAAAAGAGGGCCTGAAGTGCTAAGGGTGTTGTTCAGAGATTTTTATGAAAATCAAATTTCCGGTGAATATTTCAATGATTATTATGATAGAAAGGGTAAAAATTATTTCTATGAATTGCTGAAACCACTTGCTCAACTTGACAATCTCAGAGATTCTGATTTTGTAGATTGGGGTCAAAGTGAAGCTTTTGAAACGGCCATAGGAGTAGGTGAATGTGCCGGAGTGATGATTGACCTGGTTGGTACTTTATTTCTTGAAGCTGAAGAGAAACTGGATGATGCAAGAGGGGCATTTGATAATAAACAATGGGCTGATGCAATTTACCTTGCTTACAGCGGTCAAATCAATGCGGCAAAAGCATTATTGCTGGATATTGATGTCAATTGTAACACCCAGAACAAAGTAATCACTGAGTTTTCTGCAAATTTTGATTCGAATTTTGAAGAAAATGTTTTGCAAATCAATAAAAATGAGCCAACAGAAGAATTTGCAAAAACTTACATTTTTGTAGCCGAAAAGTTTGTAGCCGAGACCAAAAAACGTAGGGAATTAAATTTTTTAGCTGAAAAATGACAGACCAGGAAGAAAATATAAAAACCCCAAGACTAACTTTGTTAGGTGCCGGTTATGGTGATCCGGACCTGATAACCCTGAAAGCTATCAAAGCTTTAAGAAATGCCGATGTGGTACTATATGATGCATTGGCTAATGAGGAACTGCTTGAATATTGTCATCCGCTTTGCGAAAAAATATTTGTTGGTAAAAAGGGGCATCAAAGTGGTATCAGTCAGGATAGTATCAATTTCCTTATTGTAGAAAAAGCCTATGAAAAAGGCCATGTCGTGCGGCTTAAAGGAGGCGATCCATTTGTGTTTGGCCGAGGCAGAGAGGAAATTGACTTTGCTGAATATCGGGGAGTAAAATGCGATTATATTCCGGGGATATCTTCAGTTTTTTCTTTGGGTCAATTTAATATTCCTCTAACCAGTCGCGATTCGAGTGATGGGTTTTGGGTTATGACCGGCCACAAATCTGATGGCAGATTTTCAGATGATCTTAAGATTGCAGCCCAATCCAATGCTACATTAGTTTTTTTGATGGCCATGAGTAAGCTTGAAGTAATCAGAAAAGCTTTTCTTGATGAAAATAAAAATGAATTGCCATTTTGTATCATTCAAAACGCAGGAATGCCCAATCAAAAGTTGATTTCGGGAAAAATTTCAGAAATTTCCACTCTGGCTAAAAGATACCATATGACTAATCCGGCTATCATTTTAGTAGGTGAAGTGGCCCGATATGCCCAATTTTCAAAAAATGAAATTTGTCATAAAACACAAGATTTTATGATTAATATTTAAGCACTTGCCATTTCAAATTTATTTTTGCATTTTGATAATCTTTATGAACGATAGATTAAATAATTTAGATTTATTGGAAAGCTTCCGGGAAGTTCTAAGGCAATACCCCGAAGGCGTTGTTTTTTCTACTTCTTTCGGGCAGGAAGATCAGGTTATAACCGATTTGATTTTCAAAAATAACCTTCCCATTGAAGTCTTCACGTTGGATACCGGCAGGGTTTTTCAGGAAACCTACGAATTGATGGATAAAACCAGAGCCAAATTCAAGAAGGATATCAAAGTTTGTTTCCCGGATGCCAACGATATTGAAAAACTCACCTCTGAAAAAGGTTTTAATTCTTTTTACGAATCCATTGAAAACCGTAAAGAGTGTTGTTTTTTGAGGAAAATTAAACCTTTAAAAAAAGCACTTGCGGGAAATAAAGTTTGGATAACCGGTCTGCGAGCCGAGCAATCAGACAACCGAAGCCAAATGCAGATGTGGGAATTTGATGAAGCCAACGATATTTTCAAATTCAATCCTTTGCTTCACTGGACACAAGAGCAAATGGAAGGCTATCTGGAAGAAAATAAAGTGCCACAGAATGTTTTGCATAAAAAAGGTTTTATAAGTATTGGGTGTCAACCTTGTACAAGGGCAATTGAGCCGGGTGAACATCCTCGTGCGGGACGCTGGTGGTGGGAGACCTCACACAAAGAATGCGGATTGCACGGAATTAAATCATAATTTAGAAAGAAAATAATTTAGTATTTGTAAATGGACATAAATAAACATTTCCCGAGAGCACTGGAAGACGAGGCGATATACATCATCAGGGAAGTAGTAGCCCAATTTGAAAAACCCGTTTTATTGTTTTCCGGCGGAAAAGATTCGATAACTTTAGTCAGATTAGCCCAAAAGGCGTTTTATCCCGGAAAAATCCCTTTTCCATTGCTGCATGTCGATACCGGTCACAATTTCCCCGAAACCATAGAATTCAGAGACCAATTGGTGGCTGAATTGGGTGTAGAGTTAATTGTTAGAACCGTTGAAGAAAGCATAAAAGCAGGTAGGGTAAAAGAAGAAACCGGAAAATATGCCAGCAGAAATGCCCTTCAAACGGTTACGTTGCTGGATGCCATCGAAGAATTTAAGTTTGATGCCTGTATCGGTGGAGCCCGCAGAGATGAAGAGAAAGCCAGAGCCAAAGAACGGATTTTCTCAGTAAGGAATGATTTTGGAGAGTGGGATGCAAAAAAACAAAGACCTGAATTGTTTGATATGCTCAATGGTAAAATTGACATTGGAGAAAACGTGAGGGTTTTTCCGATTTCAAACTGGACGGAGCTGGATGTCTGGAATTATATAAAAGATGAAAACGTGGCTATTCCTTCCATTTATTATGCTCATAAAAGGATGGTTTTTGATCGAGATGGCATGATTTGGTCTGATTCAGAATTTATCAATAAAACAGAAGATGAGATTCCATACGAAACTGTCGTGCGTTTCCGTACTGTAGGAGACATGACTTGTACAGCTGCTGTTTCATCGGAAGCAGATACTATTGATACGATAATTGAAGAAATATTGGAGGCGGAAATCTCGGAAAGAGGAGCAAGAATCGATGATAAACGCTCAGAAGCCGCCATGGAAAAACGTAAACAACAAGGATATTTTTAAAAAATGGATATATTAAGAATAGCAACTGCCGGCTCTGTTGATGATGGCAAAAGCACATTGATAGGAAGGCTTCTTTTCGAAACGCAGTCAATCACCAAAGATAAAATCGAAGCCCTTAAGGCAGCCAGCCAGAGAAAAGGCCTTGATTTTGTGGATTTGTCTTTATTGACGGATGGTTTGATAGCAGAAAGAGAACAGGGTATAACTATAGATGTGGCACACATTTATTTTAATACCCCAAACAGAAAATACATAATAGCCGATACTCCGGGTCATTTTGAATATACCCGAAATATGGTGACAGGTGCATCCAACGCTTCGGTTTCCATAATATTGATTGATGCCAGAAATGGAGTAGGGGAGCAGACCCGCAGGCATTTTTATATTTCCTCTTTACTGGAAATCAAGAATGTAATAGTGGCCGTTAATAAAATGGACCTGGTAAATTATGATCAGGCTGTTTTTGAAAAAATCAAAAGTGATTTTAATGAAGCTGCCACTCAGGCCAGAAAGCCAAACCAGAACATTTCATTTATTCCCTTATCCTCTTTGTATGGGGAAAACATCGTGAATGTGTCAGAAAAAATGCCTTGGTACCAGGGTGAATCTTTATTACAATTACTGGAAGGTATCCCTCCACTTAACCCGGAGCAGGAAAACCTGCCTTTCAGATTCCCGATCCAGCATGTGGTTCGACCTAAATCTGATGAGTTTCATGATTTCAGAGGTTATGCCGGAAAAATATCCTCCGGAAGTATTTCAAAGGGTGATTTGGTCACAGCATTGCCGGGTAATCAAATCAGTAAAGTTGAAAAAATATTAAAATTTGAAACAGAATTGGATTCTGCCGCCCAAACAGAATCTGTCGTGATTACTTTGGCCGATGACATTGATATCAGCAGAGGAAACATGCTTGTAAAAGTAGGTGAGCAACCCGAATTTAGTAAGCAAATCACGGCTCAGGTATGTTGGATGGATACCAAACCTATGAAAGAAGGAAGCTCGTATTTGCTGCAGCACAGTATTAATCGGGTTAAAACCAAAGTTTCAGAGATCAATTCAAGTCTGGAGATATCAAATTTTGAAGAAATAAAGAATGCAGAAGAATTAAAGCTAAATCAGATAGGGGTAGTTACTTTCCGTTTGTCAGGACCCATTTTTGCCGATAAATTTGAATCAAATCCTGCCAACGGAGCCTTTATCTTAATTGATGAATTCAGCAATAATACTGTGGGAGTAGGTTTCTTGCTGTAAGATGATAATTTTTTTGTAAATTTAAGGTGGCTATCGTCACCTTTTTTTTTGCCTAAATTGTATAATTCTTATAGATTCTATTATTTTAATCACAAGTTTTTTTGACATATATAAAATTTGGCAAATACTACTTTTTACCTTTTAAATTATTATTAAATTGCATTGCAGCTTTTATAAAATACTATAATTTTTGCATTTTTATAACTTTTATTTTAGTAAAATTTTATTGGTTTTATTAAAATATAAGAGTACAATAAACAATTCTATTTTTAAAAAATGACTGATAACTATCAAAATCAAGGTCTTTACTCACCGGAATTTGAACACGATGCCTGTGGAATAGGTTTCAGGGCTCACCTGAAAGGTAGAAAATCGCATCAAATCGTGGAAGATGCCATTCATATGCTTGAAAGAATGGATCACCGGGGTGCCTGTGGTTGTGACCCTAACTCTGGTGATGGAGCAGGTATTTTGTTGCAAATTCCTCATGAGTTTTTATTTGAAGAATGTCTTAATCTGGGTATCGATTTGCCTGAACTTGGAAGTTACGGTCTGGGAATGGTATTCTTCCCAAATAACGCAACTGCCCGGGAAGAATGTAAAGAGATTTTGAACAGGAAAATAAATAGTCTTGGGTTTAAGCTTTTGGGTTACAGAAAAGTTCCAACACAAAATGATACGCTTGGTCATGATTCTGGCTCAGTTGAACCTTGGGTAGAGCAGGTTTTTGTTCAAAAAACAGATGCTTTACAGGATAGCATGTCTTTTGAGAGAAGATTGTATGTTTTAAGACAATTTGCTACCAAAATTATCAAAGAATCGGTCGAAGGAGCGATGGAGCATTTCTATTTTTCTTCTTTGTCTTCCAAAACAGTTTCATACAAAGGTCAGCTTACAACCAATCAGCTCAAGTATTACTTTCCTGATTTGACCAACGAAAACGTAGTTTCTGCTTTTGCGATAGTACATTCCAGATTTTCTACCAATACTTTCCCTTCATGGAAACTCGCTCAACCTTTCAGATATATAGCACATAATGGTGAGATAAATACGGTAAAAGGAAACGTAAACTGGATCAGAGCCGCTGAGACGACATTCTATTCGGAGTTTTTCACCGAAAAAGAAATGAAGATGATATTGCCGATTTGTGATAAAAGCAATTCTGATTCAGCCCACCTTGACAACGCGATTGAATTATTATATCTTTCAGGTCGTTCCCTTCCCCATGTAATGATGATGCTGATTCCCGAAGCCTGGGATGGCAACGAGCAGATGGATCCTGTTAGAAAAGCCTTCTATGAGTATCATTCGAGTATCATGGAGCCATGGGATGGCCCGGCTTCAATTTCATTTACAGATGGAAATATAGTAGGAGCAACCCTTGACAGAAACGGATTGCGTCCTTCAAGGTATTGGGTACTTGACGATGATACCGTTATCATGGCTTCTGAGGCTGGAGTTTTGGATGTAGATCAGTCAAAAGTGATTTCAAAAGGTCGCTTACAGCCCGGCAAAATGTTTGTGGTAGATATGGAGCAAGGCCGCATCATTCCTGATGAAGAACTGAAAGCCGATATTTGTTCCAGACAACCCTATCAGGAATGGCTCGATGAACATAAGATCAGGATTTCAGTGTTGCCCGAATCCATCAGACCATATACCAATTATGATGAGAAATCGCTTTTAAGACGCCAGCAAACCAGTGGATATACTTCTGAGGATTTGAGGACTATTTTGGCTCCAATGGCCACTTCAGGCACCGAAGTGATTGGTTCTATGGGCATTGACTCACCATTAGCCGTTTTGTCAAATCAAAGTCAGCACCTTTCCTATTATTTTAAGCAACTTTTTGCTCAGGTAACCAACCCACCTATAGATTCTATTCGTGAGCGGGCTATTATGTCATTGATTTCGTTTGTGGGTGCTGCCGATAATATACTTACCGAATCTCCTAAGCATTGCCGTCAGGTACAATTGGAGCATCCTGTTTTGACCATTAAAGAATTTGACAAACTTCGCTTTGTGGATTATGAAGGTTTTCAGGCAAAAACCATCAATACATATTTCAATGTAGAATCTAAAGATCCTGGCAAATCTCTTGAATTTGCTTTGGAACGGATTTGCCGTTACGCCGAAGATGCCATCAATGATGGTTTCGAGATATTGATTCTTTCCGATCGTTCGATTGATTCTGACCACGCTCCAATTCCGACATTATTGGCCACAGCTGCTATTCATCATTACCTTATCAGACAAGGACTTAGAGGTAAAGTGGGTATTTTGGTTGAGGCAGGTGATATTTGGGAAACTCACCATTTTGCAACCCTGATAGGTTATGGTGCGTCTGGTATTTGTCCTTATATCGCTCTCGAATCAATCTCCGATATGAACAGGAAAGGCTTGATTGATGGAGAATTTACAGATGAACAATTGTATAAAAATTACGCCAAGGCAGTAGATAAAGAGTTGCTTAAGATTTTCTCAAAAATGGGAATATCAACGCTTCAGTCTTACCGCGGAGCACAGATTTTTGAATGTATAGGTCTGAATAAATCCGTAGTTGATCGATATTTTACAGGTACAATCTCAAGAATAGAAGGTCTTTCTTTGGCCGATATCGCAAAAGAATGTTTAATCAGACATGCAATTGCTTATCCGAAAGTAGCAGTTTCAAGCGTAAGAAAACTGGAAGTGGGTGGGGTGTACCAATGGAAACAAAGAGGTGAAAAACACTTGTTTAATCCAGACACCATTCATTTGCTTCAGCAGTCAACCAGAATCGGGGAGAAGGATCCTGCAAAAGGGTATGAGATATTCAAAAAATACTCTCGCCTGATGAATGACCAGACCGAACAAGCAATGACTTTGAGAGGTTTACTGGATTTCAAAAACACCAATAAATCAATTTCGATTGATGAAGTCGAATCTATCGAAAGCATCCTTACCCGATTTGCAACAGGGGCCATGTCTTTTGGTTCTATTTCCTGGGAAGCACACACCACCTTGGCTATCGCAATGAATCGAATCGGAGGCAGGTCAAATAGTGGAGAGGGCGGTGAAGACGAAATCAGATATCAACCCAATGAAAATGGAGATATCCTTAGCTCAAATATCAAACAGGTAGCTTCAGGCCGTTTTGGGGTAACTTCTTATTATTTGACTAATGCCAAAGAGCTTCAAATCAAAATGGCTCAGGGTGCCAAGCCTGGTGAAGGCGGTCAGCTTCCCGGTCATAAAGTAGATGATTGGATTGGAAAAGTGAGGCATTCGACTCCTGGTGTGGGTTTGATATCTCCTCCGCCACATCATGATATTTATTCTATAGAGGATTTGGCTCAGTTGATTTTTGACTTAAAAAATTCAAACAGAGCCGCCCGTATTTCGGTAAAACTAGTTTCTGAGGCAGGTGTAGGTACAGTTGCTTCCGGTGTTGCGAAAGCTCATGCCGATGTGGTACTAATTGCCGGATATGATGGTGGAACAGGTGCTTCACCACTTTCTTCAATTCGACACGCAGGTCTTCCATGGGAGCTTGGATTGGCAGAAACACACCAGACTCTGGTAAGAAACAAATTGCGGGGAAGAATAACTGTTCAGGCTGATGGTCAGATCAGAACCGGACGTGATATTGTAATTGCAGCACTTTTGGGAGCTGAAGAGTTTGGAGTTGCTACTGCAGCATTGGTTACTGTGGGTTGTATCATGATGCGAAAATGTCACCTGAATACTTGTCCTGTGGGAGTTGCTACACAAAACAAAGACCTGAGGGCCTTGTTTAGTGGAAAACCCGAGCATGTTGTCAATATGTTTACCTATTTGGCTATGGAAGTAAGGGAAATCATGGCTGAATTAGGTTTCCGTACAATCAACGAAATGGTTGGTCAATCTCAAATATTGAAAAAACGGGCTAAACTTGACCATTGGAAACTTAAAAACCTTGATCTTTCCAGAATACTATACAAAGAAGAAGCCGATGATTCGGTAGCTCTTTACAAAAAAGAAGAGCAGGATCATGGGATAGTAGGTGTTTTGGATTGGCAGATGATTAGTGATGCTAAAAAAGCGTTGGAATCTGGTGAAAAAGTAACTGCAGAATATACCGTTAACAACCTGAACCGCACTATTGGAGCGATGCTTTCCAATGAGGTTTCAAAAAAATACAAAGGTGACGGCCTTCCTCAAGATACCATTCACTACAAATACCGTGGTACAGCCGGACAATCTTTCGGAGCATTTTCAACTAAAGGCTTGAAATTTGAGTTGGAAGGTGATGCCAATGATTATTTTGGAAAAGGTCTTTGTGGGGCAGAATTGGTGGTTTATCCCGATAGAAGTGCCACTTTTGAGCCTTCAAAAAATATGGCAGTAGGAAATGTATCGTTTTACGGAGCGACTTCAGGTGAAGCCTATATCAGAGGGATGGCCGGTGAGCGTTTCTGTGTAAGAAATTCAGGTGCCAAAGTTGTGGTTGAAGGGGTTGGTGACCACGGATGCGAGTATATGACAGGCGGTGTAGTAATAATACTCGGTGAAGTGGGAAGAAATTTCGCAGCCGGTATGAGTGGTGGTCTGGCGTTTATATATGACGAAAAATCAGACTTTGATGCAAAATGTAATAAGGAAATGGTTGATTTGGATGAATTGCTTCCAAGTGACGAATTATTGCTTAAAAACATGATTTCCAAACATTTTGAAACTACAGGTAGTGACGTTGCCAAAGCCATTTTGGATAACTGGGAAACAGAAAAAGCAAAATTTGTGAAAGTATTCCCAAGAGATTACAAGAAGATTTTGATGAAAAAAGAATCAGAAAGTATCGCAGCTTAATTAATTGAATTTCAGATAGTAAAGTTTATATAAAATGGGAAAACCAACCGGTTTTTTAGAATTTGAAAGAAAGGCTTCTCAGAAAAGAGATATCGCCGAAAGAAAAAAAGATTACAAAGAGGTAGAGGTTCAATATTCAGAATCTCAAACCAAAGAACAAGCCGCCAGATGTATGGATTGCGGAATACCGTTTTGCCACAGCGGTTGTCCTTTGGGAAATATTATTCCGGAATTTAACGATGCGGTTTATGATCAAAACTGGCAGTATGCTTACACTTTGCTAAGCTCAACCAATAATTTCCCAGAATTCACCGGCCGCATCTGTCCTGCTCCTTGTGAGTCGGCCTGTGTACTTGGGATAAATAAGTCGCCGGTTGCCATTGAATATATTGAGAAATCGATTATCGAAAAAGCATTTGAAAATGGTTGGGTAGTACCCAATACTCCTAAAAAACGCAGTGGCAAGCAAGTAGCGGTAGTGGGTTCAGGTCCAGCAGGTTTGGCCGCGGCAAGTCAGCTTAGCAAAGCAGGGCACAATGTCACAGTTTTTGAAAGAGCCGATCAGATAGGTGGGTTGGTAAGATATGGAATTCCGGATTTTAAACTCGATAAATCAATCATTGACCGCCGTTTAGAAGTAATGATGGCTGAAGGAATTACTTTTAAAACTGGTGTTAATGTTGGTATAGATTACAAATCAGATAAACTACTGGCCGACTTTGATGCTGTTTTATTATCAGGAGGATCTACAGTGCCCCGGGATATTGAAATCTCAGGTCGGGAGCTAAAAGGAATTTATCCTGCTATGGAATTTTTGAGTCAACAAAATAAAAGAGTGGCTCAGGAACATGGTAAGTCTGTGGATAATACCAAAGACCATCGTGGCGAAAAATATGCCAATGGCGAGTTATCGGCCACAGGTAAAAATGTATTTGTGATTGGTGGAGGTGATACCGGATCTGATTGTGTTGGAACTTCCAACCGTCAGGGTGCGGCTACCATCAATCAGATTGAGATTATGCCTATGCCTCCAAAAACTAGAGACGAAAGCACTCCATGGCCGCAATGGCCTATGATGCTCAGAACCTCGACTTCGCATGAAGAAGGATGCGAAAGAGCATGGAGTATCAATACCAAAGAGTTTATTGGCGACGAAAATGGAAACCTGAAGGCTATTAAACTGGTTGAAATTGAGTGGGCAAATGAGAATGGCAGAATGGTTATGAAGGAAAAAGCCGGAACAGAGAAAGTATATCCTTGTGAGTTAGCCCTAATTGCGGCAGGATTTCTTTATCCTCAGCCGAAGGGCTTATTGGAAGGTCTGGGAGTAAAACTGGATGCCAGAGGAAACGTTGATGCCGTTAAGTATAAAACTTCGGTTGAAAAGGTTTTTGCTGCGGGGGATATGCGTAGAGGACAGTCTTTGGTAGTTTGGGCTATATCCGAAGGTCGTGAAGCAGCCAGAGCCATTGACGAATATTTGATGGGAAGTTCTTTGCTTGAAGCTAAAGCTGTTTCAATGATTTCGGCAGAATATGTAGGTTTATAAAGATAATAATAATAGAATTTATTTGATGCCACGAATATTGATTTATTCGTGGTATTTTTTTTAAATGAATTGGTTTTAATTTTTCTGGAAAAAACCTGGTAGAAACTTAAATCAAATAGTTAACTATTAACAAAACCAACTATTTAAAATTCAAAATATCAAGATGCTTTTTGCAAAATTCATATTCTTTGGGTTCGTTAGATGAAACGAGGATTAATCTTTGTCCCAAAACCTTTTCAATTTCAGATTTATACCAATTGAAACCTTTTTCGTCGAGGTTGGAGGTGGGCTCATCAAAAAACAAGACTTCAGAAGTACTGTAAAATACCAAACCAAGTTTGAGACGCTGACGCATGCCTGAGGAGAAAAACTTTATCTGCTTATTTCGGTGTTTTTCAAGCTCAATTTGTTTCAAAAAATCACCGGCAGATATTCCATCTTTAAATTCTTTAAACTTTTTATGAAAAATAACCGCTTCCTGTAAGGTAAATTCCTCTATCAGTTCAAGATAAGGGGCGGAAAATGATAAATGCTTATGAAATTCCTCTTCATGAATATTATTTCCGGTAGTAGAATAAGCAACTTTTCCCTCATTAACGGGAATCATTCCGGCCAGTGCCTGCATCAGAGTGGATTTTCCTGATCCATTTGGTCCGGTGATAGCAATGGCTTGATTTTCAGAGAATTCAAAATTTAATTTCCTGAATATCCATTCATTTTTATACTTTTTGCCAATATTTTCTGCCTCAATTGTCAGCAAATTATTCGACGTTTTTGTTACCACCACTTCTGATAATCCCTCTCTCGGAGTTTCTTACAAAATTAATGATTTCGTCTCTTTCTGCAGTGGCAGCCAATTCTAATTCAATTTTATCGATTGCCGCGGAATTATTTAATCCTGAAAGATATATTATGCGATATATTTCCTGAATCTCCTCAATCTTTTCACTGGTAAAATTCCTTCTTCTCAATCCAATAGAGTTTACCCCTGAATAAGACAATGGCTCGCGGGCAGCTTTTACAAATGGAGGCACGTCTTTTCTAACAAGGGAACCTCCGGCAATCATTGAATGTGCCCCGATATTGACAAACTGATGTACCGCACTGGTTCCACCAATGATTACAAAGTCACCCAATGTAATATGTCCGGCCAATTGCACGCCATTGGAAAGTATCACATTGTCACCCAAAAAACAGTCGTGGGCAACATGAACATAAGCCATCAAAAGACAATTATTGCCCACAAGGGTTTTGTTGCGGTCTGATGTACCCCTATTGATAGTTACACACTCTCTTATAACCGTATTGTCCCCTATTTCAGCGGTGGTATATTCACCTTTGAATTTTAAATCCTGAGGAATGGCCGAGATTACCGCTCCTGGAAAAATCTTACAATTTTTTCCAATTCTTGCTCCTTCAAAAATAGTAACGTTGGGACCAATCCAGGTACCTTCACCTATTTCAACATCATTTTGTATGGTAGTAAAAGGCTCAATAACAACATTTTGAGCAATCTTTGCACCGGGGTGCACATAAGCCAAGGGCTGTGTCATATAATTATTCTTTTAATTGGATTTCTTTACCAATCGGGCTGTCATATCGACAGAGCAAACTAAATTTTTGCCGACCCAGGCTTCTCCATGCATTTTGGCTACGCCCATTCTAATGGGTGCCGATAGGGTACATCTTATTACTAACGAATCTCCCGGCAAAACATTTTTAAAAAACCTGCAACTTTCTATTCCAACCAGATAAGGCCAGTATTTTTCGGGCTCACCGGTTGATGTTAAAACCAATACACCACCTGTCTGAGCTATGGCCTCTACCTGCAAAACCCCAGGCATTACCGGATTATCAGGGAAATGACCCGTAAACTGTGGCTCATTCATAGTAATGTTTTTAATTCCAATCACCGTTGTTCCGTCCAATGACATGATTTTGTCAACCAATTGAAATGGATAACGATGTGGCAAAAGCTTTGCTATATCTATTACGGTAAAAACCGGCTCGGCGTTGGCATCAAAGTAAGGAGCGGCTGTAGATTTTTGATCTATTTGTTTTTTGATCAGTTTTGCCAGCTCTACATTAGAGGCATGTCCTGGTCTTGCGGCAAGGATATGAGCTTTTAAAGGGCGGCCTATTAGGGCAAGATCGCCCATCAAATCCAATAGTTTGTGTCTGGCGGGCTCATTATGAAACTTGAGTTTCTCATCATTCATAATACCGGCTTTTCCATCACTTTCAATTTTTTTATCTAAAAGTGTCTCCAGATCTGATATTTGTTTTTGTGTAATATCAGTTTCAGAAATTACTACCGCATTGCTAAGGTCACCCCCTTTAATGAGGCCAAGTTTTGCCAGATTTTCTATTTCGTGTACAAATACAAAAGTGCGACAAGGGGCAATATGCTCTTTAAAAAGGGATATTTCATGAAGCTGAGCATGTTGCGGGTGTAATATGTGCGAGTTGAAATCGACCATTACTGTCAGGCGGTAATCATCCAATGGCAAAGCAGCCAGTTCGATGTTTTTTTCTACATTCCTATAGTGAACCGCCTCGGGTACATCGTAATAATTACGCAAAGCATTTTGTTCCTGTATTCCCGCTTTTTCAATCAATTCTATAAAAGGAATTGCACTACCATCGAGGATGGGTACCTCAGGACCGTCAATTTCTACTAATATATTATCAACCTGCAAGCCTGCCAGAGCAGCCATCAGGTGTTCAATAGTGCCTATACGACCTCCGTCTTTTTCGATTACTGTGCTGCGGCTGGTATCTACCACATTGTCAACCAATGCCGGAACCAAAGGTTTGTTTTCAAGGTCTATTCTCTGAAATATAATTCCATGATTATTAGAAGCCGGTTTGAGAGTTATTGAAACTAGCTCACCGGTATGCAATCCTTTTCCGTAAACCGAAACATTTTCAGAAATGGTATGCTGTTTTAAATTCATTATCAAAAAGGTTTATTTTTTATTTATATTTTCAAATATCTTTTTTAATGTAACCTGTTGTTTAAGATATTCATTAATAGGTAAAAGAGGGCGACCGGAGAAGGATTGGCCCGGTGTGGTGATACTTTTGCTCACACCCGATTGTGCTCCTATTTTGGTGCCGTCGGCGATGCTTATGTGACCCACCAAACCCACCTGGCCTGCTATCAGACAAGATTTTCCGATTTTAGTAGAGCCCGCTACTCCTGATTGGGAAGCTATGACGGTATTGTCGCCTATCTCCACATTATGCCCGATTTGTACCAAATTGTCGAGTTTTACACCGTTTCCAATCAAGGTTGCACCCATGGTAGCCCTGTCAATTGTAGTGTTGGCCCCAATGCTCACATGGTTTCCGATAATCACCTTGCCTAACTGTGGGATGTCCTGATAAACACCGTTGGCATCGGGAGCGAAACCAAATCCATCAGAGCCTATTACAGCACCTGCATGTATCACACAATGTTCACCGATTTCTATACCGTCGTATATTTTTGCACCGGAATAAATAATAGTGTTTTTTCCGATTTTTACATTTTTTCCTAAGAATACATGAGGGAAGATTTGAGCGTTTTCTTTGATTACTACTCCTTCAGAAATATATGCAAACGAACCAATGTATGCACTCTCCGCCACTTTTGCTGATTCTTTTACAACTGAAAACTCTTCACGACCCATCTTTTGATTTTTTGTAAGTTTCTGATATTCCGACATCAGATTACCAATGGCCAGATAGGGATCTTCTACCGCAATAAGATTGGTGGTAATTTCTTTGCGTGGTTCAAAATTTTTGGAAACGATGACTGCACTTGAGGAGGTGGAATAGATATAATTTTCATACTTGGGATTTCCCAAAAAAGAAATACATCCAGGTTTCCCTTCTTCGATTTTTGCAAAGTCATGTACGAGTATTTCGCCATCACCCCTTAAATCTCCTCCGACGAGGTGTGCTATTTGCTTTAAAGAAAACTTCATTAACCCTATTTGAGATGGTGTAAACGGCTACTAAAATCACCGTAAATATACATCATTGGCATAACATATATAATTTTTTTTGACAATATTGCTCATTGCCTTGATGGTCGGTAGGTCAGAAGCCTCTGATATGTCGAGTATAATACCATTTTTCATTAAAATCTTTATATTCGACTCTTTAGCTATATAACCGCTGTTACTAATACTGCCTTCCACCACCAAATATTTCAGAAACTGCGGGTTGATTTTTCTTTCCAGCAATTCCATGGTTTTTTCTATACGCAATGCTTGTGTATCCAGGTCGATATCCATCTTGATTTTAAAAAGGTTTCGGTCGGTCAAACAAGTAGAAAGGTAAGAGAGAAGTATGTCAGGGTGATTTTGTAATTGCTTAATCAGTCCCCAAATATCATAATCGTCGAGCTTAAGAAATGTTTGAAGATATTTTTCTTCACCTAAAAATTTCTCTTTATTTACATTTTCAAGCATAAAAACCGAAATCGGATAGGGGAGGTTTACGGTTTCGCCTTTACCGTTAAGTTCTTTGATTCTTTCAAATAACTTGATCAGAATCGTCTCGGCACTAATGGCCGTTTTGTGCAAATACACCTGCCAGTACATGAGTCTTCGTGCTACGAGAAAGTTTTCAACACTCAACAAGCCTTTCTCCTCCACCACCAGCTCATTGTCAACGATATTTAACATTTTGATAATTCTCTCTGCACCCACTTTGCCTTCAACTACACCCGTATAAAAACTGTCGCGGTTAAGGTAATCCATGCGATCCATATCGAGCTGACTGGATACCAACTGGTGGAAAAATGGACGGTGGTATTGATTGTTGAAAATCTCGATTGCCAGACTAAGTTTTCCTTCAAAAACCTGATTGAGCTCTTTCATGATGATCTCAGAAATGAGTTCATGGTTTACGTTATCAAGCAATGTATATTCCAGGACATGCGAGAAAGGCCCATGGCCAATATCATGTAGTAAAATAGCCAACTGAGCTGCTTCGATTTCAATTTCGGATATCTGGTGTCCTTTGGATTGAAGTGTTGCCAGAGCTTCGGTCATGAGGTGCATGGCTCCTAATGCATGGCTAAAGCGAGTATGAAAAGCACCGGGATATACCAGTTCTGACATACCCAGTTGTTTTATTCTGCGTAGCCGCTGGAAATAAGGATGCTCAATGACTTCAAATATAAAGTCCGAAGGAATGGTTATGAAGCCATATACCGGATCGTTGAATATTTTACGTTTGTTGGTCAATTCAATGATTTTTGTGCAAAATTAGGGTTTATGCTGTAATTATTAGCATTCTGGTAGATAATCGGTATTTTAATTTGCAGTGGAGGTGTTAGAGGTATTTGGGTTTTAGTTGGTAAGTTGGTAAGTTGGAAAGTTGGAAAGAGGGGTAGGTTAATGTGCTAATTAATAATGTGCTAATGTGCTAATTGGTTTTTGGAATTGGTGGATGGCTTTCTTGCTTAATTTCCTTCATTTCTTAATTTACCTTAATGTTTAGGAAATAATTGGACAATTTTTACCATGAAGAAATTAAGGGCATTAAGGTAAATTCCTTCGTGGAGCTTTGAGGTTTCTTTGTTTGCTTTGAGGTTTAATTGTTACACAAAAGCCACTAAGAAGGCACAAAAGGCACAAAGATTACATTGGTTTTTTTGAAAGAGTTGCTATTGGTAACCTGCTAGTTAATAATGTGCTAATGTGATAATTGGTTTTTGGGATCGTAGGTTGGCATCCCGGCTTAATGTTCTTTATTTCTTAATTTACCTTAATGTTTCAGAATAATTGGAGAATAAATTAACCATGAAGGGATTAAGGGCATGAAGGAAAATGCCTTTGCGAATCTTCCTGGTTTTTTTGTTACGCAAAAGACACTAAGAAGACGCAAAAGGCACAAAGATTACATTGGTTTTTTTTGAAAGAATTCCTACTGGTAATGTTCTAATTAATAATGTGATAATAAGGTAATTGGGTAACAGAGTTTTAGTTGATAAGTTAGTAAGTGTTATAGATTTAGATTGCCAGATTACAAAATCGGCAATAAAGAAATTGATTCACTCGCTTAAACCACTCAAATAATACTTACCACCCCCTCTCACTCTGGTGGTACGGCATACCGGGAGGGGTGCCTGAAAGGCGGGGTGAGGTTTTTAACCATGAAGGAATTAAGGGCATTAAGGTAAATTCCTTCATGAAACTTATCGGCTATTTTTTGTTCTTTGAGTTTTTTTGTTACAAAAAAAACCACAAAAGGCACAAAGAGTTTGTGTCCTATTTTTTGCATCTATTTTTAGAAAATAATAAAGATTTTACTGAGCTATTTATTTTTACTTTTTAATGGTAATCTATTCCTCAGCTACCATAAAATAAAATCCTTTGTAATTCGGGTCCAAAATAATGTTAATCACAAACTTAATAAAGTATTATTGTCTCTTAAACCTTATTGATATGAAAATGAAATTTACATTCTATCTTGGAATTGCTGTGTTCTTTTTGCTCCGATTCAGTACCTCGGCACAGCTGAGTTTATCGGTTAACTCTTCTCCGCCCAAAGAGCAGTCTGGCAAGATTGATGCAGTTGCTGCGGCTTGTGATTTTCCGGTTTCGCTCACCCAAACACTAGATAATACCATTGTACCTGGATTAGGAATTAGTTGTAATGCTGGTACACTTCATACCAATAACAGTTATTGGAGAGTTTATGACCTGGCTACTGTCTATCCCAACAAAAGTCTTGATGTTTCATCTATTCAGATAGCCATAGAAACCGCTAATGCCACTTCGGGCAGTCAAAGTATCACTGTCCGGTTATATTATGTGGATTCCGGAACTTTTCCAACCGGCACATTGTCTGCTGCAATTAGCACCACCAATCATGTTATTACCAATCAGACGCTAACATTAGTAAGTCTGCCGGTAAGTATTATTTTACAGCAAAATAAGCAATTGGTGGTTGAAATATTTACTCCAAATGGACAGGCCCTGGGTAACTCATTTTTTCTTGGTGGAAATTCCACTACAGAAACAAGTTCTGGGTATCTTTCTGCAGCGGATTGTGGGGTTACAGTTCCAACCTTTTTTACTACTTTGGGTTTTCCCAATTACCATCCGGTTATCAATGTAATAGGTTGTGAGAAATTGTGTACGCCAATCACGTCTGTAAGTGCTTCTCCTGCTATTGTTTGTGCCAACAAAGCCTCAAGTTTGACTGCAAATGGATTAATTAATAACTCGGTAATTAAATGGTATGCTGATGCTACTACCAATACAGTTTTATTTACAGGTAAAACTTATCTTACTCCTTTGCTCAATGCAAACAGTACCTTTTTTGTAAGTCAAAGCGTGGGCTTACCTCCTAATGACACTTTAGATTTTATTGGTGCGATGCAATCCGTAGTTGTTCCTGCCGGTGTAACCAAATTAACGGTTGAACTATATGGTGCAGCAGGAGCCAATGGCATAGATGGTAGTGCCATTGCTTTGAAAGGAACCGGTGGTCTGGGTTCTAAAGTATCCGCGGAAATAAATGTAATTCCCGGTCAAACTCTAAACATTTTTGTGGGTGGTACTGGTATAGGAAGTGTTGGAGGCTTTAATGGAGGTGGTACAGCGGGAAATAATCTGGCAGGAGGTGGCGGTGGAGCCACTGATATAAGGGTAGGTGGTACTGCATCCTCAAACAGGATTCTCGTGGCTGGAGGTGGCGGTGGCGGTGGAAATGGCGGATGTTTTTCTGCCGGGGTCAATGGTGGAAATGGAGGTACAGGTGGAGGTGGAACAGGTGCGAATGGCATCAATTCATCCGCTGGGGGTGGTGGTTTTGGTGCGATAGGAAATGTAGGTGGGATAAGAGGAGTAGGATGTCCCGGTTTTTTAGGTGCTAATGGTGATGATGGTCAGGCCACAGGTCAGGGTGGAAATGGCGGAACTGGGCAAGCTTGCTGTTGCACAGTTCCCCCTGGCGGTGGCGGTGGCGGTGGTGGATACATTGGCGGTGGCGGTGGTGGCGGCGGCTCAGCAGGTACCGTAGGGTGTCAATTTAATGACTCAGGTGGCGGCGGCGGTGGCGGCGGTGGAAGTAATTTTTTGGGACTTTCGCTCAATCCTTTGGTTGAAGATGGAGTAAGAGCAGGGAACGGCCTGGTAATTTTGAAATATGGTTCAGAAAATAACTGTGCTGCTTCGACTCGTATATCTAAAACTATTACGCTGCATCCTAATACCCTGAATTATGTGAGCCCTGCTGATAATATATCGGTAAACGCCGGCACAAAACAAGCCGGACAAACCATAACAGCAACCAATGAAATACTTGCCTCGGGAAAAGTGATCTATAAGGCTGGTAAGGCAATAACCTTAAACCAGAATTTCAAAGTCAACACCGGTGCAGTATTTTCAGCAGAGATTGGTGGTTGTAATTGATTTGATTTAGGGATAGGTGAAATGATAAAAAAACCGCAACGTTGCTGCTGCGGTCTGAAGGTTGTTTAACATGTGTTTAACCCTAAACGCCGGTTTCAGAGGTGGCTTTGGACTTAGAACGGCTCATGCTTTTCGATGGGCTGTCTGATACTTTAAAGCCCCATTCGCCCAGGCGTTTGGGTTGTGAACGATAGACACCCATGAGCAGGTCGCGGGAAGCTTTGATGGTTTCGGCAATAGGGTTGAGCATGACGTCACGCTCTCTGTATGCCAATTCCATCTGTCTCCTCAGCTCTTCTGCTTTGAGGTGTTGTTGCTGACAGGCCGTCACCTTGGGGCCCATGCCCGTGAGGTTCATATACTGCAGAGTGTTTAGAGGCGAGGCCTCTCCATCGGTTGCGTGCTTGGCGTTGATAATCTCCGCCAGTTCTAATACCTCCTGCACGTTAGTAGGTATCATTATTCTTATTTTTGCCATTTGACAATTAACTAAAAAAAAGTATAAAAAATAGATTCTCCTCAATAGCACGGTCTCGTCTCAGGACTCAGATTTTGATTATTTCGTGGAGGCTCTGCTCCCAATTGTTTATCTTTTCGACCGTCGGCTTAAGTCCACCTAAGATTTTGCAATCCATTGGCTTTAACTATTAAGTTATTCAAAATTACTTTAGAGATACTTCCTTGAAGGTATAGTAAGTTTTTACCATGTGTTTTCCGAAATGCGGTTTTAAGGCATTGATTCGCAGTTTTTTAAGGCTGCGGTTTTTGGGGGCATGAAAATATTAAAATTATTTAAGAAGCTGTTGGGTTTTGGAAGGGTTTTATATTAATCAATTTTGGTAAGTTGGTAAGTTGGAAAGGTGGTAAGTTGGTAAGAGGCAGAGTTAATGTGCTAATGGGTTAATGTGCTAATTAATAATGTGCTAATGTGATAATTGGTTTTTGGAATCGTAGGTTGGCATCCCGGCTTAATGTTCTTCATTTCTTAATGTAACTTAATGTTTCAGAAAAATAGGAGTATTATTTAACCATGAAGACATTAAGGTAGTATTCCTTCGTGGAACTTTGAGGTTCCTTTGCGTCTTTTGCGGTTTAATTGTTACACAAAAGACACTAAGAAGGCACAAAAGGCACAAAGTTTACCGTGCGAAATATTGTAACCCATTAAATCAAGATGAAGAGGACTAAATACGCTTCAATTCATTCGGGGAAAATAGATTCTTAAAAAATAACCCTAATCAGATTCCATTTACTGATTATTGTTCCTATTTTCGCTTTAGTTTAACCCTAAAACATTAATGCTATATGCCCAACCCTTTTCTGCATAATTTAAGAAAGTTTGGTTTTGAATTCTTTTCCATTTTTATCGGGGTATTTGCTGCCTTTGCATTGGACAACTGGAACGAGAACCGCAAAGATGAAGTCACCGAAATGAAAATCCTCACCGAAATCTCCAATGGCCTTGGAAATCGTGCAAAATGATTCTCTTCGTTTGAAAATCATCGGCTTGTATGAAAACGATTACAATTCCTTAAGAAAATTAGAGGAGGATTATTCCGAACTTCAGTTTCATGATTCTTACTTCAAGGAATTTAACGCGGTATTGGCACCCAATTTTATCATAGACGATGCGGGCAAGATCAAAGGAATAAAACAGCCCATCAGGATTGGGGAAAAAGAGAAGAAAATCCTGCTGGTTTATCTTTGGAAAATGAGAACCAAGCGTGGAATTATGTTAGGAGGATATCAGGAGATAAAAAACAAGGTTAAGAATCTCCAAAAACACATTGAGGAAGAGCTGGCAAGAGACTAAAGACTTTTTTTTGGCGGAGTTTTTAATAGAATAATAAGGAAGAGGGGATTAAATACAGTGAGGTTTTATTCTGAATTGCAAATATTAAGCATGAATCTATGAAAGCTCTGGACGAGTTTTATCATCAACAACCCGAACCCTTGAATGGTTGTCTGCTCGCATTGAAAGACTTCATTCTTGCCATGAATGCTGATATCACAAATGAAAGGAAATACGGTATGCCATTTTTTTGTTTTAAAGGCAAGATGTTTTGTTATTTGTGGGTACACCGAAAATACAATCTTCCGTATATAGGTCTGGTGGAAGGGAAGTATTTTGAGGAAACTTTTCTAATTCAGGAAAAAGGTCTCGTATGAAAATCATGCTCATTGACCCGACCATCGATTTACCAATTGAGACCATCAGGCCAATTCTTCAAAAAGCATTAAACCTTTACCAATCGGGGGAAATCAGGATTAAAGGGATGTAAGGATGGATTTTTTCAAATCTGCATCAAAAAAATAAATACACACGGTAATGGTTTTTACTATTAACAATTTGTGCAAGTTTATTTATTTCATAGTGCTTATTCCTCTCATATAAAATTATAAAAATCAAAACCTAAAAGTAGGGGAGATTAATGTTCAGACAATTATTAATATTCAATTTTGACCCCTAACTTTGGAAAGAAATCAATGGCATTTCAATATTCAACCCTAAAAAAAAGATAATGAAAAAACTTTCTATAATACTCCTTTTCCTTGCATTCGGAGGAATAGGTTTCTCCCAAACTGTTAATGTCAATTCTACAATTGTTGCATCAAAAACGGCTTACGCTATGCGAATGCTTGGAAATACACTTGGCAAGCATGGATACAAACTGAAGAATACCGCGGCGAAATTTACAATTGAATTAAAGATAGATGCCGGTAAGTATGGACCCGAATCCTTTGGAATTATTACTGATAAAACCACCATTAGCATAGTAGGAGGGGATACAAGGGGCTTGATTTATGGCTCACTCGCTCTATGTGAAAATATCAGAAATGGTGTGGCTTTAGATAAAATTAAAGCAATTGAGGAAAAGCCAAGATACCCCTATCGTACCATAAAGTTCGATTTGCCTTACGATACCTATCGCCACAGTTATGCCCTGGATTTACATCAGGAAACCTGTAAGGACATAAAATACTGGGAATCTTTTCTGGACATGATGGCCGAAAACCGTTTCAATATTTTGAGCCTTTGGAACTTGCATCCGTATGTGTATATGATTCGTGCCAAAAACTTTCCGGAAGCGTCGCCTTTCTCAGATGCTGAAATGAAAGAATGGCAAACACTCTTTCATGGTATATTACGAATGGCAAAGGAAAGAGAAATAGAAACTTATCTGGTGCCTTTTAATATTTTCGTAAGTCCGGAATTTTCAAAAGCCCATAATGTGGCGATGGACAATCTGGAGCACCACTTTTTTGTGAGAGGCGATACTTCGGAAATTATCAAACGTTATACCCGTGAAAGCGTAGCCCAGGTGTTACAAGAATATCCCGAACTTACTGGATTTGGCCTCACACTGGGTGAAGGTATGGCCGGAATGACCCCTCAGGAGCGTGAAGACTGGATGAAAGAAACTATTATCGAAGGCATGAGATTGTCGGGAAGAAAGTGTAAGTTGATACATCGCATTCCGTTTTCAAGCAATGTAGGTTCGCTGGGGCCTACCAGTATCGAAACTGAAAAGTTGACCCGTAGAGCAATAGATGAAGAGGGTACAATGGATTTTATTGAAAAACCCATTTGGGCTGATTTTAAGTACAATTGGTCGCATGCTCACTCTACGCCTACGCTTGTAAAAGTGCATGGAGGAAAGCTTTTTGATACTTATTTTGTACCCAAACCTGAAACCTACAAAGTAACCTGGACGGCCAGGAATGAGGATTTTTTCTGTCTCAGATGGGGTGTGCCTGATTTTATCCGAAGCCATATCAAAGAAAATAGTCAGGAATACGTGGGTGGCTATACCATTGGTTCTGAAACTTATATTCCAGCCAAAGATTACTTTACAAAATCAGACATAAAAGTGGATTGGAAATATGCGTTTGAGCGTCAATGGTTGTTTTATAAACTTTGGGGCAGATTACTTTATAATCCCGAAACACCTGATGCTGTTTTTCAAGCCGAGTTTACACGTAGATATGGAAAGGACGGAGAAAACTTGCTAAAAGCCAGTTCGCTGGCAGGAAAAACACCGCTAAGGCTTGCATCTTCTTTTGATTTTACCTGGGATTTTAGTTTGTACAGCGAAGGTTTTTTATCACTAAAAGACAAAACCGTAAGTTATATTGATATTATCCGGCAAATAGAGCAACCAGTTACGGAACCAAGTTTTGTGTCGATTGCTGATTTTGTAAAAATAAAAACCAGTGGTGGGAATTTTGAAACCGGTAAAGTAACCCCGCCGATGTTGGCAGAAATGTTGGAAAAAGATTGTAATAAAGCACTGGAATTAGTAAAAAACATTAACGTCAAAAATAACAATACGCTTATGTATGAGGTGGCAGACATACATACATGGGCGTATCTGGGTTTATATTATGCCGAAAAAATAAAAGGAGGCATTCAATTACAAACCTACAAAACTACGGGCGATTTGCAGTACAAACAAAAGGCCATAACGCATCTGGAAGCAGCCTTAAAATTTTGGGATGAGGTTATTGCCATCACCAAACCTATCTATAACGATATGCCATTGGTACACTTTACCGAACAAGCTGGAAACACCAAAGAACAAAACGAAGCACTACGGTTTCATTGGCATATTTTACGTCCTGCTGTTGCAAATGACATAGAGATTGCAAAGAATGCAGTGTTTGAGAAGTGAAATATTGGGTTGGGTATTTCGTATTTGGCTATTCAAATAAATTAAAGCGATGAAGTATAGTATTAGATTATTGAAGAACTTTTAAATTTTCTTCATTTGTATTCTAGTAACATGTAAGATTACTCTACCGCATCAATTCTTAAATAAATAGACCAATCATTTGCTTTTTTGGTAAAATTAATGCCATCATAAAAACCCATAATATGTTTCTTGATTCTTTCCTGCAATGAATCCTGACAGGCACGAATATAGAATTTATTGAGTTTTTCAGACCAAAGAATGTAGCAGCAAATAATAGCTGAATCAAAAAAATTGAAAAGACAAAATGGAAAATCAAATTTATGAATAATATTAAATCTAATGAAAATACCTTGAATGTCTGTGCAGTGTTTAGAAAAATTTCAAAAGTTTGGTAAATTTAATCCTTGACTTTTAGTTGAAATTTTTCGTGACATTTTGCACAGACCGCCCTTTTTTTGCCTCGTTTTTTTGGGCGAGCAAAAAAATGAGGACCGCCGGTAGGCAACTTCAGATTGGTCCAAAACACAACTTTCATCTAATCCAGAATATTTTTAATAAAAAAAAGGTTTTAGAGAATATGAATAAAAATAAAAAGGAGAAACATTTCTGTAAACCTTGATTCTGAAGTGGGCCTGCCGATAGCAATCGGCATAAATTCGGATCGAAGCGAAACGTCGCACCGCAGGCACCTACTGTCCCGTCCCGATAGCTATCGGGATTCGGGAGAGTCTTTGCCTTTTTTTGTTTCTTCGAAAATCTTTGAAATTAATCCAGGGTATTTAAGTAGGTTTTTAATGTAAATAGAGCTTTTCATAGATTTTATCTTCTTTTCAATTCTAATAGCGTGTGAATAATCCATCGCATCAATTCTTAAATAAATAGACCAATCATTTGCTTTTTTGGTAAAATTAATGCCATCATAAAAACCCATATTATGTTTCTTGATTCTTTCCTGCAATGAATCCTGACAGGCACCAATATAGAATTTACCGAGTTTTTCAGACCAAAGAATGTAGCAGCAAATATCTTTCATGATAAAAAGTATGTAGAAAGTATGCAATTGAAAATAAAAAAAGGAGAAACATTTCTGTAACTCCTTGATTTTGAAGTGGGCCCACCTGGGATCGAACCAGGCACCTACTGTCCCGATAGCAATCGGGAGAGTCAGTTGCCTTTTTTTGTTTCTTCGAAAATCTTTGAAATTAATCCAGGGTATTTAAGTAGGTTTTTAATGTAAATAGAGCTTTTCATAGATTTTATCTTCTTTTCAATTCTAATAGCGTGTGAATAATCCATCGCATCAATTCTTAAATAAATAGACCAATCATTTGCTTTTTTGGTAAAATTAGAGCCTTCATAAAAACCCATATTATGTTTCTTGATTCTTTCCTGCAATGAATCCTGACAGGCACCAATGTAGAATTTATTGAGTTTTTCAGACCAAAGAATGTAGCAGCAAATATCTTTCATGATAAAAAGTATGTAGAAAGTATGCAATTGAAAATAAAAAAAGGAGAAACATTTCTGTAACTCCTTGATTTTGAAGTGGGCCCACCTGGGATCGAACCAGGCACCTACTGTCCCGATAGCCATCGGGAGAGTCAGATGCTCTTTTGTTTCTTCGAAAATCTTTGAAATTAAGTCAGGGTATTTAAGTAGGTTTTTGATGTAAATAGAGCTTTTCATAGATTTTATCTTTTTTTCTATTCTAACAGCGTGTGAATAATCCATCGCATCAATTCTTAAATAAATAGACCAATCATTTGCTTTTTTGGTAAAATTAATGCCATCATAAAAACCCATATTATGTTTTTTGATTCTTTCCTGCAATGAATCCTGACAGGCACCAATATAGAATTTATTGAGTTTTTTAGACCAAAGAATGTAGCAGCAAATATCTTTCATGATAAAAAGTATGTAGAAAGTATGCAATTGAAAATAAAAAAAGGAGAAACATTTCTGTAACTCCTTGATTTTGAAGTGGGCCCACCTGGGATCGAACCAGGCACCTACTGTCCCGATAGCCATCGGGAGAGTCAGATGCTCTTTTTTGTTTCTTCGAAAATCTTTGAAATTAAGTCAGGGTATTTAAGTAGGTTTTTGATGTAAATAGAGCTTTTCATAGATTTTATCTTTTTTTCTATTCTAACAGCGTGTGAATAATCCATCGCATCAATTCTTAAATAAATAGACCAATCATTTGCTTTTTGGTAAAATTAATGCCATCATAAAAACCCATATTATGTTTTTTGATTCTTTCCTGCAATGAATCCTGACAGGCACCAATATAGAATTTATTGAGTTTTTTAGACCAAAGAATGTAGCAGCAAATATCTTTCATGATAAAAAGTATGTAGAAAGTATGCAATTGAAAATAAAAAAAGGAGAAACATTTCTGTAACTCCTTGATTTTGAAGTGGGCCCACCTGGGATCGAACCAGGCACCTACTGATTATGAGTCAGTTGCTCTAACCGAATGAGCTATAGGCCCTTTTTTTTCTTCACCTACTGTCCCGATAGCTATCGGGAGAGTCAGTTGCTCTAACCGAATGAGCTATAGGCCCTTTTTTTTCTTCACCTACTGTCCCGATAGCTATCGGGAGAGTCAGTTGCTCTAACCGAATGAGCTATAGGCCCTTTTTTTTTCTTCACCTACTGTCCCGATAGCTATCGGGAGAGTCAGTTGCTCTAACCGAATGAGCTATAGGCCCTTTTTTTTCTTCACCTACTGTCCCGAAAGCTATCGGGAGAGTCAGTTGCTCTAACCGAATGAGCTATAGGCCCTTTTTTTTCTTCACCTACTGTCCCGATAGCTATCGGGAGAGTCAGTTGCTCTAACCGAATGAGCTATAGGCCCTTTTTTTTCTTCACCTACTGTCCCGATAGCTATCGGGGGAGTCAGTTGCTCTAACCGAATGAGCTATAGGCCCTTTTTTTCTTCACCTACTGTCCCGATAGCTATCGGGGAAGTCAGTTGCTCTAACCGAATGAGCTATAGGCCCTTTTTTTTCTTCACCTACTGTCCCGATAGCTATCGGGAGAGTCAGTTGCTCTAACCGAATGAGCTATAGGCCCTTTTTTTTTCTTCACCTACTGTCCCGATAGCTATCGGGAGAGTCTTTGCTCTAACCGAATGAGCTATAGGCCCTTTTTCAAAGTATTTCCTTGAAAAGTGGTGCAAAGGTATAAAATACTCAGTCTTTATGCAAGTAAGTTTTTGGGAAAAAATCTTGTTCTTAATCTTTAATATTATAATTGTTTGAAAGTCAGATTTTTATTGCAAAGAGATTTCGAGTGAGGATATTAGAAAGTTAAAAACTACAGAAATTATGTTGGTCTTCAGAATTTGAAGTTTCTTTTTAATGGGTTAACATTTCCCGGGTTTTGGCTAATAAAATATCCTTTTTTTCATTAATATGCCCCAAATATGTAAATTCCTTGTTTTTTAAAAGTGAATGCATATAATATGCAAATCCACCAGATCCAAACATAAGCACTTTAGCATTGGCAAGTAAGAGGATTGACTTCTCCAGATTCTCATAAGTTTCACCAATCATTTCCTCATCAATAATTGCATTTAGCTTGTCGTGAAGCAGCATCTGATCCAAGTCTTTGTTAATAAGGTCTTTTATTGCCTTTTTTTGTTGAGTATTCAGGATATTATACTTTGAAAAATAATGATTCAACAAAATGTTTTTGGAAGTCTGATAACCATCCGATATGAAAACAATCCGGGTTCCCACATTCCGAAGGTCCTGAAGTTCCTTCAATATTTCCACGTACATTTCTATAGCCCTTCCAACTCTGTTTCTGTCATTTTTTAAATCATAAAGACCCGTATCATCGGTATCAAACGTAACCTCGTTTCCATAAATAACCACTTTGCCCGCATCTGAAAACAAAGTTACTGAGTCTCCGCACCTTTGATGAACCACAAATATTTTTTCGCCAAGGTCACTTTCTATATTTTTGTTTTTCCAAAAAGCCTCATTCAGAAACTGATTGAAATTTATGGTCATACCAGAATTAAATAGCTCATCGAGTTTATAGCAGAACGGATATAATTCGGGAGTCCATTCCAAAATTACGGTCAAATGATCACCACATTTCTTAGTCAGAATAGCAATCAGTTGTTCTTTAGTAGTAACATTACTGATAATTTCGGATAGAGAAGGAGTGATGGGATCATTGATAATATCGGCAGGAATATTTAAGCCTAAAAACGCAAGAAATCTTGCATTAATATCATTTTGATCTAATTTTAAAACCATTCTTTCGATCATATTGAGGGTTTTTGCCACCAGCGTCAGGATTTTGTGCTGCACCGGAAAGTTGAGCAATCTTTTCTTTAGGTGATAGAAAAAGGTTTTTGTATTTATTCTGAAATTGCTTTCAGCCGACCTTTGGATTTGCAATGGCGTGTGCAGGTAGGTAGCTCCGAGGGCTTCACCAATCAGAAACAGCCTTGCAAACTGAGTTCCCAATTGATCGCCTACACCTACACTTGTAAAGGTCTTTATAGTGAAATATTTAGTCATTTTTTTCAACAGTATAATTATTGGTTGCCCTAAGCTGTTATTCAGGATTAAAAACTTCTGACAACTTATTGGAATAATCGATTTTATTCCATCTTCAATCATTCAGCAATAAATACTTAATAGTAAATCAATATTTTTTTTCCAAAAAATATAAATTTTGCTTCCTTTCAAAACCTAAAATTTTATTTAAAGCATTTATTTATACACAAATATATTTATGAAATCTGGCATCCGGAATTTTCAATGCTTTAAATACTTATCAATTCTGTAAAAAGGAAACAAAATTCTCTTTTGAATTATTAATAGCTTCTAAAAATGTCATTGATTAGAGCCTTTGAATGGTGATTTTTATTATAAAAAAAAGAATCAAATTGCCATATTTTCAGATAAATAAATTCAAAAGGCAGATTATTTTGCTGAATAAAAATTTTTGAAACGAAATTATTGAAACATTGTTCCTTGAGGTAGCCAAAGATTCTTCCAGGATAGAAAAAATTTTCGATTTCCCTAAAATTGCGATAAGATAAATTGGTTGGAAATCTAATTGCACAGGATTTTTAATCTGAATTAAAAAAATGGTATAAATGAAAAGTAATCTGGCTAAAATAACCAGATTACTCCAAAAAAAATCATATATTCATTAATCGGGCCTGATTAGCTTATAAACAGGTTCCACTAATTTTCATTTACAAAATTCCTAAAAATATATTTATTGTTATTGTAGTAAATAATTCAATAATGGTAATTTTTACTTATTTAAGTTTTGCCTGAAATCAGAAGGTGAAATTCCTGTGCCGGATTTGAAAAATTTTGTAAAATAAGAATTGTCTTCAAAGTTAAGTTGATAGGATATTTCAGAAATACTGAGATCTGAATTTACCAAAAGTCTTTTGGCTTCAAGTATTAATCGGGCTCTGATCCACTGGCCTGCAGTTTTTCCCGAACTGGACTTACATTTTGCATTGAGATAATTGGCCGTTATTGCCAATTCATTGGCATAGACTTGAGGATGATGCCATTCTGAAAAATGTTTTTCAATCAAGTCTTCAAACCTTTTTAGGATATGCTGATTAGACTTAAGATTTTCTTCGGATTTAACTTTTTCCAAATCGCAAGCAGCCAAATAGAAGAATTCCAGAAGCATGACTCTGATTTTTTCGAACCAATATTGAGGTTTTTTGAAATACGTCAGAGCGATATTTTCAATAATCCTTCGGAATTCGGGTAGTTCTAAACCTGGATTGATGGGTTTGATTTCTCCATTTCTTTTAAACAAGCACAATTCATCTATAAAACCTTTTCGTGCAAGAAATTCGTTAAAATAATCCTCACTGAAGTTTATCATATAACCTTCAACATCAGTATTATCAAAAACCAGATTATGTACTTGCCCCGGAGAAAGAAAAAATACCACCGGAGAGTCAATGCTGAAATTCTTAAAGTCAATTCGGTGCAGCCCACGTCCTTTTTCAATAAATAAGACCTGATAAAAACTATGTCTGTGTGGTTTTTTTGGTATAAAAACATCATTTTTCAACAAAACGTTAAGATCATGCACAGCAACACTGCTGCTTACTGCTTCTTTTGAAAATAAATCACAAACATTTAAAACAGGAAGGCTCATTGGCTATATCAGAAATTATTTCCTGTAATCAGAACAATTAAAAGCAATTTAATAATTCTTTGGTAGTAATATCAAAATGAAATGTGTTTTTTCCAACTTTGAATGTTTTTCTCTAAAATTATGTTTATTTTTGAAGATGATAAAAAAGCTATTAGTTTTTCTTCTGACTACCATTATTTTGGTTGAGAGCCTTTTGCCTAACGCAATTGGAATGACAGAAGCTATAAAAATAGGTAAGCTTTACGAGCATTTTAAACAACATCAGAAATTTGGAGAAGATTTTGACAAATTTTTCTGGGAACATTACTCTTCTGATTCAAAACATAAATCTAGTTCTGAGCACAAAAATCTCCCTTCTTTCGACTCAGGCTTTTTAGCAATTTCTTCTCATGTAAATTATATAAGAATTGATTTTGTTCAAAACGTTTTTAATGATAATTTCGATCAAAAGGTAAATATCACTTATAGTAATACTTATAGGTTTGATTATTTGAAAACCCTCCTCAATCCACCCCAAAAAGGATAATTTCTCACTTTTTCCTTTTTTCTTTATTTTTATTATTCAATTATTATGTTTGAAAAACTAGTCAAATATAGTATTCATCACAAACTGGTGGTGGGTATAGTATTAGCATTGGCTCTGGCAGGCGGAATTGTGGGTTTTCAAAAATTGCCCATTGATGCCGTACCAGATATTACCAATAACCAGGTGGTGGTGATTACTCAGACGCCCACTTTGGCTGCACAGGAGGTAGAGCAGTTTATTACCGCACCTCTTGAGCAATACTTTCTAAATATTCAGAATGTCGAAGACATTCGATCTACCTCACGTCAGGGTCTCTCGGTAATCACCTTAATTTTTTCTGATGATGTAAGTATCCTTCTTGCCCGGCAGCTGACATCCGAACAGCTAAAAATGGCCGAGGAAGCAATACCGGGTAATTTTGGCACCCCACAATTGGCCCCAATCACAACAGGCTTAGGCGAAATATATCAATATACACTTGAAACCGATGGAGCCGCAAAAGAAAAGTATGACCTCACCGACCTGAGAACAATGCAGGATTGGATTGTAAAACGGCAACTTTCCGGTATCGAAGGCCTCACCGAAATTTCGAGTTTTGGTGGTTTTGTAAAGCAATATGAAATTAGTGTAGATCCCGCCAGATTAGGCCAGTTGGGAATTACTCTTCGTGAAGTTTATGATGCAGTAAGTGCCAATAACCGTAACACCGGCGGTAGTTACATTGAAAAAAATGACCAGACCTATTTTATCAGAGGTGAAGGGGCCACCAGTTCACTGGAAGATCTGGGAAATATCGTTATTAAGATGTCAGGAGGAGTTCCGGTTTTGGTAAAAGATATTGCACAGCTTAGATATGGTGCTGCAAAAAGATTTGGTGCACTGACCAGAAATGGAGAGGGTGAAGCCGTTGGGGGAATCGTTTTGATGTTAAAAGGGGCCGATTCTGAAAAAACAATAAACCTTGTAAAAGAGCGGATTGAAAAAATCAATAAAAACCTTCCTGAAGGGGTTGTGATTAAACCATTTATTGATCGTACCAAATTGATTGATAAGTCCTTGAAGACAGTCCGAAACAATCTTTTGGAAGGAGGCCTTATTGTAATTTTTGTATTGGTTTTGCTGATGGGAAGTGTAAGAGCAGGCTTAATAGTGGCCAGTGTTATTCCTATCACCATGATAATAACCTTTGGTTTGATGCAAATATTCGGCATTACAGCCAATTTGATGAGCCTGGGAGCGATTGATTTTGGTTTGCTGGTTGACTGTTCTGTCATAATTGTGGAGGCCATTTTATTCCAGTTGCACCATGATGAAAAGTTTAAAGAAGATAAAATCAGAAGCAATGTTTTTGACAGTGTGGTATTCCAAACTACCAAAAAAGTGCTTTCAGCTGCATTGTTTGGCGGCTTGATAATATTGATTGTGTATTTGCCAATCTTATCATTGGGTGGAATCGAAGGTAAAATGTTTAAACCAATGGCCATGACCGTGAGTTTGGCCTTGAGTGTGGCAATTTTGCTTTCTATCACTTATGTGCCTGCTATGAGTTCACTTTTATTAAAAAATGAAGGAAAAAAAGAATTTAAACTTTCCCAAAAAATAATAGATTTGATGTTTGGAACATTCAAACCGGCATTTGATTATTCTCTAAAACATTACAAATCTGTTTTGCTGGCATCAGTCGTTTTATTTGGGATCAGTATAGCACTTTTTATGAATATGGGTGGGGAATTTATCCCTACTTTGGATGAGGGTGACATGGCTATTGATTTTCAGACTCCTCAGGGATCCTCATTAAATACTACAATTGCAGCAACCACCAAAGCTCAGCAGGTACTTAAAAAGAACTTTCCTGAGATTCAACAAATTGTGGGAAGAATCGGTGCTTCCGAAGTGCCCACTGACCCAATGCCACCTGAAATGTCGGATCTGATGATAAATCTGAAAGATCATTCAGAGTGGACAAGTGCAAATAACCGAACTGAGTTAGCAGAGAAAATGGCTAAAGTATTGGAAGAAGAAATGCCGGGAACTTCAGCAGAATTTACTCAACCGATTCAGATGAGATTCAATGAGATGATCGCCGGGTCCAAATCGGAATTTGCCATTAAAATATTTGGTCAGGATCTGGAATTGCTCAACAGAAAAGCTCATGAAGTAGAAAAAGTGTTGTACAAGATGGAGGGAACGGAAACCGTTAAGATTGAGAGAATTAGTGGCAGACCTCAGATAAATGTGAAATATGATAAAGCCAAACTTTCTCAATACGGATTGAATATCGATGACCTCAATTTCAATTTAAAAACAGCCTTTGCAGGTGAAACAGCTGGAATTTTCTTTGAAAATGAAAAACGATTTGATGTGGTTGTCCGTTTTGCCCAATCAGCTGCAGACGATCTGGAACACATCAGAAATCTTCCAATTACTACTCCCGGAGGTGCCCTTGTGAAATTCTCGGATCTGGCAGAAATAGATTACAAAAATGCCCCTTCCCAAATTTCAAGAGAAAAATCAAACCGTAGGATTATAATTGGTGTAAGTATCAGTGGCCGTGACCTCGAAGGTTATGCCAATGAAGCTGCCCAGAAAATCGAGCAAAAAGTGAAGTTGGAGCCCGGTTATTATTTCGAATATGGCGGCTCATTTGAAAACTTGCTCAATGCTAAAAACCGACTGATGCTTGCTGTTCCGGCAGCTATGGTGCTCATTTTCTTTTTGTTATACTTTTCACTCTCTTCCTTTACTCAAGCAGGGCTGGTGTTTAGTGCCATTCCTTTTTCTGCTATCGGTGGTGTATTTGCCCTGCTTTTGAGAGGAATGCCGTTCAGTATTTCTGCAGGTGTAGGATTCATTGCTTTGTTTGGAGTAGCTGTTCTTAACGGTTTGGTTTTGATAAGCTATTTTAATCAATCAGAAGAGCAGGATATTTTGAAAAGGATTAATGAAGGCGTAAAATCTATGTTCAGACCGGTGGTGGTTACAGGATTGGTGGCTTCTCTTGGATTCTTACCGATGGCTCTTTCGAGTTCAGCAGGTGCTGAAGTACAGAAACCTCTGGCTACGGTGGTAATCGGTGGTTTGTTCACTTCTACACTGTTAACATTGGTGGTACTACCAATTATCTATATGATTTTTATGCGTTATTCTCACAATAAAAAAGGACTTTGATATATGAAAATCAGAATATTTAAAATAGCACTTTTCTGTTTAACGCTCAGTTTATCTTTTCGAGGACTTTTTGCTCAAAATTCAGAATTGAATCAACTGATTCAGGTGGCCAACAGTCAGAACCGTGATTTGCAAATAGCATATAAAAACACTGAGATGCATAAGGCTCAGATCAATACGGCCTACGATATGCCCAAAACGCCAGTTGAACTTCAGGTGGGTAATATTCAAAATCCCTTCGTGAGAGATTACACCCTTGGGGTTTCCCAATCGTTTGAATTGCCTTCAGTTTACAAAAACAAAAAACAATATCTTATTTCTTTGGGGCAAACTGCAGAGGTTCAGACTGAGGTATTGAAACGTCAACTCAAGCTGGAGATTAGAATGCTGTATTCTGCCCTTTCGTCAGTAAATTCTAAAACCGAACTTATTAACCAGGAATTGGAAAAGCTGAAAGATTTGAGCAGAGTATATCAACATAAGTTTGAACAGGGAGAGGCAGACCAATCGGATTTTCTAAATATCAGGTTAAAAGAAAACGAGTTAGCCAGGAGTTTGTCGGTTTACGAAATGGAAAAGAAAAATCTAGAGATGCAACTGATGCAGGTTTTAAATCAAACTTCACTTCCTGTACTAACCTACACTGCACCCTGGACTTACGATGGATTGAAAAATACTATGCTTCCCGGGAACCCTGTCAAAAAGTTGAATAATAGCCTCATTGACAATGCCTTAAAAGAAGAATTGACAATTAAGGATCATAAGAAACCAACCCTCAATGCCGGAGTTTATAATCAGAGTATGTTGGGAAGTCTGAGACAGTTTGTTGGAGTAGTTGGGGTCGAAATTCCAATTTTTGTTAAAGCTTACAATGCCCGCCAGCAGTCTGCTAAATTAAGAGTTGAAATGGCTGAGCAACAGCGGGATAAGTTTGATTTTCAGATGCAAACAGAATTAAATGCCTTGCAAAATCAATTGGAAATTATTGAAAAACAACTCAATTCCATCAGAAATTCCAGTTTGCCTGATGCCGAAAAGTCGCTTTCCATTCTTTTAAATAAATATAAAGAGGGGCAAACGGAATATACAGACTGGTATATAGTTTTTGGTCAATATCTTGGGTACAAAAACAATTTGATTGATTTGGAAAAAGAAAAAAATATTACAGTTTCAAAAATTTATTATATATCTGAAAATGAATAAGTTATTAATAACAATAATAGGTAGTTTGGCATTTGTCTCATGTTCTTCTGATAAAGAAAAAAATTCAGAAACTACAACTGACTCTACAAAAACCGGAATTTTCTTTGAAACTTCCAGGGCAAAAAACCTTCCAATTGAAACCGGAATGGTAGAAATGAAGGAAATGCAAAATGCAATAGTGCTGAATGGTGTGGTGGATGTACCACCAGATCATACTTTTTCAATTAATTATCCATTACAAGGGGTAGTTACTAAAATCAATCATACTGTTTTGCCCGGTAGATTCCTTAAAAAAGGAGAACTGTTAGCCGAAATCCAGAGTATGGAGCTTTTGCAGACACAACAGGATTATTTATCTGGAAAAATCAAAGGTGAGTTTTTAAGTCAGGAACTGGAAAGACAAAAAAACCTTTTGGCCAACGACGCCACTGCCAAACGTAAATATCAGGAAATTGAAAATCAGTTCAGACTTAATCAATTAAATGTCAAAGCATTATCAGAGAAATTAAAAGTTTTGGGGATATCACCCTCGCACTTGCAACAGGGTAATATTTCAGCGATTTATTCGCTACGTGCTCCCTCTTCTGCATATGTTAAAGATGTGAATGTATCTAATGGTAAGAATTTCATGTCAGGCGAAGAATTGTTTGAACTGGTAAGTACTGAGCACATTCATGCCGAATTAAAAGTTTTTGGTAATGATATGTATTTGGTAAAAATAGGCCAAAAAGTAGAGTTTAATGATTCAAAAGGACTAACCCAGACCGGTAAAGTTTACCTTATTGACAGAACGGTTGACCCGGAGAAAAAATCACTCAATTTGCATATTCATCTTGATAATGAAGCATTTGAACAGTCTTTGAAACCGGGCCAGTTTATTTCCGGCAAAATTACAACATCCAATTCCTTGGTGCCTGCCATAAAGGAATCGGCACTGCTAACTTCCTTTGAAGGTACTTTTGTGTATGTTAAAATCACAGAAAAATCGGGTATGAGATTTGAAAAAGTTGCTGTTAAAGTAGGCAGAACATCCAATGGCTATACTGAAATAATTTCACCAAAATTGTCTGGTGAAATAGTTACGAAAGGTGTAAGCTTTGTAGATAACGGCGGTTCAGAGGAATAAAGTTATAATAATTCCCTCAGGCTCTTGTCTTTATGATGATCCAGTTTCCTGTTTTTGGGTTCTCCGATTATTTGATTGAGATAAATGCCTGTATGTCCACTGAATAAATAAGAAACAATGACTGCGGTAGCCAGATATATTCCGTTCTGGCTACCGAATAGTTCCAAACCCATAATTAAACAAGCCAGAGGAGTATTGGTCGCACCGGCAAATACTGCCACAAAGCCCATTGCAGCCAAAAGTGCAACCGGAAGTGGGAAAATTGCTGCCAATGCACTGCCCAAAGTAGCCCCGATAAAAAATAAAGGCGTTACTTCTCCTCCTTTAAATCCGGCAGAAATTGTAAGTGTGGTAAGCAATAATTTGAGGATAAAATCCTGTGGGTCTGATACTTTGAGAAATGAATTTTCAATTTCAGGCACTCCTAATCCCAAATATTTGGTATTTCCCCAAATCAAAATTATAACGACCAGAATACTTCCGCCAATCACCGGTCTCAGTAATTCATTCTTAATATTTTTTGCAAAAAAATCAGTCAAAAAATGTAATGTTTTGCTAAAAAAAGCGGCTGTCAAACCAAACAAAACTCCTGATAAAATACTGAAAATTAAGAAGTCAGGTTTTAAACCTAAAGTCGGCTCAGAAAAAAAATGACTGTGTGGAGCACCCATTGCCCTGGCGGTATAATCGGCAATTATTGCTGTAATAAATGCCGGGAAAATGGCATTATATCTTATTTTACCTACCAAATAAAACTCTAGTGCAAATACCGCACCTGCCAAAGGAGTTCCGAAAACGGCTCCAAATCCGGCAGCGATTGCCGCAATGAGCAGTATTTGTCGGTCTGAACTGTTTAATTTTAAGGGTTTTGAAAGCTGATCGGCAAATGCCCCCGCCATCTGCAAAGCTGTGCCCTCACGCCCTGCTGAACCACCGAAAAGATGCGTAATGATGGTACCTATATAAATAAAAGGTGCCATTTTGAATGGAATAGTTTTACCTGATTTTTGAATATTATCTATCAAAAGGTTGTTTCCCGCTTTTACTTCCTGGCCAAAATACTTATAAAGAGCTGCGACAGTTAATCCTCCCAGAGGTAGCAAAAGGATAATCCTTGAATGAGCTTCCCGATAAGAAGTAGCAATGCCTAAGGTTACCAAAAAAAAGTAACTCATAGCACCGATAGGAATTCCTATCATCAGACTGATTAACAGCCATTTGATGGTGTAAACTAAAGCCGGGTATTTTTGAAAAAACACTATTCTCAGGTTTATTTATAAATTTCCAACCATTTTTGCTGTGAAATTATAGCTTCAGAAAATTCAGTTTTCAATCGCGTAACAAGGTCTTTTAAAGGCAAAATATCGTTGATTGTAGCTACGCCTTGACCAGCTGACCAAACCGTTTTCCAGGCTTTGGCTTCTGCCTGACCGGCATCCAGCTCTTTTCCGAAATCAATTTTAGCTTTACTTTCAAGCATTTCACTTGTAATGCCGTTTGTTTCCAGACTTTTATTAAGAAAATTGGCATTTACTCCCGATATAGCTGCAGTGTAAACCACATCGGTCGCACCACTTTCATTGATCATTTCCTTATATTCAACAGGGGCATTAGCTTCAGTTGTATTAATGAATCTCGTCCCCATATAAGCCAAATCGGCTCCCATTTGTAAAGCAGACGCAATATCCTGACCGGTACTGATACAACCCGAAAGCAGAATGGTTTTTTTGAAAAATGATTTTACCTCAGCAATGAACGGCATTGGATTCAAAGTTCCCCCATGCCCTCCTGCACCGGCACTTACCAAAATGAGCCCATCAACTCCTGCTTCAGCGGCTTTTTCAGCATGTCTTTTTTTGATTACATCATGAAAAACCAAACCACCGTAGCTATGCACAGCCTCAACTACCTGAGCCACAGCACCAAGAGAGGTAATTATTAATGGAACCTTATGCTTAACAACTATCTGCATGTCTGCTAACAAACGCTCATTTGTGGGGTGTACAATCATATTTACACCAAATGGAGCCGGTATATTTCCAGTTTCTTTTTCGAAATCCTCTAAAGCCGTTTTGATTTCGATTACCCATTCTTCAAAGCCTTCAGTAGTCCGTTGATTTAAAGCCGGAAATGTGCCTACAATTCCATTTTTACAACATTCAATCACCATTTTAGGATTGGATATCAGAAACATGGGGGCAGCAACAACTGGTAATCTAAGATTATGAAAAGGGTTCATGTTTTTTTATTCTTTTAAAGGTTTTATTACTCCTTCCTGCACAACAGATGCCACCAATACACCATCTTTGGTGAAAATATTTCCACGGGCAAAACCTCTTCCAAACGATGCACTTGGGCTATCAATGGCATACAACAACCAGTCGTCAATTCTAAATTCATGATGAAACCACATGGCATGGTCTAGACTTGCAATGAAAAAATCCTTAGCAATGGGGCTGTTGGTATGAGGCAATGTGGCTGTAGTCAACAGATTATAATCCGAAACGTAGGATAATAGCTGTTGATGAATATTTGGCTGTACATCTAGTTTCTCATGTGATTTAAACCAAAAGTGCCTGAAAGGTAATTTTTTAGATAAAGACAGAAAATTAACTTTTTCAACCATTCTAAACTCAAATGGTCTGGTTTTTACCAATTCAAAAATATTATCCGGTACAAAAAGCTTATATTTCTTCAGTAGATCTTCATCTGACAATAATCCTTCAGGGCCGGGCACTTTGGGCATGTCAATTTGGTGCCCATAACCATCAATTAATTTTTGAAAAGAAACCGACATAAAAAAAATAGCAATTCCATTTTGTTTTGCAACAACCCTCCTGGTGCTAAAGCTTCCGCCATCCCTAATTTTCTCAACTTCATAAATTATCGGAATATTTATATCGCCTGCCAAAAGAAAATATGCATGCATAGAATGGGCTTTTCTTTCAGGATCAACGGTTTGAGTGGCCGCACTCAGCGACTGTGCCAATACCTGACCGCCAAAAACTCGTTTCCAGGGTGCCTGATAATTTTGCCCGAGAAAAACTGAATCACTCAGTCTTTCGAGAGAAATAAGATTTACTAATTCGTGAATATTGTTCATACCCGTGCAATTTCGGGTATTTTTTCGTTTTTTGTAAATAAATTTCTAAAATAAAAAGAGAATAATCCCTTAGTTTATTCCCGAAAATCTGGGGTTAACAATACTGTTGTTCATTGATCCAAAGGTGTAGCTCAACCCAAAAGAGGTAAGATATGAAAAGTTTGTTGCCAATTGTCTGCCACCCAATAAAACACTAGACGCATCAGAAGAACTTTTAGGAAGGGTAATCTGGTTATTAATCTGAGAGCCATTTCCATAAAAACTAAGAGAAAGGCCTTCTGCAATTCTTAAGGAAAGTTCAATCTCCAGACTTACACGATATTTGTCGAGCATGTTGAGGTATTGATAGCCTGTAATTTCAGTCCTGAAATTGCCCCAGGGTTGTGTTAGACCCAGAATTCCTGTTATTTGCTGGTAAGGGAGCAATTCTTCAATTTTATCAAATACTGTGGTCTCAATATAATCCATATCACGCATACCTGCCTGATAAATCCATCGGAATTGTCTTCTGTTGAATTCTTTTACCGGAAATACCGAATACTCAAGTGCGGGAGCGAGACTTTTTGAAAATTGAATGTTTTGATATACACTATGAAAACCTTTTATGAATCCACCTAAGGCCCAATGGTCTGAGAATGATTTTACGTAAAGGGAATTTAAACCATAGTCATTGACTTTGACCACATTTAAAACCGAATCAACCACCACCGAGTTGGTTCTTTGATTATAGTATGTAAAAAAACTGAATTTGGAATGTTCCGTAGTACGTCCTCCTCTGAAATTACCGTCAAATCTTACCACAGTACGATTGCTTTCTCCTTCAAACCGCCCACTACCAGCAACTCCAAAAATCCAGTTATTCCACTTATCTTTTGTGGGAGTGCTTTTCTTATTTTTAGGTTTTACAAAATTTACTTTTGCCATTTCGACGATTTGAGTGGGATTCAGAAACTTAATCAATCCATGGCTAATACCATTTAATATTCTATTTCTAACAATATCGTCAGTGGCGTCAACTTTCACATTAAAAGTAATTGTATCACTTTTTCCAAAATATTCTTTTTGGCCTTCTAAGTATAAATAGTAAGTTCTTCCTGCAGGATTCTGATCTGTTAAAATCAAAATTTGAATATCGGCATCAGACATTTCCCTTGTAAACAGGAAACTGCTAAGTTCTGAAACAAGGTATTCATAATAACATTTTGTCCTTTGACAATTGACAAAAAGAGTGGGATTTTTCTCCTGATTTTGGGCAGCAGAATATAAAGGGATTATGGCCAATTGCATAAAAAATATGCCGGCAATGATTTTTTTCATTTTATAGGGTATATGAAATGGTTTACAAATATAAAGCAAAAAATTTCCTCTTCAAATTTAGAGAAGACTTTATGCTTTTTTAGCATAAAAACCTTAATTTCAATTTCTTAAATCGACCAAAACTAAATCAATAAAATGAATATTTCTTTCATATTTTAAAAAAAACATGAAAATAAGTTAAGGAAGTTACAAGGACAGAATTATTTAATCTACTAGTTTTACACTAACAGCATTTAGACCTTTATTCCCTTTTTCTACAAAGAATTGTACCCGGTCATTTTGTTTGATGGGGTTGATAATTCCTGATGAATGAACAAAAACATCTGTTCCTCCACCATCCGGAGTAATAAAACCAAAACCTTTGGTCTCATTAAAAAACTTAACTGTACCTTCCTGCATTATGATTTTTATTAAATAGTTTATTTGATTTTGGTAACATTAATAGCACTAAATCCACGTGCAGTTTTTTCCTTTTCGAAAGATACCCTATCTTTTTCTTTAACCGGTTCGTTGAGCTGGTTAGAATGCACAAAAACTTTGTTTTGACTATTGTCTTCAGCAATAAACCCAAAGCCTTTATCGGAGAAAAATGCAACTGTACCAGTGAATTCGGTCATTTCTTCCGAAACTGAAGTGTTGGCACCCAACTGAATCGAGTTCAGGTCAATTTTTTTTCTCGGTTTAAAATCAGGCGGACTATCATGGAAATTTCCTTCCTCGTCAACATAGACGGTCATTTCATCAAGACTTTTACCTTTGTCATTATTAAATTTCCTGTCTTCTCTTTTTTGTTCTCTATCCTGCTTTTTCTTAGCTTTTTTCTTTTCTTTTTCTTTTTTTGCAAAAGTTTCTGCCATATTTTACTACTATTTAATTAAAACTATTATTTCTGAATACTTAAAAATCAAAATTTCTAATCCGAATCTCGCTTGGTTTAGAATCGGCTCGACCCGACAACAACCTTATTTTTTATCAAAACCATTAATAATCCATTTGATTATGATGACCTTAAATTTTCCAAATTGAGTCAGGATATTTATTTAAACTTGATATTTAATTTTAAAAAAGTGCAAATATCAAATCTGATTAAGTCCCATGCTTCGCCGGAACTATATATGAAATGGCATCTGGAAGAGCGAAAACTGAAGAGAAAAAGAAAAAATTCTATACTTTTACAGCAGAAGCAAAGGCAGGAGCCTCAAATATTTTATAAAGATAATACATATTCCTGCGAATTGTTAATTTTGCCGGGATAATCGCAGAAATGAGCTTTTAATTGATTCCTTTATCTTATATTTTTCCAAATATTATTGTTTAACTATGGATATCGTTAAGAAATATTGGTCAAATTTTGGAGGTCTTATGGCTTGCTTTATTTTGATAAATATTGCTCTGTCTGATCACTCATTTCTGGAAATAAATTCACTTATCTGGTTAAATTTTACTGCGATGTTGGTTCATCAATTTGAAGAATATTCTTATCCCGGCCAATTCCCGAAATTTTACAATGAAACCATACTTAAAAGTAATAAAATTTTAAAATACCCTTTAACTACCAATGGCATTTTACTGGTCAACGTAGGCCTGGCGTGGACTTTTTATATTATATCAGGCATTTTAGGGGATTCTGCTTATTGGTTTGCATTGGGATTGGCATTGATTTCTCTTTCCAACGGAATGCTACATACCTTCATGTTTTTTTATCTGAAAAGATACAATCCCGGATTAATTACGAGCCTAGTAATTTTTATTCCCTTTGGATTTTATTTAATTTATAGAATCCAGCCTTTTCTCACTCAGGAGGATATTCTTTCAGGAATCATCATTTTTATTTTTGGGTCAGCAGCTATTCCTGTTTCTATTTTTTTCACGAGTAAATTTTCATAAACTTATTAATCCTTTTCATTAAAGATTAGAAATCTCTCAAAAAAAAAAAGAAAAGCTCCCGGAAAATCCGAGAGCTTTAATCTAACCCCTAAAATAAACCACTATAATTTTTCCTTTTTCAGGATATCTGAATTCTGATATATTAAGAAACGCAAAATCAGGAAAAAATGTTGCTAAATATTCTAAAAAAATCCAGGATGTCAATACAGCTTTTATTTAACGGGATTTTTTTTCTCTTGAATAATAAACCATCAATAAAATTTACTACATAATATATTGATAATCTGACATTTAACTGAATGATATTTTTTAACCAATTCTCCTGATCTTTGAATACCAAAAAATCAAGAAATCATCATTAACAATCATTAACAATTTGAAATTTAAACCTTGTTACAGATTCAGACTCTAACCTACAAATAATTGATAACCGATAAATTTTTAAGATTATGAAAAAGTTAGTAGCAACAATCGGAATTTTGAGCATCGTGGTATTTAGTGTTTCGGCTCAATATGGCAGGGCATACGACAGAGACAATTATGGAGAAAAGTACGGACATGTTGAAAGAAATGATCGGAATGGAGGAAGCTGGGGATATGACAAAGACTGGAATGTAGTCAATAATTCGAAGGTTCATAAAATCAATTCTTTTCAACACCAGGCCAAAATGCGGATCAATGAAGGTATTGCCAAAGGTCTAATAACTCATAGAGAAGCCAATCGACTCTGGAATGAATATGAAAGAATTGAGAGAAAAGAAAATCGTTTTATGAGAAATGGAAGAATTTCGAGATCAGAAGCCAATGAACTGGAGCATGATTTGGCCAGGTTAAACCGAATGATTTCTCAAGAAAAAAGGGATTTTAACCGAAATTATAGCGGAAGATTTTAAAAATTAGTGGAGTAATAGTTTTTTCGAAAAATAATGGGCAGCTTGGTTTAGCTGCCCCATTTTTTTTTCAACAATAATTTATTTTTTTAGGTTACTAAGTAATTCAAAAGCATCTTTCCTGGCAATTTCCAGTGCTCTTTCAATTTTTTTAGCACCCATCAATTCTATTTTCAGGTTTGCAAAATCAGCTTCTTTTTTTTCTAATTTACTTTCAGCTTTTTCCTGTTCTTTTTTGATTTTAGAGATCTCTTTCTCTTTTTTACTTGAAGCTTTTTCTATTTCAGTTTTGGTTTTCAGGTCGCTGGCAGTAGAATCCTCAGAATATAATTTTTCAACTAATTCTTCTTTTTCTGAAAGGGCTTTTGCCATCAATTCCGGACTTTGATCTAACTTCTTGCCTAGTTTTTCCTGCTCTTTAAGATTGTTTTCCAGACTTTTCTCCAGTTTTTTGATTTCCTTTTGGGCGTCGGCTAACTCATTTTCAGCATTTTTCAGGTTTTCATCAGCAAGTCTTAATTCCAGATTTTTTTGCACAAGATTTTCAAATCCTTTTACAAAAGTCTCAGCTTCGGCGGTTTTAATATCAAATGATTTTAAAGAATTCATTTCTTCATCTATGAAAAAGAAAACTACCTTAGTCATTTTTTTGGTTGAAATTATCTGAGCTTCAATGCTTTCCAATTCCGGCGAAATAGGTGAGTTTTTAATTTTTTCTACTCTGAAGCTCGATTTGTTTGGATTTGTAATCTTCCCAAGCGGCTTAAGGAAAGTTTCTAAATCAGCCTTAATTTCTTTATCGTCAAGGTTTGAAATGATATAATATGCCTTGGCGGCTTCTTTTCCTAAAAGATGATTGCCGGTATAAACTTTACTTTGAGCAAATAATGAAACTTGCAACAATAAAAGGATCAGGCTTAAAAAGTATTTTTTCATAAGTTTATTATTTATGTTAAATGAATTTTTTTACAAATTATTACTAATTTCTTTTTTATCGAATTTTCGGTAAAGAAAATATATTGTTCACCACCATCCTGCCAATTTAACTGTTTCCTGATTTCATTAACAGAAAGCGGAAAGTTCCTGACCGAAATATTAGCTTTCTTTGATGGCACTTCGGCACCCAATATTTTTTTGTCAAAAGGCAAAACTTTCTCAATGGCAAAAATTCGTCCCGGAAATTCTTTCAGAACAATATCAGAAGTGTAAAGATGACTATTGGGTGCGATTTTACCCAACAAAAACTTATTTCCTACCGACTTGAATGCTCCTGCTTTCATGATGGAAGCATTAGGTTCATAAAGATAAGCCATTGGTTCTGAGAATATCGTGTTTGCCTCTGATTCTTGTTTAAAATCGAAAGAAAATTGCTGTTCTTCGCCCTTTGAAGTCAGATTAACACAAATTACCTCCGGATTTGCGATAATAGTGTCTTCTATTAAAAAGACCAATTCCTTTACTTCATTTTTTTCTGATAATATTAAGACTTGATGCACATATTTTAGTAACAGCAAAGCAGCCTTTATGTCAAGCATTGGTGAATATTTTACCATAATAGTGCGACCCGGAGTAATCAATTTGTCAAGCATCAGCCTTAAATCAGGCGAGCAGTCCTGTATGCCTACCATTTTATGGTTATTATCATCACGACGAGATGGATCGAGGTAGATAAAATCAATATCAGAATCGATTTTAAAATCTTCCGCTTTTTGTTGTGTAAATGTGGTATTTGATTTTCCTGTTATTTTGAAATTATGGGCCACAATGCTACTCAACAATTGATTGGGTTCGTTATGGATATATTTTTTGAAGTTTTTAGAAAGAAAAAATGCATCTACTCCAAGCCCACCCGTAAGATCTAGTCCAATATTACCATTTACCAATTTACTTTTGTATTTGGCTGTCCACTCAGAAGAAGACTGTTCCAATGAAACCTTTTCGGGTGCGATTATTCCACCAATATGTGACCAGGAAGGTATTTTTGAAATGATATTTTGATTGAAGGAAATTTGATTTGCCACCATTCTCAATATTTCCTGAGACAATTTAAGCGGATTTTTCAAAACAAAATCTCTTACATCATTGATTTGCTGTGTGCCTGCAATTTCGGAGGCTATGGTATAATCCTTAATATTTATTGGGTTTGAAGACAAAAGAAATGAATTATTTCTGAATAATATTTCCCAAAAATAAGCATTAAAAAAAAGTTTAATTCAAATGAATTTACAAAATTGGTAATTTAATGCAAAAAAAAAGCCTGAACTAAATCAGGCAGGACTCAATTTTCTCTTCCTTTTCTTTCTTTTAACTTTTCGAGAAGCATCTGGTTAAATTTCCTTTCGGTTTCCATCAGTTTGCCGTATTGCTGAGGGCTTATAACCTTTAGAAACGAATCTCTGTATTTTTTTGTAAGATTAATTTCTTCCTGCCTTAAATCCAGAATTTCGTCCTGGCGTTTTAATGCTTCATTGTTATTTAGGCTTTGATTGTTTCTCGAAAGTTGTCTAATGTCTCTGAAAATCTCATTTCTATCATCAGAATATGCGTTGTAAATGGGCCAGAATTTCTCTGCCTGACTCTCAGTGAGTTTTAATTCCTGAGTTATCATCCCAATTTTCATTGCTTTTATGCGATCTCCTTTTGGTCCGCCCTCAGGTCGCTGAGCCTGAGTGCTTATGCCTAAAATCAATAGGCTAACTATTAATATCAACTTTTTCATCCTAAATATTTTCAAATCAATAATTTATAGTAAATTTTTAAATGTCGTTTTCTTCCAGATATTTCATTATCTCATTTTCTGAGACAGTCTCCAATGTGGAAGTGGGCTCAATATTTATGTCACCCGCTTCGGTCACTATCAACTCAAGGTCTGTGTCGGCAAGTGGTTGATCGGCCAGATAGGCCACCATTTCTTCGGAAGAAATTTGGGCAAACTGGTCAGCAGGTTTTTCCTGATATTTATAAAATCCGAAACCTAAACCACTAATTATAATTGCACTGGCTGCATAACGGAATATTTTTTTGTTACGGAAAACTTCCAAAAATGGACTTTGTTTTTTGCCAACAGTTTTTTCCAAATTTTTGGCTTCCATTTTTTCAAAATAATCATCAGAAGGTAATTGAAAAGCTTCTTTCTTGCTGATTTTTTCCAGAGAAATTTTCCCAAGAATCTGATTTTCCAATTCTGAAAAATAATCCTCAGAGGCTTTAAATGGCTGTTCTTTAGGGAATTCTTCGGTTTTTATGGCTCCCAAAATTCTTTCTTCAAAACTTTCAAAATAGCCTTCAGGAGCTTGAAATGGCTGATCTTCTGTTAAAGTCCGGACTCTGACTTCGGATAAAATCCTATCTTCCAGTTCCGAAAAGTATCCTTCGGGAACGGTGAAAGGTGATTTTATTTTGTTTGTTTCGATATCCATTCTTTTGTTATTCTTGTACGTTTGACAATTATTCCTGACCAAGGTTTAATTTTTTGTCAAAAAATCTTCAATTTTTTTTACTGCAAAATGATAAGTGGCTTTCAAACCTCCCACTGAAGTTTCGGTAATCTCGGCTATTTCTTCATATTTGAGGTCATCAAAATATTTGAGATTAAAAACCACCCTTTGCTTGTCGGTGAGTTCTAGTAAGGCTTTCTGTAATTTGGTTTGAATCTCATCGCCTGAGTAATAACTGTCACTTCTGGAAGTCTCGAGTTGATTGACCAATACCTCATTGTCATCGATTGAAACAGACATATCACGTCTTTTTTTCTGAAGAAAAGTCAGGGCTTCATTGGTGGCAATACGGTAAAGCCAGGTGTAGAGCTTTGAATCTCCCCTGAATTTATCAAGGTTTCGCCAGATTTTGATAAAAGCTTCCTGGGTCACATCATCGGCGTCATCATGGTCAATCACAATTTTCCTGACGTGGTAGTAAAGCTTTTCTTTGTAACTTTTCAGTATAGACTTAAAAGCCGTTTCATGCTTTGATGGATCCTGTAAAAGTTCAACAATTTCTTCGTCTTTCATTTTGGAGTAAAAAAAAATCCCGAAGCTTAGACGCTCCGGGATTCAAAAGGTTTAATTATTTTCTGGAAATAACTTTCTCAACAGCCGCAACGATGTTTTCGGCACTCAAGCCATACTTGATCATGAGCTCCTCGGGAGTACCGGACTCCCCGAACGAATTATTTACAGCAATATATTCCTGAGGTGCAAGAAAATTCTGCGTAAGTACTTGAGCAACAGCGTCTCCAAGTCCACCATTTGCCTGATGCTCTTCACAAGTCACCACACATTTGGTTTTCTTAACTGATTTCAAAATTGCAGCTTCATCCAGTGGTTTTATGGTATGGATATTGATGATTTCGGCATCAATACCTTTCTGTTCCAAAATCTCACCGGCTTTGATGGCCTCCCAAACTAAATGACCTGTAGCAACGATGGTTACATCTTTTCCTTCGTTTACCATCCAGGCTTTACCAATTTCAAATTTTTGATCGGCAGCTGTAAAAACAGGAACAACCGGGCGACCAAAACGCAAATAAACCGGACCATGATAGTCAGCAATTGCTTTAGTGGCGGCTTTTGTTTGGTTGTAATCGCAAGGATTTATAACCACCATATTGGGCATGGCACGCATCATGGCGAGGTCTTCCAATATTTGGTGTGTAGCACCGTCTTCACCAAGGGTAAGACCGGCATGAGAAACGGCCACTTTTACGTTTTTGTCAGAATATGCGATTGACTGGCGGATTTGGTCATAAACACGACCTGAACCGAAGTTAGCAAAAGTAGTGGCATAAGGAATTTTGCCACCGATAGTCAAACCGGCTGCGATGCCCATCATGTTGGCTTCGGCAATACCAGTTTGAATAAAGCGTTCCGGATGATTTTTGATAAACGGAGCGATTTTTAACGATCCCACAAGGTCGGCACAAAGGGCCACTACATTGGGATGCGACTCACCCAGCTCTGTCATGGCATCACCAAAGCCCGAGCGGGTGTCTTTTGATTCTGTGTATGTATATTTTTTCATCTGTAATATCTGATTTGAAATAAAAAATACGGGATCAATAATCTCCCAAAGTTTCTGGTAATTGAGCCAAAGCCGCTGCCAATTGCTCGTCGTTAGGAGCTACACCGTGCCATTTGTGGCTACCCATCATAAAATCCACGCCAGCACCCATTTCTGTATGAAGCAGGATCATTACCGGTTGACCTTTTCCGGTTAATCTTTTAGCTTTTCTTAGGCCGGCAACGACTGCTTCCATGTTGTTTCCTTCTTTGATGTCAATCACATTCCAACCAAAAGCCTTATATTTTGCTTTTAGGTCACGGTTTGACATTACCTGGTCAGTTGAACCATCAATTTGTTGTCCGTTGTAATCGATGATTGCCACCAGATTGTCAACTTTGTGATGAGGAGCAAACTGGGCTGCTTCCCACACCTGACCTTCCTGCTGTTCGCCGTCACCCATTAAAACGTAAACGGTTTTATCGTCGCCGTTAAGTCTTTTGGCTAATGCCGCTCCTATTGCCACTGACATTCCTTGTCCGAGTGAACCTGAGGCAACTCTTATACCAGGAAGACCTTCATGGGTAGTTGGGTGACCTTGTAAACGGGAATTTAGCTTCCGAAATGTTCCTAATTCTGCTGCTCCAAAATAACCTCTTCGTGCCAATACCGAGTAAAAAAGTGGTGAAGTATGGCCGTTGGAAAGGAAGAATAAATCTTCATCAGTTCCGTCCATTTTAAACGAAATATAGCCGCCTTTTCCTTTGCGGTTGTTGATTTTCATTTGTTGGAAATACAGTGCCACTACCACGTCGGCACAACCTAAGGAGCCACCCGGATGGCCGGATTTGCAACCGTGCACCATGCATACTATGTCGCGTCGCACCTGACTTGCAATATCCTGAAGTTCTTTGGTTTGCATCTAAATAAGAATTTTGTTTATAATTTTTACAAATTTACCACTATTTATGCTTTGGTCTAAATGTTTAGATCCAAAAACTAAATATTTTGATAACGTGTCAAATTTACACTTAATAAATTTATTTTGCCAATAATTTCTTATTTATTTTGTGAAAATCTGTCAGGGAATTATTCTATTGCAGGTTTTAAAACACATTATCAATCAATTATTTTTGTATAAATTATTTCTTTTTCCTAAATGATAAATAGTCTGAACGAAAAAACTGATTTTATGATATTTATCATCAACTGCAAAATCCAGATGTCATAAGAAATTATTATTATTGAATTTATTTTTAAATATTAAAGTATAAAATTACCAATATAAGCTTTTGAAAAAAAATGGCTAAACAACAAACAACAACCAAACCTAAGAGAACTGACATTGCAACCAAAACCAAACCAATTAAGGAAGCAATCAAGGAAAACTCAAACAAGAATGGGAAAATGGAGAAACCGGAAGTAGCTGAACCTCAATTACCTGCTCAGCTTGATTCCGATTGGAGGAATGTTACCGTGACTCTTGGAGAACTTTCAGATTTAAATTCCAAAAATAAGTTGGTTGAGTTTTTTAAGGAGAAAAATGCGGATCCACAGAAACTCTCTAAAACCCTGAAATACGAAGAAGAGCTCGAAAAGCTGCAGATAGAGCTGGTAAAACTCCAAAGGTGGGTTCAGGAAAGTGGGGCAAGAGTGGTGATATTACTTGAAGGAAGGGATGCTGCCGGTAAAGGAGGAACAATCAGGCGATTTACTGAGCATATGAACCCGAGGGCTTTGAGAGTAGTGGCTTTGCCAAAACCTACTGATGATGAAATGGGGCAATGGTATTTTCAGAGATATATCAAACAATTGCCCAATAAAGGAGAAATTGTGTTTTTTGACCGGAGTTGGTATAATCGGGCTGTGGTAGAGCCGGTTATGGGCTTTTGTAATCAAACTCAATATGAGCGATTTATGCAACAGGTGACAGAGTTTGAGCACATGCTCTATGAAGATGGTATTATCATCATTAAATTCTGGTTTTCGATTTCCAAAGAAGAACAATTAAGGCGATTTAATTCAAGAAAATCTAATCCATTGAAGCAGTGGAAACTGAGTCCGGTTGATATGGAAGCCCAAAAACGCTGGAATGAATACACAAAATACAAAGAGGAAATGTTCAATAAGACCCATGTGTCGTTTAGTCCATGGATAATTGTAAAAGCAAATAACAAAATGAAGGCCCGATTGGAGAGTATCAGATATGTATTATCTCAGATTCCATATTCAAACAAAGCCACAACTGTTCGGGTTTTGCCTGATCCTGATATAATAACCAGATACCATAGAAGGGCCATTCAGGTGGATAATTAGGATATTTCAGGCGGGTTCAAAAGCCGTTTCAGATTTGATTTCGCCCATAACAAAAATGCTCTGAGTCGAGCCGATATTTTCGAGGGAAGCCAGTTTGTTCATAATGAAAGACTGGTATTCTCTCATGTCAGTTACCACTACTTTTAGCAAAAAATCATAATCACCAGATATATTGAGGCATTCAGTCACTTCAGGCATGGATACAATGGCTTTTACAAATTTCGCACCGGCCTCCTGTGCGTGTTCTTTCAATCTTATGTTACAGAGTACCATCAGGTCTTTTCCTACTTTTTCCCTGTTGACTAATGCTACATATTTTTTTATAACTCCTTCATTTTCAAGTCTTCTTACTCTTTCATAAACCGGGGTTGGAGATAGGTTTAACCTACCTGCCAATTCCTTGGTCGTCAATTTGGCGTCTTGCTGCAAATGCCTGATTATTTCTTTGTCGGTTTCGTCAAGTTTCATATTAATTCAAGAAAATGATAACAATATTAGATAAAACACAATCGAATTGCAATTTTTTCAGATAAAATATCTATATTTTTTATCTTATACTTTATTTTTTATCTTATTTGATTATTTTTGCAAAAAAAAGATAAGCTTAATGAGCAGACTTAAAGAGACATTAGGGAAAAGGATATTGATTTTGGATGGAGCAATGGGCACCATGATTCAAAGATACAAACTTACTGATGCCGATTACCGTGGAGAGCGATTTAAAGATTTCCCTCATGATATAAAAGGAAATAATGACCTGCTTTCGATTACCCGACCCGATGTGATTGAGGCCATACATAAAGAGTACCTTGATGCCGGTGCTGATATAATAGAAACCAACACCTTCAGTGGCACGACTGTGGCTATGGCTGATTACCACATGGAGGAGCTGGTTTATGAGCTGAATCTGGAGGGTGCCAAAATTGCGAGAAAAGCAGCAGATGATTATACTTTGAAGAATCCTGAAAAACCAAGATTTGTGGCGGGCTCAATGGGACCCACTACAAAAATGGCTTCTCTTTCACCTGATGTAAATAATCCGGGATTTAGAGCTATTACCTTTGAAGAATTGGTGGTGGCATTTAAAGAACAGGTAAATGGGCTGATTGATGGCGGTGTGGATGTGCTATTGATTGAAACAGTGACTGATACACTTAATTGCAAGGCTGCCATTTATGCTGCTAATGAGGTAATAGATGAAAGAAAATTAAAAAATCCTGATTTTGAAATGCCTATTATGGTTTCAGGAACTATTACTGACCAGTCGGGAAGAACGCTCACCGGTCAAACCTCCGAGGCATTTTACAATTCTGTTTCTCATGGAAATCTGCTATCCATTGGTTTGAATTGTGCTCTGGGTGCTCGTGCCATGAAGCCATATCTGGCAGAGCTTTCGAGAGTAGCAGATTGCTTAATAAGTGTATATCCCAACGCCGGGCTGCCCAATGAAATGGGACAATATGATGAAAGTCCGGAGTTTATGGCCTCACAAGTCAAAGAATTTCTGGAAGAAGGCTATGTGAATATTTTGGGTGGATGTTGTGGAACTACCCCCGGTCATATTAAAGCATTTGCTGAAATCGCTCAAAATTATCAACCCAGGATAAAGTCTGAAATAGAACCGCTTTTAAGGCTTAGTGGGCTGGAGCCAATGACACTTACCAAGGAACTTGGTTTTGTAAATGTGGGAGAGAGAACCAATGTGACCGGCTCAAAGAAATTTTTAAGGTTAATAAAAAACCGTCAGTTTGAAGAAGCTCTTTCTGTTGCTCAGAATCAGGTGGAAGGTGGTGCCAATGTGATTGACATCAACATGGACGAAGGTATGCTGGATGGCGTGGAATCAATGACCACATTTCTGAATCTCATTGCAGCTGAACCGGAAATATCTAAAGTGCCTATCATGATTGACTCTTCAAAATGGGAAATCATTGAGGCCGGATTAAAATGTGTGCAAGGAAAAGGTGTAGTGAATTCCATATCGCTGAAAGCGGGTGAAGCGGAATTTATCAAACAGGCAAAGACCGTAAAAATGTTTGGAGCGGCTGTTATCGTGATGGCCTTTGATGAAGACGGTCAGGCCGATACTACAGCCAGAAGGATTGAAATAGCGAAACGTTCTTATGATATTTTGACCCAAAAAGTAGGTTTCCCTGCTCAAGATATCATATTTGATTTAAATATTTTCCCTGTCGCTACCGGAATTGAGGAACATAAAATCAATGCCATTTCATTTTTTGAGGCTACCAAATGGGTTAGAGGAAATCTTCCTCATGCCCATGTGAGTGGTGGTGTGAGTAACGTTTCATTTTCATTCAGAGGAAATGACCGGGTAAGAGAGGCCATACATTCTGCATTTTTGTATCATGGACGCCAGGCTGGTATGGACATGGGAATAGTGAATCCTGCCATGCTGGAAGTTTATGATGACATTCCGAAAGACTTATTGGATGCGGTTGAAGATGTTTTATTAAACAGAAAGGAGGACGCAACAGAGAGATTGCTTGAATTGGCCGAAGGTCTGAAAGGGACCGGAAAAGAAACAGAAGTTGTAGCCCAGGAATGGAGAAGTTTACCTTTAGAAAAACGCATTACCCATTCATTAGTTAAAGGAATCGTAGATTTCACCGATGAAGATATGCAGGAGGCCCTCGATAAATATCCACAGCCACTTCACATTATTGAAGGTCCTCTAATGGATGGGATGAACGTGGTAGGGGATCTTTTTGGCTCTGGAAAGATGTTTCTGCCTCAGGTGGTGAAGTCGGCAAGAGTTATGAAAAAGGCGGTGGCGTATCTTTTGCCTGCATTAGAAGCCGAAAAACTCAGGACTGGAAATACTACTACCAATAATGGAAAGATTTTGCTCGCCACAGTTAAAGGTGACGTACATGATATCGGAAAAAACATCGTCGGTGTTGTTTTAGCTTGCAACAATTACGAAATCATTGATATAGGTGTAATGGTGCCGGCTGAGAAAATCCTTGCTGCTGCTGAAGAACATCAGGTCGATGCCATTGGTTTGAGTGGATTAATAACTCCTTCACTTGATGAAATGGTCTTTATGGCCAAAGAAATGGAGAAAAGAGGAATGAAGATTCCGCTCTTAATTGGTGGAGCCACCACTTCCAGGGTACATACCGCAGTCAAAATTGATCCTAATTACAGCGGCCCGGTAGTTCATGTTTTGGATGCTTCCAAATCAGTTCCTGCAGTTAGTAACCTTTTGAGTAAAGATTTAAGTAAGAATTATATTCAATCTTTTAAAGAAGATTATGCCCGATTCAGAGAAGAATATGAAAGCCGTCAAACTGCCAAAAACTATATTTCTATCGCTGATGCCAGAAAAATAAACTTCAAATAAGCTTTGATGACTATCAGCCTGTAAAACCTAAGTTTTTAGGAACAAAAGTTTTAGAGAAATACAGTTTAAAAGAAATAGCTGACTACATCGACTGGACGCCATTCTTCCAGTCCTGGGATTTGCATGGACATTATCCAAAGATTTTAAATGATGCAGTAGTAGGTACCGAGGCCCAAAAGCTATTTGATGATGCACAAGCCATGTTGAAGAAAATTATTTCTGAGAAATGGTTTGAAGCCAGGGCTGTAATTGGTTTCTGGCCAACAGCTACCGAAAACGATGATTCTCAGTTGATATATGACTTTGAAATCAATGATGAAGGGCACAGCAGCAGTTGTTCGTCACTCGCTCATGATCATAAAATTTATATCGAGAAACGTGAAAAAGTAATTGGCCAACTGCAGCATTTACGGCAACAAGGCCAGAAAGGTTCAGGTTTACCCAATTTATCAATTGCTGATTTTATAGCAGCAAAAGAAAGCGGAATAAAAGATTATTTCGGATCATTTGCTGTAGCCATTTTTGGTGCTGAGGCAAAAGCCAAAGAATTTGAAAAGACCCATGATGATTACAATGCGATTATGGTGAAAGTATTGGCCGACAGATTTGCCGAGGCATTTACAGAGCTTTTACACAAAAAAGTCAGAACTGAATACTGGGCTTATGCTGCAGATGAACAATACAATACAGAAGAGCTCATTAAGGAAAAATATCAGGGAATCAGACCGGCACCTGGTTATCCTGCCTGTCCTGACCACACCTTGAAGGAGACGATTTTCAGACTATTAGATGCTGAACAAGCAATTGGTATAAAGTTGACTGAAAGTCTGGCTATGTGGCCGGCATCTGCAGTGAGCGGCATGTATTATGCTCACCCTCAGTCCAAATATTTTGGTTTAGGTAAAATCAACAATGATCAGGTGGAAGACTATGCCTCGAAATCGGGAAAGGATATCGAATTGGCCGAAAGATGGTTGAGTCCGGTGTTGAATTATTGAGACTAATCAGAATTTAAGGGGGAATATCTTTGCAATATTCTCGAAGTCGGCATCATTATGAATTAATGTTAGATTATATTCTAATGCATAATTGGCTATAATACAGTCGTTTATTTTCCTGATTGAAATTCCGTGTTTCCTCAGAGTTCGGTATATTTCTGCAGCTTTTATAGATGCTTCAGGTTCAGGCAAGACAAGTGTATTTATATTAAGGAAAAGTTTTTTGAATTTTTGATAAGCTAAATCATCCTTAAATCCTTGCAAAACTTCCTGAATAATTATTGGGCATATGCAAATAATATTTCCCCCATTTTCAATTTCTTTGTGGAGAATTTTGGTTTGTTTATTGTCAATACCTCGGATATAATCTATCCATGTGGAAGAATCAATAAGTTTCAGCATAATTACTGCTTCTCATTTCATTTAAATCACCTTCCCAAACATTTGAACCTTTAAATTCAGTCAATTGCTTGATTTCCTGTCTTTTAATGTATTCTTTTAGTGCCTCATTAATTAAAGCACGCATTGTCTTATGGCCTGATAAATTCATTGCTCTGTCAATAAGTTGACTGTCCAAAACTATGTTAGTTCTCATTTATACACATTTAATTGTGCAAAAATACACATAAACATTAAAAATAAAAATTTTCCTTACCTCACCACCACCTGAGCCGTATTTCTACTGAGCTGCTCAACGAAGACTTTTCTGCCTTCAGTAATATTTTTTAAAGTTTCAGATTGATAATGACGAACCGTAATAAGTTCAAGGTCAGTATTATACAATATTTTGAATCGTTTTTGCAAGTCTGCTTTCAGATCGTCAAATTTCATTTCATCAAAATCGAGACAAACTGTATAACTCATCGCAGAGTTTTGACTCAGATTGCATTTAAGATTATGCCGGGCTATTATTTCAAAAATATTGGAAATGTTTGCTTCTGTCACAAACGAAAAATCCAGGGTAGAAATAGAAATCAAAACCTGATTTTTTTTTACAATAACTGAAGGTAAGTCGGTCTGAGTAAATGGTTTGTCGTCAACAACTGTACCTGATTCAGATGGATGTAAAAATGGCTTAACAAACAATGGAATGGCCGAATTTTGTAAAGGTTTGATGGTTTTGGGATGGATAACCGTAGCTCCATAATAGGTCATTTCAATGGCTTCCTGATAGCTTAGTTGCTCGTATTTTCCGGGGTTTTCAAAAAGCCGTGGGTCTGCACACAAAACACCCGGAACGTCTTTCCAAATCGTAACAGATTCAGCACCAAGGCAATGGGCGAATATAGAGGCGGAGTAGTCTGAGCCTTCGCGACCCAAAGTGGTGGTTTTCCCGTCTGATGTGCCACCTAAAAAACCCTGAGTGATATAAAGCGGAAAATCCTGGTCGATTAATTCAATACTACTTTTGGTGACATCCCAATTTACTTTTCCTTCTCTGAAAGTGGAATCGGTTTTTATATATTTTCGGGAATCCAACCATTTGTGCATAAGATCGATTTCTTCAAAATAATAAGAGATGATTTTGGTGGATAGAATCTCACCAAATGATACAATCTGGTCGTAAAACTCATCAAATTTTTCCCCGTTATACCTTTCAAATTTAATTCTTATTTCATTGATTTTGTCATCTAAAAAATTGAGAATAGGGTCAGGATTTTTGAATAAACCCAAAATCAAATCAGTATGAAATGCCCTTACAACTTCTATTTTTTCTTCAAGATTTTCCTTTTTGAAATATGCCGATTTAACCACTTCTTCCATTGCATTGGTGGTTTTTCCCATGGCCGATACTACCACAAGAATATTATTTCCTTCAAAATGTTCCAGTATTTTTACCAGATTTTTAACGCCTTCCGGCTCTTTGACCGAAGCTCCACCAAATTTGAAAACAAGCATAAAAAATTAAAAATTATCTTAAGATTTTGTATCAAATATAATTGAATTTCAAATTCCAGATTTGCATTCAGAGAATCAATTTTAATTTCATAAATGTGCAATCAAATATATTTTTCTAAAAATTCATATTTTACCTATATTTGAATCAATAATCTTAAGATATATATGACCACTTTCAAAGTCACAATTCCCGAAAATGAAATTTCAACTTTTAAAGACTATTTAAATAAAATAGGAGCTCATTTTGAAGTGTTTCCTTCTGAGCTGGAGTTGTCAAATGATTATAAAAAAATTATGGACACCATGCTATCTGAGTTGGAAAATGGAAAACTAAATTTACTCTCTGAAGAGGAATTTAAATATAAGACTGAACAAAAATGAAACTTAGTTTTCAGGATGGTTCATTGGTTGATTATTGGGAAGGATACAATTTTTACCACAAGATTTCGCCCCAATTATCCCAAAAGTTTTATCAAGATTTTTGGGATTCAATCGGTAAAGTTAAAGCAAATCCAATGCAATTTCAGGAAAGATACCGGAAAATAAGAATAGCGTTCTTAAATCGTTTTCCTTTTGGAATTCACTATTTAATTAAAGGTGACAGAATAATAGTTTTGAAAATATTACATACCCGCAGATTTTTGAAAATGTAATTTTTTCAAATTCAATCCCCAAAAAACTTCAATTTCAAAGCATTTTCACCTGCCAGTTTACCTACCAACTGCCCTTTATCCAATCCTTCCCGATAGTGAATTCCTCCGTAAAGTCTTGAAATACTCGTTTCATTGGCCGATTCCAAGAAATTTTTAAATGTTTTAGGTGCTCCTGTCCAATATTTTGAGTAATCTGTAAAACCAGTACTGTCGCCCATATATTTGGTCAAAACAGTGGCCATTGCCGCCGATTGTGCTGAGTGTCCTGATGGGAATTCGGGAAATGGCGGAGTCAATAAGGTGGTTTCCCATGCACTATCTATGTATTTTTTGATATATGCTACCGGTCTTATAAGATTGTATTTATATTTTAATCCCCATGTAATCACAAAGGCATCGTGCATAGCAAGGCTCAGATTAGCGTACAATACCGCAGCAGAATCAATGCTTGTGGGATTATTCCTGAAAATATGCGTCAAAATCGAAAGAGAGTGACCAATTGGTGTATAAGTGTATGTTGCGGCATCGTCCCAGAAATTGGCAATCCTGTGCTTTTCAGATCCCGGAGTTACTTCCTTTGAGACGGTGTAAACTTCCAATGCCTGCTTGTAAAATTTAGAATCTTTATAAATCGAAAAATCAAAACCTGGCCTTATATCCGATTCTTTCTGGTTGTCAGCAATGAATGTCCGAACTTTTCCCCAGTCAGGATGCAAAGGCCCAGTATTTTCTAAATCTGCAGTTCGGTTTATTTCAAAGCAACTGTCGCATTTTGGTAATTTGTAATTAATATCATAACTCCTGTAAGTACTTTCTTTAGCACCATCTCTTTCGGCATATTTCAAAATCAATTCGGCAACTGAAATACCATAATTTTTTGATTTCATCACTGCGAGTTTACTTTGATTTTTCGAAAATTGGGAATCTACCGAGTCTTTATGTGCCAAAACTCTTTCCATATATACATAAGGAGCTGCTAGAAAGAATTTATCCATAGTCGCAAAAATCGCATTGTTTAAAGCTAGTTCCGGAATAAAATCTGAAGAATCTACCAAATACTCCGGCGGAACCACAAAACCCTGCAATTGACCTGATAAACTTCTTAGGTTTTTATAAGCCGGCAAAATAGATTGATAAGCCGCCAGGTTAATATATGCAATATTTCTGGCTGCCACCAAAGGTGTGTAACCGGGAGTTTGCTCGAGCAAATCCATCACTAAAACATGCCATTTTACTTGTAAATCTGAGGTCTTGAAGTCATAAGTTTTAGCAGGAAGAGCTTTTTCATAAATAATTAGTTCTGTGGTATTTCCTTCCTGAAATTCTCTCCTTTGAGGAACCTGTGAAAAAGAGTGTATGGCGGTAAATATTAGTAAAAATGCCTTTTTCATTTTATGCTTGACAGAAAATGCCGTATTTTGGTTTCGGATTCGAATTTAACATCAAAACCTTTTCTTTTGCATGCGTCCAAAAAAATTATTTTTGCTTGATGCCATGGCACTGATTTACAGAGCCCATTTTGCTTTTATCAAAAACCCCAGAATTACTTCAACAGGCCTCAATACAAGTGCCGTTTTTGGTTTTACCAATACTTTGTTGGAAGTGATTAAGAAAGAGAAGCCAACCCACCTGGCAGTGTGTTTTGATACAAAAGCCCCCACTTTTAGACATGAGCACTTTGTGGAATACAAGGCAAATCGTGAGGAACAACCTGAGGACATCACTGTGGCCATACCCCTTGTAAAAAGGTTGGTAAGGGCCATGAATATCGCTTTGATTGAAAAAGATGGCTTCGAAGCCGATGACGTGATTGGAACCCTGGCCAAAAAAGCACCCAGAGACGAATTTGATGTTTTCATGTACACACCCGACAAAGACTATGGTCAGTTAGTAGATGAGCATATTTTCTTATATAAACCGGCATTTCTGGGCAATGGTGTTGAAATAATGGGTGTACCTGAAGTTTTGGCCAAATGGGACATTAAACGCATTGACCAGGTGGTTGATATGCTGGGGTTGATGGGCGATAAAGTGGATAATATTCCCGGAATACCTGGGGTAGGGGAGAAAACAGCGGCTAAGTTGCTTGATCTTTATGATTCTGTGGAAGGAATACTTGAAAATGCCGACAAAGTACCCGGTAAAATGGGAGAAAAGATAAAAGCAGGGAAAGAGTCAGCTTTGATGTCAAAGTATCTGGCAAAAATAGAATTGGATGTTCCAGTGGCATTTGATGAAAAAGATCTGCTTTACGAAGAACCTCATTATGAGGAACTTTCGGCATTACTTGACGAGCTGGAATTCAGAACTTTGAAAACCCGACTTATTAAAAATGCTGATGGCACGCCCTCAGCTCAGGTCAATTCACCAGCTCCCAAAACTAAAAAAGCAGCAGATACCAGTTCTCAAATGAACCTTTTTGGTGAAGCAGACACTGAGGAAGACAGCAATGAGACTAAAGGTGAAAAAGATACCATTGATACAGTGGTGCATGAATATTATTTGATTCAGGCATCTGAAGAAAGGGCTGAATTGATTGAATATCTAATGGCACAGGAAGAGCTGTGTTTTGATACAGAAACTACTGATATTGAGGCTATTGATGCCGAAATTGTAGGGCTTTCTTTCGCATATAGACCTCATGAAGCCTATTACATTCCATTCCCGGCTAATCAGGAAGAAGCTAAAACGATACTAGAGGAATTCAGACAGGTTTTTGAAAATGAAAAAATCAGGAAAATTGCTCAAAACCTGAAATATGACCTTACAATTTTGGCAAATTATGGAATTGACCTGAAAGGCGAGCTTTATGATACCATGTTGGCTCATTATATAGTAGAGCCAGAGCAAAGGCACGGGATGGACTATCTTGCTGCTAATTATCTAAATTATGAACCAGTATCGATTGAAACTTTGATAGGTACAAAAGGTAAAAAGCAGGGAAATATGCGGGATGTTCCGTTGGAAAAAATCAAAGAATATGCCGCGGAAGATGCCGATGTGACCATGCAACTCAAGCATATTCTTGATAAAGAACTTCGGAAAACTAACCAGGAAAAACTGTTGACCGCGGTAGAAGTACCTTTGGTGCGGGTACTGAGTGCAATGGAACGGGAAGGGGTGAAACTGGATGTAATGGCACTTGCCGAATTGCAGGAAACGCTTCAAAAGGATTTGGTTAGAACCCAGATGGAGATTTTCGAAATTGCAGGAATGGAATTTAATGTGGGTTCACCCAAGCAACTGGGCGAGATTCTCTTCGAAAAAATGAAAATTGATGAGAAACCCAAAAAGACTCCAACCGGGCAATATGCCACTGGTGAAGATATTCTCAGTAATTACGAAGCGGAGCATAAAATTGTTCAGAAAATTCTTGATTTTCGGGAATTCAGTAAACTCAAAAGCACTTATGTAGAAGCCCTTCCTCAGCTTATTTCGAAGAAAACAGGCAGGATTCATACTTCATACAATCAGGCAGTTACGGCTACTGGCCGACTGAGTAGTACCAATCCCAATCTGCAAAATATACCTATCAGGACCGAACGAGGCCGGGAAATCAGGAAAGCATTTATTCCGAGAGACAGCGAACATTTGATACTTTCTGCCGATTACTCGCAGATTGAGCTCAGAATAATGGCCGCTTTCAGTGGTGATGAAAGTATGCTGGAGGCCTTTAACCAGGGAATTGACATTCACTCTACCACCGCTTCCAAGGTTTTTGGAGTAGGTTTGGCAGATGTCACCGGAGACATGAGAAGAAAAGCCAAAATGGTCAATTTTGGGATAATATACGGCATTTCAGCTTTCGGATTGGCTCAAAGGCTAGGAATTCCAAGAGGGGAAGCGAAGGATATTATTGATAATTATTTTGGACAATTTCCAAAAGTTAAGACCTTTATGGATGCCTGTATCAACAACGCACGAGACTTGAAATACGTGGAAACGATTTTGGGCAGAAGAAGATACCTCAGAGATATCAATTCAGGTAACCAAACTAACCGTGGATTTGCCGAAAGAAACGCCATAAATGCTCCGATTCAGGGTTCAGCGGCTGATTTGATTAAAGTAGCCATGATTAATATTCATGATTACTTTAGGCAGGAAAACCTAAAGTCAAAGATGATTCTCCAGGTGCATGACGAATTGGTCTTTGATGCTCACATTTCTGAAATTGAACTATTGAAAGAAAAAGTCGATTATTTCATGGCTACGGCTATTCCGATGAATGTAAAAATTGAGACAGGAATTGGAGTAGGAAAGAACTGGCTGGAGGCACATTAGATTCACTAAATTGATTTTGTTTTACTTGATATCAAACTGTTTATTTACAAATGTATATAAGCATGATTTTGGTCATTGGATTGTTCTTGAATAAAATATAGTTTCGCTGATAATAATAGTACCTGACGATTATTCCAGAATGGTCAGGACACCATGAAATGTTAGCAAACCGATATAAAGTATATTCATATTTTCTTATCCCTACAGGAATATTATTTCTTATTTTCTACCTCAGAGGCATAAAACCCGAATTTTTAAACATTCCGGTATTTGCCATTGCCAGTACATATATTGAAAACCGTACTTTCAGTATGGTCCAGACCAACGCTATGGACGAACTTGGTTTTTTGTTCCTGATTTCAGGAATATTACTTTTGGTTTTGACTCAGGAAAAAAACGAAAATTTTCTGCTAAATGAATTAAGGTTAAAAGCATTTTTTTTCGCTTTTAAGTTTACAATGGTGCTTTGGTTGATCTGTTATTTCCTGTTTTATGGATATATCATTTTTCCCATCTCTATGCTTTCTTTTCTTTTCTTTATATTGGTTTATTATGTGTATTTCAGAATTATTTGCAGGTAATTTAAATATTAAATAAAATGAAAATATTACATTTCACATCCCTTTTTTTATTAGTTGGATTGACTTCCTGTGATTTATTTGATTCTGCAAATCCGGATTCAAAATTGGGTGGAGATCAATCTGTAATAGGTGAAGTAGGCAATACGTTTTCACTCGGAAGTATATCTGGGGTAAATGGATTTAAAGCCGAAGTTAAGACTTTAGATGCAGGTGTGAGTGATATTTCGGCAAGTCTAACGATTTCAGACCCGGTAATTCTGGAAATGGCTAAGTCAGTGCCGGAATTTAAATGGAACGGAAATACCTTAAGTGTCACAAAAAAATACCGAATTACTGAAGAGGGTATTCAAAATGTTTATGATGAGGGAAATTTTACATTGGTTAAATACGATGATAAAGTTGGCGATTCCTACTCTATCAAAGTTGATGGGAAAAAAATTACCAGAGAAGTGGAATATAAATCAACCACTGATGATTATGGATGGGGAATGATGAACATAAAAGTCATGAAAGTGGGAGAGACGGGTCGTCCTGTAGCAGGTGTATCCAAAATAGAATATATCTTGAATCATAAATTCGGTGTTGTGGGTTTCAAGGCCTATTTCGAAGATGGAAGCAGTAAAGAAGTGAGGTTTTTTAGTAAAAATTAAGCAATATATCATTTATCTATACCCTTAAATAAACCGCTCGGGGCTTCTGTTTTAAAATGGAAGTCCCGTTTATTTCATAAATTTATGTTATTACGAGATCCAAATATTCCAATTTCCAGTGAAGTTCTTGCCGAAGCCTTGGGTGATGCCTTTGGAGCATATCAAACTTTGGAAAAAGATTTAATTGAGCGTCTTGGATTGATTTATCAATGGAATTTTTATAAAGACGGAAAAGCCTGGTTATGTAAAGTTAGCTTTAAGAAAAAAACGGTTTTTTGGCTTTCAGTGTGGGAAGGTTATTTTAAAATCACATTCTATTTTTCAGAAAAAACACTAACAGGCATCTTAGATTTACCTGTAAACAGGCAAATAGTAGAACTTTTAAATAATGGTGTTCATATAGGCAAGTTTATTCCTTTGACTTTGGATATACACAACCAAAAATTGTTTTCGGATCTAAATGAAATAATCAAATATAAAATGAGTCTGAAATAATATATCTTCACTCTGAAATGCTATGAAAAGTATCGAAATCTATTTTTTTTCAGGTACAGGCAATGCCAAAAGAATAGCACTTTGGATCAATCATCAGGCTCAAAAACACTTGATACCATGCCACCTTCACAATATTGCACACATAAAATTCAAATCTTTTGAGGTGCCTGAAAAGGGCTCATCAATTTTTATTATCTCCCCCATCCATGGGTTTAATTTCCCTAAAATTACCCTCGATTTCATCCGAAATTTCCCCAAAGGCTCAAACCAGGTAGTGCTCATGAATACCCGTGGTGGAATGAAAATTGGAAATTGGGTTACTCCAGGATTGACCGGCATTGCTTTTTTCCTTAGCAGTTTGTGGTTAAAAATAAAAGGATACACCATACAGGGGCAAATTCCTTATGATATGCCGTCAAATTGGATTTCCCTCCATCCGGCTATTAGACCAAATGCATCAGGTTTTATCCATGAGGTGATTAAAAACCGTGTCGAAAAACATTGTGAAATGCTGTTTAGGGGGAATAATTTATTTATTTCCAGACGAGAAATTATTCAGGATGTATTGATTGCCCCCATTAGTTTTTTGTATTACTTTTTTGGTCGTTTCTTTTTAGCCAAAACATTTTATGCTTCACATCATTGTGACAACTGTGGTATTTGTATAAAAGATTGTCCTGTTGACGCCATCGTCGAAGTCAATGGCAGGCCTTTTTGGACACACAAATGCGAAAACTGTATGCATTGCATGAACAATTGCCCGCAGAATGCTATTGAGGTTTCAAATGTACTCGGTATAGTAAGCTTTTTAGTCTATTCTATTGTAACCGCCATAATCTTTAGATTTCTTTCTTTTGATTTCCAATTGGGAGTAATTGCTAAATTTCTGGTAACGAACCTTATTTTCTTTTTAATCTTATATTTTTTATATTATATTCAGCATCAGATACTTAGAAATAATTTCATTGCCAAACTGATAGCACATTCTTCCTTGACTTTCTATAAGTTTTGGGGCAGATACAAATCAATGGTTACAAAAGATAAAAAAAAGTAAACCAAATATGGCCTTAAATAAAAATATGTGTTTTTAAATGATTATATGAGTTTTATCATTGGAATAATAAGTAATATTTTAGAAGTTTAGAGCATAAAATTTCCATAAAATGTACATTTAAAATGCTTTGATTTTTTTGGTTTGTATTAACTATTTTATAACTAAATATCCTTAAATCATGAAAACATGCAGGTGGTTAGTAATTCCCGTAATTTTGTTATTTTTCACATCTTTTACCTTTGCACAAAAAATAGGCGTTAAGATTGGTGCCAGTTTAGCAGATATCTCTTATGTTTCTGAAGGAGAAAACTTTAATGATGATCTGAAAATCAGAGCCGGATTCCATGCCGGACTTTTGGCTGAAATGCCGCTTTCTGAAAAACTTGCAGTGGAATTGGGCCTTATTTTAAATCAAAAAGGCTATCGCATGAGTGGCAGTGAAGAAGAAGATGGATATAATTATTCTTATTCTGGCTCTGCAAGTGTTATTTATGCCGATATCCCTTTAAATATCAAAGCTTATTTCGAACTCGAAAACGACATGAAAGTTTTTGCAACCGTTGGACCTTATGTCGGTGCCGGAGTTTTAGGTAATTCCAAATATAAAATTACTGTAGATGGTGAATCAGAATCAGATTCAGAAAAATTAGTTTTTGGCTCTGATGAAGACAGCGATTTTAAAAGACTGGATTATGGGGTTGGAGTAGGAGTTGGCGTGGCTATGGAAAAACTCCAGTTTGGTATCAATTACAATTATGGACTTGCCAATATTGCTCCCGGTGGAGATGCCGACAATAAATTCTCAAATCGGGTGATAGGAATTTCTCTAAGTTATTTTTTAAAATAAAATAATCCGTGTGATAAAAAGAGGAGAGGAGACTCTCCTTTTTTTATGCTATTTTTCCAATTCGGAGAATGAATATTAAAACCAAAAGGATTATTATTTTTCGATTACAAGTAAGTTAGGATATATAAAATCATTTAAAAAGCATCGATTACCGAATTTTATTAATGTTATTTCAATTTAAAAAATTATCTCAAATCTTTATTCTATAAAACAAGTAGGATTCAAATTTCGGAATATTGGTTATGAACCTTTATTAGTTTCTTGAAATCCGACTTTTATTTTTTCTTTAATTATTTTTTCATATTTTTATCTTATAATTAATCCGTAAATAAATTTTAAACATAAATCTCTTTTTTCATGAAAAAAATCAGCCACTTAGTTCTTTTCTTTTTCCTTTTTGCAGGAAGTTTTAATGCTTTTTCACAAGAAATCGGCCTTAGGGCAGGGGTCAACTTATCCAATCTGCTTATCAAAGACAGTGAGGAAAATGGATTTAAACCGGGCTTAAATTTGGGTGTAATCGGCGAGTATCCTCTAACCGAAACTATTTTTGTTGAATCAGGATTGTTATTTTCTCAAAAAGGCACTCGCTATAGCGAGTCTGAAGATGGTGAAAAATTGACTGTCAAGTTTGGATTAAATTATTTAGAAATTCCAATTTTTGCAAAGCTATATCATGAACTAGATAATGATATGCAGGTTTTTGGTTCTGTGGGGCCGTATGTAGGTGTGGGTCTAAATGGTAAATTAAAATTAAAATATTCCTACGATGGTGATTCTGAGTCGGAAACAGAGTCTATTGATTTTGGCGATGATCTTAAAAGATTAGATTATGGTTTAGGAATAGGGGCTGGTGTTAGAAAAGAGAATTTACAATTAGGATTAAACTTTAATTTTGGATTGGCCAATCTTGATCCAGATGGCGATAGTGATTACCGTACTTCAAACCTTGCAATTGGAGTAAATTTCACTTATTTTCTTAACAAATAAGGTATAATTGATATTTTTCAATGATTGAAGGCAGCCATTTTTTTAATTGGCTGTCTTTTTTTTATAAAAATTATTACATTAGCATTATACCCTGTAAAAACCAGAAATGTCAACAAATTATCTTTTACTTATCATATTTGGATATTTCCTGATACTAATGATTGTATCAAGGATAACCTCGCGAAAATCTAAGGCTAATACTTTTTTTGATGGTGACCATAAATCTCCCTGGCTTTTAGTAGCATTTGGGATGATTGGAAGTGGAATTTCGGCTGTATCCCTCGTATCGATTCCCGGAAATGTTGGGAATGAAAACCTTTACTATTTTCAATTTATTTTAGGAACTATTCTAGGGTATTTATTTATAGCTTTTATATTGATACCCATATTTTTCAAACAAAAACTCGTTTCGATTTATACTTATCTGCAAAACCGCTTCGGTGAAGTCACCTACAAAACCGGAGCTTCGTTTTTTATGGTTTCACAGTCGTTTGGTGCCGCATTACGTTTGTTATTGTCTGTAAAAATCCTTCAGAAAGCATTTTTTGACCAATTAAATATTCCGCCGGCATTAACAATTTTATTGGTTTTGGTCATGATTTGGCTTTATACCAATCAATCAGGCATAAAAACCATTGTTTGGACCGACGCATTACAATCTTTGTTTTTGATTTCGGTAATCGTGATCTCGATTTTTTCCATTGTAAAAGCTTTGGATACAGGGGAAAAGAGTATTTTGAATGCTATTATCGCAGATCCTAAATTCAAATTTTTTGATTTTGACCTTAATTCCGGCACCAATTTTTTCAAGCAATTTATTTCCGGATTTTTGATCACGGTGGCATTGGTTGGTTTGGATCAAAGCATGATGCAAAAAACACTAACAGTAAACAATGCAACTGATGCCAAACGCAATGTGCTCACTTTCAGTTTTTTTATTGCTTCTGCTCAAACACTATTTTTGTTTCTGGGAGTATTACTTTACATGTTTGCTACTCAAAAAGGCCTTCAATTGCCATCAGAAGGTGGGAAGTTTACCAGTCCTGATGAATTGTTTCCAACACTGACGATGAATTATTTTGGAAGCATAGGAGTGATTGCTTTTTTTATTGGAGTGGTGGCTTCAACTTTCGCCAGTATTGACAGTTGCATAGCTGCACTTACAACAAGCCTGAGTTATGACTTCTTCGATTTTGAGAAAAAATCAGATGCTTCAAAAAAGAAACTGAAAAACACCGTTTTGATTGCTGTTAACCTGGTTATGTATTTGATTGTTCTTTCATTTTGGAACTCAGAAGGATCTATCATTAACTCAATATTTAAAGTGGCAGGATATACCTACGGACCGCTTTTGGGTATTTTTCTGATTGGATTATTTACGAAGATCAAATTCAATGAAAAGTTCGTGCCTTATATGGCTATTACAGCTCCGGTTTTAACTTTTGGGTTAAATTATTGGCTTGAAAGTCAGGGTTTTAGTCTTGGTTTTTTGAACATTTTGATTAATGCTATTTTTACAATAATATTATTATGGATAATAAAGAAATAGTTTTTTTGCCAGAAACCCGTCAGGAGATTTTTGACAAATGTGCGGCCATGATGGTGGCCACGGATCCCTGGATTACACTCGGAATGGATAAAGAACGCTGTTTGAAGGCTTTTGAGGGTGAATGCAAAGAGATCTTTTCGGTTTGGAAAAGTGGTAAAATTGCAGGATTTGTAATTTTACAGATGTGCGGTACGTTTCGTGGTTATATTCAGACACTTCTCGTGGCGGAAGAATATCGCGGTCAAGGTATTGCAAACCAAATTCTAAAGTTCTGTGAGAACCATATTCATAAGATTTCGCCCAATGTGTTTATGTGTGTTTCATCTTTTAATACACATGCCCGAAAAGTTTATGAAAAGTATGGATTTGAGGAAATTGGGGTGCTTAAAGACTTCATAAAACCTGGTTTTGATGAAATATTACTTTGGAAAAGGTAAAAAAAAGTCTCTTCCATTGCCAATCGGGAGATTTAATTATATTAATAATGTAAATTATTGGCTTAAATACAGTTACTTATCATAGCTAAAGCCAGATCCATCCCAATAAACCTTTCTGGTGTTTTGGTCAACAATAGTAAAATTAGTGGCAGTAATAGTAACACCATTTCTACCGGCTACTACTATGACATCCAAAGATTCATAGGAATTTTTTATTGTTCCGCCAGTTTGAAGTTTGGTCCTTTGGATTTCTTTCGATCGCTTTTCTCCGGGAGCCAACTTATTATTTGGCCCTATAGTTTCTCCATTTGTATAAAGGTGAACGTCTTCTTTAGAATCATTTACCATTGTGAGCATAAAGGTAGGACTAACCATTTCTTCGCACCTTTCATCACATCCAAAAATATTGAAAAGGAAAAAAACCGACAATATAACTTTTGCTGAAAAAAGTCTTACTTTCATAATTTTAAAATAAAACAAATTTTAAGTAAATTATACAAAATAAAAATGATGATTATCAGTCAATTAAAAATATTAAATGCACGGGATATAATTTTAGTTTAGGAGATAAACTTGAAAAAATCACCAAAGAAAATACTCTTCTTATTGATAAAAATCAAGTGGTATCGATATTGAAATTAATCCAAAAAATTATGTAATTTTCGGAGAAATCGAGAGAAATCTAAATTAACAAAGACCAAATAATAAATGACAACTGCTATAGTATTAATCAATGCCGAACGGCAAAAAATAAGTAAAGTTGGCGACCAACTGGCTGCCATTCATGGGGTTACAGAAGTTTTTTCGGTGAGTGGGAGATACGATTTAGTGGCTCTGATCAGGCTGAAAAATCATGATGACCTGGCAGAGCTAATGACCGGCAAAATCACGGAAATAGAAGGCATCACCCGCACAGAATCCATGGTGGCTTTCCGGGTGCTTTCAAAACATGACCTGGAAGGGATGTTTGATTTGGGGAGTTGAAAACGTTACAAGACCGGTAAATATTAAAGTTGAAGAACAAATATTTTTGGCCATAACTTACCCGTTACCAATAATTGATTTTTGCCCGAATCAAAAGCAATTCCGTTCATTTCCATTGACCCTGCGTATTGATTTTTAGCTCGAGATGCAAGTTCTCCCAAATCGGCTTTTGCAACGATCTGGCCATTTGCCGGGTCTATTTTTACAATAGTGTTTGTCATCCAAATATTGGCAAAAATAAAACCGTTTACCCATTCTGGTTCATTGATTTTGTCAATCGCATATCCATTTTCTTTCACTGCCAATTTTTTGATTACACTCAGACTCTCAGGATCGAGAAAGGTTATTTCATAAGTGCCATCTGTCATTATAAGCGATTTACCATCAGTAGTTAACCCCCAACCTTCAGTGTTTGCATAAGTGAATTCTTTAATTTTTTTCAAAGTTTTGAGATCATATACAAAACCTTTCTGGTTTTTGTAAGTGAGCTGATAGATATTATTATTCAGGATACAAATTCCCTCTCCAAAATATACTTTTTTTTCCAGCTCAACTTTGATATTTACTTTACCCGTTTCACGGTTTACAGTTCCAAACATCGACTTTGCCAAAGGTATTTCTTCGGGGCCACCACCACTTTCCCAAAGCTCACCATTATGAATTAAAAATCCTTCTGTAAATGAAGTGGTATCATGTGGAAAATCTCCAACTATTTGGTAGGCAATGTTTTGAGAGGAAGGAGTATCGGTTTCAGTTTGGGATTCATTTTTTGTGAAATCACAGCGGATAATAAAGCTACTGAAAACCAGTAAGTAAGCGTAAGAGGAATAAGACATTTTTTCTGATATTAACGTTGTATTTTTCATTATTATTTTTGCTTCAGGCAAAACAACCATAAAAGTTTATTTCTGCCCAAAATGCAAAATTCCGAATCATAGGCTAAAATGAAAATTTATTTATTAAGCACCTGAAATTTGTCTTATTCAGTTTGTAATCCAACTTTTCTAAAGCCAAAAATTATGCAACAATACCTATTCAATTGATTACTTTTCTTATTCAATGTAAATTAAAAGCCTCTCTTTCAATATTTTGAAAAAGTATTTTGTGCTGTTTTCTAAAAATACTTTGTAAAATTGATTTGATGGGAAACATTGACTTAATCGAGATTTTTTCTTCAATTATGGCGAACTCATCTTCAGGTGTTATGGAAAATTTTAATTTAATCTTTGTTAATTTCATCACAATTGCATTCATTTCCACGGTTTTTTCTACGGAATTTTGATCAATAGACACTGGATATGTGAAATTTAAAGGAAGAAATCCAAACTTTAAAGTTTCATGAATTAAATACTCTGCATCACCAATTTTGTCAATTTTTGTAATAACAGGATGAACCAGGACAAATTTTGTCATATCAGTCAGATAATCATATACTAATTTTGGTGATTTATCAATCTTAAATTTCAATATCATGAATTACTTTAGTTTGCACTTTTAGAAAAGCCTAATTTTCTTGACTAATTCAACAACCATTTGCTTAAAATATCTTTTGCAAACTGACTTAAAGCTGAGCTTTTGCCATCTTTTTTGTTTACCTGTACAGTTACGGTTTCTGCCTTTGCTGTGAGGATTTCATTCTGAAAAAGCATCTGAAAAATAACAATAGAACTATTTCCTATTTTTGTGATCCCGGTGCCAATATCAATTTGTCCCGGCCATTTGATTTCGTGAATGAAATCCAGTTTTAGTGAAGCAATTACAAAGCTAGAATCCTCCATGGCAATCGGAATTCCCGAATTGTAAAGTATTTCTACTCTACCGGTTTCTAAAAAAGTTGAAAAAACAGCATTGTTGACATGACCCTGGCTGTCAGTATCAGAATATCTGAGTTTGTCAAAAGTAACTAATGGAAAATCATTCAGTTCAAATTTTATCATCATTCAGGCTTTTTATTCCAAAATTAACTAAAAAGGTTTGGATTTTCTTGAATTCGCTAAATGTTGATTATTCTATATGAGATTCAATTTTATGCGATTTTTAATTATTTAAATGAAGGAATTATTTAGAAATATTTTGAAAACGAATTTTCAAGACACAAAAATATCTTACCTCAACCCCTTCTTAATCAATTTCAAAGCCCAATCATAGTGGCTCGAGGTGGCACCTATAAAGTAGGCTCCTAACGAGGTAGTGCCGGTCCACCGGTATCTTTTCTTTTCAAATAGCTCCTCGTTGCTGTGTTTTTCTATAAGTGCAGTTATGTTCACATGCGATGCAATGAGTTTCTCCTTTACCTCTTCCAGAACCGAAGCTTGAAAGTCTTCCCAAATCTTGCGGTTGAGCAGGGGAGTGGTCTTCCAGGTATAGCCTGGGGCGGGTATTTCAGGCTTTTGGCCGCTCATGCCTACGGTGTACCAGTCGATCATCATGAGGTGCCAATGATGCAAATGAGCCAAAACATCTCTAATATTTCGGTTCATAGTTCCTGGTAAAAACTCTCGTTCTGGATTTTCGGTGCTTTCAACCAAAGCCATTAGCTTTTTGAAATTCCCTTCGCTTTGATTTAGGAGTTCGATTTTTGAAGTAGGCCGTGCCATTATTTATCTAAGCTTTTTGTCTTTTCTAAAAATACTGAGAATTCTCTCGTCATTACGTTTGTCGGGGATGGTTTCACCTTCAATTTGACCTGGATAACCCTTTTTTATTATTATTTTGTTATCCTCCATCATTACAGGGTCAATGGTAATCCAGGAACAGGATGCCGAAGAATATGAAGGCCAGAAATAACCGGTATAAATGAGTTCATCGTTGGCTTTAATGGCAAATGGAAGCCCATAAACTGAAGGATGAAGATTTTTTACAGTTTCTGCCGCATTTTCGGACAATTGAAAAGTATAGGTTTCATTGTCGTACAAGAGCAGGTCTTCATATTTGATAATAGGTTCTTTCTCAGTTTTAGCCGAATTCTCATCAATGCGGCAGCTTTGGTTTATGGTGGAATATTTATCAAGCAGATAAAAGTCCACGGTGCCGTTTTGACCGATATTGATTTTTTGGCAAGAATGAGATAATCCTGCAAATAAAAAAATATGAAAATATAAAATAAGAGTTTTCATTTATTTATTGTCAGTCAATAAATCAATTAATGTAAAAAAATAGAGAAAAAAACCGTATCAGAAGGACAAAGCAATTTATTAATATAATCTTATTAATTATATGGCACCAAATTTAATATTTTAACATATTTTGATTTCATATAATTGTTTAAGAATCTTTGATTCATTTAATTATTACCTACCTTATTTTTTTTTGTAATAAAGATAAATCTCAATCTTTGAATTATCCGTGGCTTGGTATTTTGATAACCATTTTTCTTCAATTAATCCCTCATAAGAAGGTAAATACTGTTTGACATAAAGTTTAGCATCCTGAATGAATGCCTGACATTCTTTTCCTTTCACAGTCCATATCATATATTTTGATGCCGGATCAAGATTTGGATTATTATAATATTTTACCGGAATTCCGCCTCCTTTTGCAGACATGTCCATATCAAATTTATCGACAGCCCAAGTATAGGTTCTTTTTATATTAAAACTCTTTAAGTCGTTGGTCGCAGGGTCAAATGCAATCTGAAAAGGATTGCCACCCATAGAACCAGTTACATTTCCATTAGATTCTTTTAGATTATCTTCTAAATAGAAATTAAAATCAAGGTTTTGGACTTTTACGCCTTTCCAGGTCTTTTCAAATCCTTCCGGTACTTTACCACTATAAATATAACTAGCATCAAATTCGCCTAAGATATAGATATGTCCCCATTTTATTTCAAAATCTGATTTTACAATTGAGCTACTGTATATATCCAAACCAGCGACACTGAAAAACGCACTAATTTCGGCTATATTGAGATCTTTAAGTTTTCCTTCAAATTTGTTGTCTTTAGCTTCAATTTTTTCAATAATGTTAAGTTTTTTATCGAGAATATTTATTGTTCCATTGTAAACTATCGGAAGGGTATATTCAGCGTCTTTTGTGTGGTTTACGGTTCCTTTAAAAGTTCCATCGCTTTTGAACTCGGTGATTACCAATTTAATATCCGGTATAAAAAGCCGGATTGCATTTTTGCCACCCTCCATGGCTGCCGGAATGAGCTTAGTGGCCATTGATTCTACTGTAGGTTTATCAATAAATACATCACTTACATTCGAAACTATTCCTATCCACCAAGGTTGTGAACAAAGTTTGATTCCATTTTTTTCGAAATGGGTGCCGATATACATTGATTTGTCAATTTTAGGGCTAGGATATTTTTTACCGCTTTTTGATTTTGAAACAACAGTATAACCCTGAGAGTCATTGCCTTCGATGGTTTGACCACTAAAGAAATTGGTATTTGTATAGACAGCCAAAGTATGAGCCAATTCCCTTATAGTGGTGGCTTTGTTTAAATTAGCAGTCAAAGTGGCATCGGCTTGTAATTTTGACCATTTAGCAAAATACCCAAACCCAGGTTTTTTTTCGTTTTCTGCTATATAATCCATATATTCTTCAAATGTGTCCGGGTCGCCAAAACTTTTGCTGTCACCCAATGGAGCAGGGTGGGCATCATCTCTCACGTGGGCGGGTGTGGCATTGTCTGCTACCATGTGCATGGTTTCTCCGAGGCACCTCCATGCTTTGGCCATTAGTTCTTTCTTTTTTGAAAGATCTGTTGCACCGAAAGCATCTTTTAAGGCTATTTTTCCCTGAACCCAATTGTATTCATGGTCGGCATTTGCTACGGCCCACTCCACGCCATCGATTTTTGGCAAATCATAAATACCATAAGCAGACTGGACATAACCCAAAATACCCCTCGATTGATCTGTAAGATGCCTGGATCCAGCAGGTTGAGTAGGATCATAAAAATGTCTCAGTGAATTCATCACTTCGGGTTCATCGGCATAAACTCCTCCCTGGATGATCCAGTTTTTGACCGATAATTCCATTTTACCTTCAGAAATTGAAGTCTTACCGCCAGATGTAATTCCTGTGCCTTTAACCGTTTCGTTTAAATCGAAATAAAAGTTTTTTAGTTTTTCAATTTTCTTATAATTGGTACCTTCGGTAAAGGCATTCAGCATATTTTCATTAATAACCGGGTGACCATAATGGTTACCAAAACTGCTAAGTACCTGCCACATCAATATATAAAGCAGACTACCAAGAGTCAGGGCTAAGGTGTTTTTCAGGTTTTTCATAATCTCATCAGTTTCCAGGTTCCACTATCATTACGGCTAAAAGCTACACTTACGGTCTTTTCTTTGAAAGTAAAACTGTACTCGGCGTATATTGGAGTGGCAAATTCCAGTTTCCGGGTTTTGTAGGCAGCACCAAAATCTTTCAGATAGGGTTTAAGCTTTGGAATTACGTTATTTAACCTTTCAGCGGCATCAGGGCTGAGCATAGATTGTACCTCGGCCACATCTTCACCCAAAAGTGCGGTTTCAAGTTCAGAAGTACTTTTGTTAAGACCTTTGGTATCAATTTCAATTTTTTCGGTTATTGGAGCTGGTTCTGCGTCAACGGGTTCTTTACAGCCAATCGGTAATAAAAAATGTAAAATACCAGTAAAAAGAAAGCCGAAGAAGACTGTCCGAAGAAAATTTCCCTTTTTCATAAAATCAATGGCTTTTTGGTGATGAAGAATCACAATTCCGATGATTTAAAAAACCATTTTTGGAAGAATAACTATAGGAAACTTCCAGAAATTTATTATTTCAACAGAATCCGATTCATCTCGTAATTAAATATTAAAGGTCGGATTTTACAACTGCAAAAGTCATAAAGAAATATGCTAAAGGTCAGGAAATCAGACTTTAAAAAACTAGGTTTCCGAAAAAGAGAATAAGATATTCAAATCTTAATTCTTTGATTTATCTCCCACCAAAATCAAAACACATAGTATGGCCGAAACGAGTGTTAAGGGCGTAAAAAAGTATTTCTCAAAGGCAGTTTGGGCAAAAAGATTGCCGATGGTATTGACAAAAAACAATAAAGCATAAAAACCAATAATCCAATTCAGAATCTTTTCTGAAATTTTATGTTTAATGTAACCAGCTTTCAACAAAAATATCAAAATATTTATCACCAATATAGTCATTGAAACTGACTCAAATACACGCATTTCCTGCACAGAGTGTAACTTTCCTGCCCAAACAATGTTGTAGGGGATAACTTCTGTTAGCACAAGAATATGGAAAACCATCACTCCCGAAAGTAGTCCCAGCATGATGTTCAGGGCTTGTTTTTGAGAGATTAGTTTCATGAAGGCATCAGAGTTTTTAATTGTGTAAATTTATGATAAACAGGGATTTAATGTATATTATTGCAATTATTTATTTCTCAAAACCGAATAAATTCTTCGGTGTGTTTTTCAGAATGTTTTGAATAAAATTAAACTAAATTACATCGCAGCCTCAATCCATTTATTTACAATGATTTGCAGGTTTTCTTTTTCTTTTATTATGGTCTCAATATTCTTAAAATTGGCCACTGCACGGTCGTTTTCTTTCCAGTCAAGCAGACCTGAAGTATCTTCTATTAATCTACCGGCGGGCTGAGCGATTTTTTTGGCACCCCGATGAAATATCAGCTGGAGTTGTTTAGGGGGATTTATCCGCATCGAAATTCTGTCTTGTTCCTCAAAACAGTAATTTGGTCCATTCCATTTGATGTTTTCACTTATTTCAGAATTCGAACCCAATATTATTTCTCTGAGCATTTCAATGTTTTCTCTCAAAGGATGACTTTGACCGTCAAGAAAGTTGGTTACTTCGGGGTTAAACCTGTTTTTCATAAGATATAGTAAATTTTAAAATAGTATTTCAATTCAATATTAATGGAAATACAAACAAAAAGCTTCCTAAAATAAAAATTATTGTCAAAACATGAACCATGAAGTGTTTACTTCTGAGAAAAATAAATTGGTTTATCGTCCTTAAAATCCAGAATATAGAATTTCCCACTAAAAACCATTTTCCAATTGCTGTATTTAGAAGTTCATCTGGAAATGCAAAACAAATTATCGCTGTAAATAAGAAAAAATAGATGATTTGAATATTCAGAATTTGAATGATTGCCTTATTTTCAAACCTTAATTTTTTCAAATCCTGATTCCAATGAAATATCTTCCAGAATCCGGTATGGAAAATCGCAAAACCGATATTATAAATTCCACAGATAAATATTATTTTTTCCATATTTAAATGTTTTTTTTGATAATAATGAATCAAGTAAATTATAATCAGTGTTTTATTTGATAAAATTTAGTGCAGCAGCGTGCCTTTCTTTTATGTATTTATCCAGGTCAATTACCGACTGGTCGAAACTTTGACTATTTGGAATCGAGCCATATGGAGGCTTCTCGATTTCATTAGAGGTAAAATGAGGGGCAAGTACACCTTTGTGTTTATTGAGATAGTCGGTCATTAAAGCGGGTGTAAAAGTTTTCTCCACAAACTCTTTTACAGAAGACTTATAAAAAGCAAAATATTCGGGGTCATCAATCAGATATCTGATGAGCGGCCATTGTCCTCCAACTTCATTCATTTCAAAAGTAAGGGCAGTGCGATTGAGCCCACCTTTCATTTGAAACGATAAATTTAGATCGTAGGGCACCCATTGAAGAACCCCGTCAATATTTACCAAAAAGAAATTGTGTGTAAGCTGCCCATAACTATCCCAATTGCCAACTGTGTTGTTAACTGCCAAATACTTTAGAAAAGCTTTAACATTAAAAATATCTTCCAGTTGTTTTTTCCAAATAGCCCGTTCACCGATTCTTGATGAGTGATGAATAGCTGATATCAAGGATTTTATGTCAGAGTAATCAGCAGGAATTTTATTATTTTGTTTTTCAAACTGGGAGGACACAAATGTTTGAAGATTTGATTCCGGTTTATATACGTTTCCAACTTTTTTTCCGGTTTGGGTTTCAACCATATGTTCTTCTACGGTTTCAATAGCCTGGTACATACCACAATATTTTTTTCCCTGACCGAAATCTATAAATATTTTGTAATAAGCTACCTGACAAGCCAATACTCCTGCTTTCCGATATAAATTGGTCAGCAGTTTTTCTTTCATAAATGAATTATCTCCATAACTGGGCACCAATGCCAGCTCTTTGAAGCCATAAAATCGCTGATTTTTTGTTTCGGGATATTTATCTTCAAATTCATCAAACTGAAGTTTGAAAGGCAATTTATATACACCGTTCCTCCAAATTGCACTTAGCGAAGCATTTCCTTTTAATCGGAATCCAACTTTTTCCCATGTAAAATTATCCTGACTTACGCTGGCTTCTACATAGATGGGGTCGCCAGGTACCGCATCAAGACTTAAATTGGCAGGTGGAGGCACCGCACCGGGAATAGTCGTTGGGCTTCCAAACTTTCGGGCAGTTCGATATTCCATGTCTCTTTGAATTTTGTCCCAATTTGCTTGACCAAGGTTGATTGTCAGATTTCTGACCTGATCTTCAGGGTAAACCCAGGAATAATCGGGTTTGTCACCAAACGCCTTTAAAGTTGCCGGATCCATTGGCTTTTCACAAGCAAAAATGAAAAGTAACAGCACCGCCAAAGCGAGCCTAGAACGCATAATTGTTTAATTTTATAGAAGCTTCCTTTCGAAGGAGAGCGGTTGAAAAAAATTTGATTCCGGCAGCACCGGAATGGTTAACAAAGTTAAGTTTTTTAAAGCATTTTAAGCATTTCTATGTAGATTTGTTCTCATTTAAATTTATTCAATCATGAAATATTTATTAAGTTTTGCACTGCTGATCTGCAGTGTGGGGGCTTTTGCCCAAAATCCCATTGATGGAAACTGGAAAGGAACCCGGGAAACACCAAACGGTACTTTCGAAATCAATTACACCTTTAAGGTAGAAGGTGAAAAACTTACCGGAACATGGAAAACGAGGTTTGGTGAAACTACCCTGGAAAATGGAAAAGTGGATGGAAAGAAATTTTCCTTCACAATATCATTCAATGATATGACCATAAATAATACCGGCGAACTTATTTCAGATAATGAAATTATGGTTAAAAATGAAAGAGGTGAAACTAAGCTTACAAAAGTTGTTAAAACAGAATAATTGATTTTTATAAAATTTTAAAAACCTCTGAATATCAATTTATTTGGAGGTTTTTTTTATTTGGCATTGATCGAATTTCGAAATCTTCAGTAGGTCGAAACTTGAAAATAATAAGATCTTAACAGAATTGTTTATTTATACCTGAACATCCAGGTCCGGTAGAATTGTGGAAAGCTTTGCATTGTTGCATTTTCAACAAATAAGCAGCAAGCGGCTGGTTTTTTCTTTTGGAGCACGGTGGACACAAGGCGGAACTCTAAGTTCCGGATGATCTATCGCCAATCGCCAAAGATTACCTAAGCCTAAGCTAAGAGGTTCAGCCTCAGGAGTGGCCTGATAATGCAGATCAAAGAAATTTTCTGTTAAATAAGACTCAAAATCTTCCACATCGCCCCCGAATTGTTTTAATAATTCTTCACGAATTTCAGGAATCAATATTTTCTGAACTGCCTGAGAATTTGGAATGATTTCGCTCGGATCACCATAGTAAGTGCATAAAAAGGTATCGGTGGGTAGGGGAGAGCGGTCCACATGGTATGAATATACGTCGGTCGGGAATATGGAATTTTCCTCATCCTGCTCATAGCATTGAATCAGATTCAGCACCGGATCAGCACCAAACTCACTTAATAATTTCAGATCATTTATTATTATTTCGCGGGCTATTTCACCTTCTTTACTCAATTCCAGCTCCTGAAGGTATTCAGCATCAATGACCGTGATATTATCTACGATTTTTACTTTCTTTACAATTTCCGAAAAATCTCCACTCAACTTTCGTTCCCAGCAAATTGCATTTTTTTCTCCTTCATAGATTGTATTTATCAGATCCTGGAAATTGTCAACAGTGAGTATTTGATTTTCGGTATTTGATTCCACTAGATAATTACAATTAAAATATTTTTAATTTCTTTCAGTATTCAAAAAATTTAAATAATCAAATTATTGTTTACTTGCTTCAAATAAAACCTTCCTTTTCCGGCATTCAAGATCATCCACAGTATATACTTTTAAGTCTTCAAAACGAAATGTGGCCTTTCCAATTACCGCTCCGTCAAGGTCAATGTTAATGATTGAAAAATAATCTTCATCACACCATTCGATAAATCCAAAATAGACCTCATCATCGTCGAGTTCAAACTTTATAATGAAATCTTTATCACCGATGAAGCTTTCAAACAAACTGGTAAAGTTATTCTTAAACTCGTTTTTACTTTTTAAATGAAAAGTTTGGGTCAGGATTTCCTTTTGGCGTTTAATCAATAATTCTATCCCGTTTAAATATGCCGTATCGGTTTCAACAAACTTAATATCTGATAGGCTGAGTGTGACAATACCATCGGCTGTGCCAAATTTGGAGAAGTGTTGCAAAATCACAAACTCATCGGTGTATTCCAGTACATATCCGCAATTAAAACCTTCATAGGTTCCATAAAAATTTAACCCTATTATTTTATTTTCTTTCTTTGATTTTTCTAGAATGTCGAGTATCATCGGTTAATTTTAAAAATGTATAAACTTTCTGGGGTAGTATTTTATTGTATTTAATTTTTCCCTGCACCAAAAATAGGTAATAAAGGTATTTTAAATTTGCTGGAAAGGTAAAACAGTTTAAAAATATTTTAAAAAAACTCAGGCATTTTGGTAGATAGAAATCCAGTTGCCGTCAGGGTCTGAGATATATCCAAAATAATTCCCCGCTTCACTTTTGGCCGGAGGCTTAATTATTTTTACACTTTCTTTATTCAAGTATTCAAAAAGCCCGAAAATGTCATCGGTTTTTAGTCCAATTTCGAAGGGATGTCCGGAAACCTCAACCGGCAAGCCATGAGATTGCAAGCCTTTAAATGAACTTATGCCTATCACCGATTCTCTTATTTTATATTCAATATGTTCAGGTTCACCTATTTTGGGAAAACGGTAACATGTTTCCAAGCCCAGAATTTCACCATAAAAATGAGCAGAAGCCTGAATATCTGAACAATAAACTACAACCAGTGATTTTAGGAATGTTGGCATGAATAATTTTTTACTTCATTTTAGTTCTGAAAGGATTAACTTTTTCTGTTTGAGGGTATTTTTCATTGCCTTTTCTCTAACTTTTGGATTATCACTGTTAATAAGGTCATAATATTCTTCAGGAACCACTTGCCACGATAAACCATATTTGTCTTTACACCATCCACAAGAACTTTCTTCCCCACCGTTTGTGGTCAAAGCATTCCAGTAATAATCTACTTCTGCCTGGTCTTTGCAATTAATCACAAAAGAAACCGACTCATTGAATTTGAAAAATGGACCCGCAGCAAAAATATTGAATTCTACGCCATTAATTTCCATAATTGCAGTTTCAAAGTCTCCTCCTCCAGCTTCCGGTGGATTTTTATATTTACGTAGTTCTTTCAGTTTGCCATCTTTGAATATAGAAAGGTAATAATCAACCACTTCTTTAGCGTCTTTGGTCTCAACCCAGAGTGAAGGAGTTATTTTTTGCTTAATAGAGACAGACTTTTTTGGCTCGTTTTGATCGGAAGTTGATTCGGTTTTATTGTTTTTGTCGGCATTCTCTTCTGAATTTCCACAGGCCATAAGATTGGCAACGACCAATGCAGTCAAAAAATGAATTATTTTCTTTTTCATAGTTTTAAATTTTTTTTGATAGTCTAAAATTTAAAAGAAAATAGATGTTTTAAGAGAAATTATTAAATTAGAAGGCAAAATAATATTATTTCTGAAGAATAGAAAATTTGAAACCAGTCTGTAAGTCTGATTGAGCCACAGCCGACAAACAACGTGTTCCTTCTACCGGAGCAAATGTGGCTTAATGTCGTGATTCGGAACGTACAGATAGTTTATTGCACTTTTTAAAAATGCAATTTGGTGGATCGTTGTTATTTCTTGCTTTTCCTACAATTGCTATTTATTTCCCTAATTCTCTATAATTCCTTGATGGTCAACAAAGCAAAAATAGGAATACATATCAAAGTCTAACAACCGTCTTTGCGAGGTAAATGTTTATAAATTATTTTACTGTCTCGCTCTATATAATCGCCCGCTACTATTGGATAGGCATACTTGGGTGCATGGGACACGTTTCGGCTTCTGATTATGATATTGTCGTCAACTTTTAAGCTATGCAATTGCTGGAATTCATTGGATTTTAACGGTCCAAAACTAAGAATAAAATCGTCACCCTTAATCCTGACCATCATTCCGAAACCAACACGTGAGCCTGGAGGAAGCGAAAGAGAAGTAATAACGCCCTCCATACTGGTACTATCCATTAATGACTTCCTTATTTTGGCTTCACTGGCATAAACCTTTTGACCTGCGGGTGAAGCTTCCCATTTTTTGAACAAAATACCATCCGGGGTAGCCTCCCATTTTTTCCTGGAAGCTTTTATTTCTTCAGCTGTGGGAGGCTTTGAGATTGTCTTTTTTGGAGTTACTTTTTTAAATTCACGATTCGCAAATACCAGTCCGACTACTACAATCAGCGGTAAAATCAGCATGTAAATAGTCTTTTTCATACTTTTAATATTTTTAATTGATATTTTTCTCAAGAATATTTCTTTACTAAAAACTTTAATAATGTTCCTTTCAACCTGAAAGTAAAAATTCAAATTTTAAAGTTTTAATTTCTCATTTTATTCTGATGCCAAACTGATAAGTTACCCTGTCTTTGAGGCTTTTCCATGTTCAAAACTATCCTTTGAATTCCGAAATGTAGTAAATCAAATGTAAAATAATGTAAATATGGATTGCCAACACCGCAATACATAAGGAGGTGAGGCAGATTAGTTATTATGGCTTTGGATTAGTCAGATTGTTTTTTCAATGTGTTCAGAATGGAGTCAGGTAAAAACTAATTTGATAAAATGAATTTCACAGGGATTCTTTTTCTGCAGGTATATCCCTCCATTCGCTTATCCGAAGGTAATATCCTTCCTATAGGTGGATTCAAATCACAATAAATAATTTAGTTTCTTTAAGAATTAGCAATATTGGTGGCTTGTCTCGCAACTAATTTCCATTCCTTTTTTTCTTTTACCCAAATATTTGTAAAACGTCTTACAATTTTTTGTTCTATTCCCAAAGCATCTTTTTGTGGTTGAGAAATTTCTTTACCCATCACTATAGCTAGGTTTTTAGAAAATGTGACACTCTCGATTATCCTTTGGTAGGCAGGGAACTTCTGGCCATTGCGTATAAAACCAATAATGTCATTACCGGTAATGATTTTACCAGCCGGATTGTTAACTATATAATCTTTCGACCAAACTTTTGATAATGCAGTCGTGTCTGATTTGTCTAATAATTCAGCCCAGTAATTTTCTAATTGTCTGATCTCCAATTCTGATTTTGATTGTCCAAAACTAAAAGTTGAAAAAAATATTAGAGAAATAATGAATAGTATTTGTTTCATTTTTAAAGTTAAATTTAATTTCTTTTTTGAAGGTCTTTATATTGTTTGTTTTGGTTTTCCAGCTGGCATATATAGGCTTGGCAAAGATGGGGGAATTTAAGTGCAAATGCTCATTTTAACATAAATGTTCAATAAAATCAAGTAGCTCAAAAATATTAATAATATCCCGCTTTTGCAAAACCGCTATGGGTGACTTTATTTTTTTTTAATTTCTTTTTCAATTATGTATTCAAAATTTTCAAAATCATCTTAGAAACTGTTTTAGATGATAACCCATTTTTTATTATAATTTTAACCCAAATTTTAAGGATTTGCCAGATATAAAAAAGAAGCCTTTCCAATAAAAGAAAGGCTTCACATTTAGAAGGTTATATTTATAGTTTGGTATTGCTTATAAAGGCTACATACCTTCCGTCAGGCGACCAGGAAGGGGTGTTTATCGAACCCTGGCCTCCATAGAAATAGGCAATCGTTTGGGGTACACCACCACTAACCGGCATAATTTTTAAAGTTACTTTTTTGTAAAACGGATGACTTGCAGGGTCTATTTCTTTCGGAAAAGCAATATATATCAGCTGCTTTCCATCAGGTGAAATATGCGGAAACCAGTCGTTGTATTTATCAAAAGTAACCTGCTCCTGATTGCTGCCGTCGGGCTTCATCCTGTAAATTTTCATGGTACCGGTTCTTACTGAGTTAAAATATATATATTTACCATCGGGAGTATATTCCGGTCCGTCATCCAGGGTAGGTGTTTTGGTCAATTGCGTTTCTATTTTTGTGGCTATATCTATAGACCAAATATCCTGCTGACCGTTGCGATCACCCATGTAAATCAGGCGTTTACCATCTGGTGACCAGCTGTGAAACCATGAATGTCCCCAGGTCGGGTCAGTTATTTGTTTGGCTTCTCCTTTTCCATCAAGGGCCATGGTATATATTGTTGACCTACGGGGATTACCCAAATATGAGCTCAATCCTATCATTTTTCCATCGAAAGACAGCACGTGGTCGTTATTATTGACCACAGCATTACCTGTATTTAAGATTTCTTCTTTACCTGTGGCCAGGGTAAACTTCAACATTTTACCGTCGCTATTGTTATAATAAAGATATTTACCGTCTTTTGACCAGTTTGGAGCCTGTATGGAGTTGGGCACGGAATGTATAATTTTTCGTAAACCGGTTTTTACATCCAAAATTTCAATTTGGCTACCCAAATAATCTTTATAGGGTGTATAGTCATCAGAAGCAGGTATGGTGATGCGTACATTTGAAAAAATAGCTTTCTCAACTACTTTTTCGTTGTGTGAGCATAGAAAAAGACCTGCAAATACCTCATCGTTAAGATTTATTTCTTTTGTAACCGTTTTAAAGCTTTCGCCTTGGGTGGCTGCCGAAAAAAAGAATTTATTGCCTTTTCGCTGAAACTCGATATGGCTGGGGTGATAGGTCGAAAGCTCCACTTGATTGGTTTCGGCTTCAGTGGCCTCACGATATTGAAGAGAAGTGAGCACATCGCCATGTACACAAGCGTCGGCATAGGCAGCGTTAGGGTCAAGACTGTTTCGTGCGATAATGCCGATTTTACGATGCGGGTCTGTTCCGGCCCCGATAAACTTAATTGTAGCCGAAATAATAAAATCGCCTTTTAATTTTTTCCAAAGAAAATTATGCTGGTCGGTTCTACCCCACATGTTGATACCGGCTCCGGAAAGGGTATATTCCTGGGTGTCTGAATTATAGGATACATCACCTTTTATAGCGGGTTTTCCTATGTCTGTTCGTTCGTCAAAAAGACCGATTTTACCGGGTAATTGGCCAAAGGCCGTGCTGAAAGCAACAAAAATAAAAATAATTGTTAGTGATTTCATCTTGATTTGATTGGTTGAATAAATAAATCAAAATTAACGATTATAAATAAGGGAAATGAGAAAATCTAAATAAAATTCTGAATTAAAATCTTCAACAAAAACTAATGATGTTTTGCTATGTTTCTAAGCACCCTGGTATTCCCGGCGAATTGATAATAAGGATTTTACTGGAATTTGTTTTATGGGGTTGAAACAATCAATTCGCCGATAAGAGTGAAATATCTATAGATCGCAGATTAGGCTTTAGGCTATCCAATCTACTCATCTTCATTCATTATGACTTATCGCGTCTGCTGGCATTAAAGCCAGGTTTTCAAATCCTTTTTTATCTAGCTTCGGGATGTCCTGACGGAACATCCCGAAGAGCTGACTTGTCAGTCAATGGTTCTTTGTCCACAGATATAGGATGAATAAACTTATACAATATCAAACAGAGTCCTCCAGTCAGGAATGTTGCAACAATGTCCCACGGATCTATTGTCTTTCCTAGTAATGGATGAGCAATTTCATATAAAGCTACACTTATTGTTAAAGTCTTAATTAAAGATAGTTGTTGTGCTCTTCCTTGTCCAATCAATCCGATAAAAACAAAAATTGTGGCAATCGTGCCTAATGTGTTACCTAGCGTGTCGGCCAAATGAAAGTCATTGATATTATTTCTATAAATGTACGGACGATAAATGGGTCTTGCTACAAATTCGAGAATCAGTATTGAGGTTAGTCCAATTGTCAGGTTTATTATTCTTTCTCTTGTAAATCTCCAACCAGTTACTCCGTCTTTTAGATCTTTAATTGTCATTTCAATATTTTATTTGCAAAATGAATATTCGTAAGTCATTGCATGAAGTTTGCCCCGAAGTATGAACTCATGGAGCCCAACGGTTTTCGGCTTGGCGATGTGGCGGATTTTTAGCACAAAAGTTCAATAGAATTGCTGCTGTTGAACCTTGCACAAATGTTTCATAGAAGCACTTCAACCACCATATTGCCAAACCGATGTTGAACTAAACCTTCGGTAGTTTTTGGCATGGTATTGATTGATATACAAGATTTAAACCAACTAAATTTTGTAATTATGACACCAAAAAAAACTTGTCCCGTCAAAGCGGGAAGCCCGAAGAGCTAAGGCAAAATACCCTTATAGCTCAAGCAGACAATGAAATTAAGGGATTCAGAGAGTTGAACCAAAAGTTTGAGAAAAAACTTTCGATACTTGGTCTAAGTCGGAGTACTTATCTCAATTATATCAGGCACTTAGCTAAATTGTCCCTTCATTTTAAATGCTTACCAACCGAACTTGACGAAGACCAACTGACAGACTATCTAAATCTGGTACAACAAGAACATAACACACCCTCTGAAAGCTATTTTAAATTTACAATTTACGGGCTGAGGCTGCTCTTCAAAATTGAAGGCATCAAGCCGATAGACATGGGCTTGCCGAGCATAAAGAAAGACAAGAAGTTGCCTGTAGTGCTGAGCAAAGAAGAAATGTGGAGACTGCTACAAGCACCTGATTTACTGAAACATAAGATACTGATAGGGCTACTTTACGGCTGCGGTTTACGTTGTTTTGAGTCTCGTAATGTTCGGCTCAGAGACTTAGATTTTGACCGAAAAATGCTTCATGTTTACCAAGGCAAAGGAAAGAAAGACAGATATGTGCCATTGAGCGAGCATCTGATCAGAGGCTTGAAGAAATACATCTCAGCTGAAAAACCTGAAGATTGGCTATTTAATGGTCAGCCACTTGAGAATCGAAAAGGGGGAGATTTTGACTCCAGATATTCACAAAAAGGGGTTCAATGGGCAGTGGCTCAAGCAGCCAAAAAAGCAGACATAAGCAAACACGTAAACGTACACACGCTCAGACATACCTATGCTACTCATTTGCTCGAAGATGGTACTGATATCGTAACCCTGAAAGGATTGCTGGGTCACGAAAGCATAGAGACCACAATGATTTATCTGCATGTAGCCCAAAGTGGCAGAGTAAAGCCTTTTAGTCCATTGGACACACTGTTTGCTGCATGTCAACCCAAAAGGTAGAAGCCTGCACTGAGCGAAGTCGAAGTGTAGCTGATGTACTCAATCAACTGGGCGAAAATATTGAGCATATTGGTTTAAATACTTGGCAGTTACGCACCCTATCAGCCATAAAGCGTTGCCGTACAGCAGCCTTGGGTGGTCATATTGATGCTTGTGATAGCTGTGGCAATATCAGCATCAGTTACAACTCGTGTAGGAACCGCCACTGCCCTAAATGCCAAGGTGAAAAGCGAGAAGAATGGATACAGGCAAGAGAAGCCGAGTTATTGCCAGTGCCTTATTTTCATGTTGTTTTCACTTTGCCCAGTGAGCTAAATTCTTTGGTTATGCATGAGCCCAGAGTGTTGTATGACGCCCTTTTTGCGGCAACATGGCAGACAGTGGCAGTTTTTGCGAAGGACGAAAAACATCTTAATGCACAGGCCGGAATGATAGCGGTGTTACACACGTGGGGACAGAATCTGAGTCTTCATCCGCACCTGCATTGCATAGTGCCGGGTGGTGGGGTTGATGCCAAAGGACGCTGGCGAAAAGCACGATTGAAAGGTAAATTCCTGTTTCCTGTAAAAGCCATGAGTGTGGTATTCAGGGCAAAATATCTGTCTGAACTCAGACACAGACTAAAAGAAAAAGTACCCCAAACACTGCTTAACGAACTCTATAAAAAATCGTGGGTGGTGTATGCCAAGCGTCCGTTTGGTAGCCCGAAATTGGTAGTGGAATATCTGGGCAGATACACGCACAAGGTGGCAATTAGCAATCACCGCATCAAAAGTGTGGATGGCAAGACTGTTACTTTTACTTATAAAGACTACAAAACTGGTGCTCAGGTAAAGGAAATGACGCTTAGTCTTGAGGAATTTACCAGAAGATTTAGCCAGCATATCTTGCCCAGAGGCTTTGTACGCATACGTCACTATGGCATATTAAGCAGTACTTGGAAGCGATCCAGACTACCAGAATTGCAGCAAAAACTTGGACAAAAGCAAACCGAAGCCAAAGGGAAAACTCAAAGAGTAAGACCCTGTAAATGTTGCAAAACGGGTAGTTTGCGAACGATACTGAGCTTTGATCAGCGAGGGCCACCAGAGTTTTATAAGGACCTGTGGTATAAGTTAATCCAACCAGTTCTAGCATGAGCGTGGGTAGGGGAAGGTATGTTCTAGAAGTTAAGAATTAGCTAGAAAAGGTAATAGAAACATCAAATACACACACAAAACTTCAAAAATCAGCGGGAAACTGCTCGAGAAACTCATAAAGCAGCAGACGAAAACCCCATAGGTAAAAACTACCGAAGATTAAGTTCAACATTGGCTTCATTCTGGGCATTGCATGCCGAACGAAGCCTTATTTGTTGGTGGCTGTTATTTTTCATTCATTTGCTCATTCAATAATTTTAGTTTTTCTATTACATTTTGTTCATTGCAATGTAATTTTAATGCTCCACGTCTGTCTGCATCACTGTTATGTTGATTCCATAGTTTACTCCCAATTTCGTCTTCAAGAAGTTGTCCTTCCATAAAATCTATATCGTAGTAATTGATTTTCCGTTCCTTCATTATGGATAAATAACTCAACTTTAAATAATGCTTGAATTGAAATTCTTTTAGTGTCCATTTTTTTACTAAATGCTTGTTTTTATTAAAATTGAAATCCAAAGTGTCAATATCCAAATAAAAGTCGTTTGTTCTCAATTCTCTAATAAGACCTTTTTGTTCGTCTGAACTTGCAAACTGATAAGAATAAACAGGTAACAATCTAATCTTTTCGACACGGGTAACTTGTTTTAAAGTATCTTCAAAGGTAAGTTCAATAAATGAAAATCCTTCAGCATAAAAATTGTCGAAGTTGTTACCATAATTGAATACTTGAACACTTTGTCCTGTGTAAAGGTTGAGCTTCGGGTCAATAGTTTGTTTAGTTACTATGTGAAATTTAGGTAAAAGTTCTTGATAAGCAATATTTGTCTGTTGCTCTGCAATTTTGTTTGCTTTTATAGAAACAACAATTGCCATAATAGCCAAGCAAGTTGCAGTTATTGTCTCTACAAAAATTTTATTTTTCTCTAAAAATGTCCGCAGTTTTTCGATTTTTAGCATTGTCTTTTATTCTGACTAACGTTTTTTATTCACACTGATAATCAATTAGTTGCCAATTGTATTTCCTCATTAGTCAGTCCAAATTTATCAATTTGTTTTTGGATTCTTTTGACCAAGCCAAGTTTTCTTTTTTGATCTAAGAATAAATAACCTTCGGGGTTAATATATCTGGTTCCTTTTGTTACCATATTCCAAACTATTACTGCCAATTTTCGAGCAGTTGCACTAATAGCTGACACTCTTCCCTTTTTGAAGTTTATTCTTTGGAAGAAATCTCTTAGTGGAGTGGAGTCTTTCAGATTCCCTATGGCATTGGCGGCATTTCTTAGAGCAATTTTTAAGCGATTACTTCCTTTTGGTACTTTGCTCGAAATTATTTTGCCACCAGTTTTTTTATTGTTTGGAGCTAGCCGTAGCCAGCTGGCAAACTGTTTGGCGGTTTGAAACTTTTTTATGCCCTCTAAACCCACTTCGCTGATTAAATGCAGGATTGTTCCATGAGAAAAACCTTCGATTTCCATCAGGTCCACTCCTTCAAAATATTGGTAACCGACGATGTTTAAATCTATATTTTTGGTGTGTTTTTATTGATTCTTTTATGCGATTTTTTATCAATATAATGTTGCCTTTTATTGTCGTCTTGATCTATTATCTTACTCAGCATTTTTTCTATTTCTGTATCGCAAGCTGTTATTTTTGTTTGAATGATTTTATACATATCAAGCTCTTGTTGTAGGGCAAATAAATAATCCATTCTCCCATTGGTTTCTAAAGCTTTAGCTATCTCGGCTTCTGATTTTCTACAGTTTCCGTGTCTGAGTTCGGCCAGTTTTTTCAGGTTTTGTTTCGCCTTTGCAAATAGCCTCAATAATTGCCAATCCAGTAAGGCTTTTTGAATCCAGGCACAATCTTGAATGTCAGTTTTACGACCTTTGATGTTTTTTGTAAACTTACCATTGCAAAGGATTACCTGAAAACCATGAGCCAAAAGAACAGCATAAAGTGCTTGCCAATAAGCACCTGTACTTTCCATGGCCACTGAGGTGATGTTATGTTTTTTCAAATGCATGCAGATGGCCACTAGGTCATCGGCATATACGCCAAATTCTTGTACATCAGAGAGTTCTTGGCCTACTGCCACGAAATGCGAGCGGCTGCCGATGTCGATCCCTGCACAATTGGGATTAATGATTTCAAAAGATGATTTTGCCATTTTTTAACCTATTAAGATTTGAAAAATGACTCAAAGGGAATGTATATTTACAGTCGAAAATTATTCTGAACGGGCTCTTGAGGCACCACTGAATTTATCACCAAGTCCCGACCGAGAATCGGGACTTTTTACATTCCTATCAGAATGACGCACGGGCTTTTGATGCACCAATGCTTAAAAGGATATCGCAATGAGTCAAGGCTAATTTACAAGATTTTTCGGACTTCGACGGCTCACGTTAGCACGAGAATTTATTTCTTTTGGGAAAATGGGGAATTACTGCTAACGGTTGGCGGTATGGTTAGTTGCCGATTTCGAAGCACTTTCCTATCAAGTTACAACTACTTTTGATACGAGCTGTGCCGCTCGAATACCCACTGCACCGGCAATTAACTATACCGCGTGTTGGCAACTGGTGTTCATTCATATCCGTCTGTTTTTCATTTATTTAGCTTTATTTTCTTGTCATTGTCAACCTGCACCAACCTATCTGCGAAGCACAAATTTATTTTATTTTTTTGAGCGTGGGCAATCCTAAAACCGTCCTGAAAGGCGGTTACTCGGGCTGGAGAGGCGGAAGCTCTTTTGCAAGCCTTTGGCTTTAGCGTTGGCTCGTGTGGGCTTGCAAATGTGCTTACGACTGTGCGTCGGCTCAATCTTTTGTAAAGAAGTCTGCCATTAGTTCTGCTTGTTTTAAAACTGTTTCAATTGCTTTTGCTTGTTTGTCTGGTGGATAACCCCACTTTGTCAATGTCCGCTTAACAATTACCATTAATCTTGCTCTTGCACTTTCTCTAATAGTCCAGTCAATAGTTGCGTTAGCTCTTACTTTGTCCGTAATTTCTCTTGCAATTTCTTTGAGTTGGTCGTCACCCAAAACCATTACTGCACTATCATTTACTTCTAAAGCATTGTAAAAAGCAACTTCATCTTTTGTCAGACCAAGTCGTTCACCTTCTTTGTCGGCTTCTTTAATCTCCTTTGCAATGTTGATGAGTTCTTGAATAATTTCTGCTGTTGTCAGCAAGTTGTTCTGGTAGCGTTTTATTGCACCTTCCAACATTTCTAAAAGTTTTTTACTCTTTACTAAATTGGTTTTAGAACGTGTTTTTATTTCGTCATTCAATAATTTCTTTAAAAGTTCTAATGCCAAATTTTGGTGCTTCATTCCTTTTACTTCCAAAAGAAATTCATCTGAAAGCACTTCTAAACCAGATATTTCGGGTTTGTCAATACCTGCTGCTTCAAAAATATCTATTACTTTGTCTGAACTTAATGCTTCATCAACTATTTGTTTGATGGCTGTTTCTATTTCAATATCTGATTTGCCTGTTCCTGTTCCTTCAAATTTTACAAGCCTTGCTTTTACTGCTTGAAAAAATGCAATGTCATCTTTAATTTCCATTGCTCTTTCGTGCGGAATAGATAAAGCAAAGGCTTGACTTAACAATGTTACTTCCCTTATGAAACGAGTTTTGCCATCTTCTAAACCCAAAATATGTTCTTCTGATTGAAGAATAATTGACATTTTCTCCTTTGGTTCAACATTAAAAAACCTCTTATAGTTAAATCTAAAACTGTTTGCATAATATGCTTCGGGTTCTTCGGCAACAATATCTTTTTGTGTTTTAGCTTCTTCATTGAAAAACTGTTGAACTACTTCATATTTTTCATTCATCAAGGCAATTGCTTTTTCTAAATCTAACGTAGGTTCGCCTTTACCACCTGAATCCGAATAAAAAGACAATGCTTTTTTTAAGTCATTTGCAATTCCCAAATAGTCAACAATTAAACCGCCTGGCTTGTCTTTAAAAACACGGTTTACCCTAGCTATGGCTTGCATTAAGTTGTGTCCTCTCATTGGTTTGTCAATGTAGAGCGTATGCAAACAAGGAGCGTCGAAACCAGTCAACCACATATCACGAACTATAACCAAACGCAACGGGTCGGCTGGGTCTTTCATTCGTTCTGCTAAATTTTTACGCTGTTGCTTTGTAGTGTTATGGCGTTGCATTTCGGGGCCATCAGCACTATTTGAAGTCATTACAACCTTAATTGCTCCCTTGTTTAAATCATCATCGTGCCATTCGGGTCTTAATGCAATAATTTCTTTGTATAAATCGGCTGCAATTCTGCGGCTCATTGCTACAATCATACCTTTGCCATCAAATACTTTTTGGCGTTGTTCCGAATGGGTTACAATGTCTTTCGCTAAATTTTTTATACGTTCCTCATTTCCAACAATAGCCTCCAATTTTGTGTATTTGGCTTTTGCTTTTTGCTGGTCTGTTATTTCTTCGTCCTGTTCAAGTTCTACATCAAATTCTTCAATTAAGCGTTTGCCTTCTTCATCCAAATTCACTTTTGCCAAACGGCTTTCGTAATAAATGCGAACTGTTGCTCCATCGGCAACCGATTGTGATATATCATACACATCTACATATTGCCCGAAAACTTGGGGAGTATTTACATCCGTGCCCTCGATAGGTGTTCCTGTAAAACCAATATAAGTTGCATTTGGTAAAGCATCTCGCATATATTTGGCAAAGCCATACGCAATGCGTTTTCCTATACTCTCTTTAGTTTCCTTATCTTTTACTTCTTTGATTGATGCTTCAAAACCGTACTGCGTTCTGTGTGCTTCATCTGCAATTACAACTATGTTTCTACGTTCCGAAAGCTGGTCGTAAACCGATTTTTGGTCTTCGGGTAAAAACTTCTGAATGGTAGCAAACACAATTCCACCGCTTGCCACTTTTAACAATTCCTTTAAATGTTCTCTGTTTTCTGCTTGAACAGGTTCTTGCCTTAGTAATTGTTTGGAATTTGCAAACGTGTCAAATAACTGGTCGTCCAAATCGTTACGGTCGGTAATGACTACAATTGTTGGGTTTTGCATTTCGGGTGATGTTATCAATTTGCCCGAATAGAAAACCATACTTAAGCTTTTACCAGAACCTTGTGTATGCCAAACGACACCGCCTTTTTTGTCACCTTTTGCTCCCGAGGCAATAATAGATGATTGAACGGCTTTGTTTACTGCATAATATTGATGATATGCGGCTAATTTCTTAACTGTTTCAATTTGTGTGATGCCAGTTTTAGTATCTTCCTTTTTACTTTTTTCAAACACAATGAAATTGCGAACTAAATCTAGGAGGGTGACAGGGTTCAGCATTCCTTTTAAAAGAATTTCTAATTGAGGAATAAACCGTGATGCTTCCTTTTGGCCATCGGCTGTTTTCCATGTCATAAAACGGCTGTAACCAGCTGAAACACTACCCGCCTTACATTCCATTCCGTCAGATATTACACAAATAGCGTTGTAAGTAAATAAACTTGGAATGGTGGATTTGTATGTTTGCAATTGGTCAAATGCTTTACGCATGGTAGCGTTTTCATCTGCTGCATTTTTTAGTTCGATTACAACTAATGGCATTCCGTTTACAAACAGCAATATATCAGGTCGTTTGTTTTGATTTTTTTCAACAATGGTGTATTGATTAACACACAAAAATTCATTGTTCAACGGATTTTCAAAATCAATCAAAGCAACTTCATAACTACGTTCAAAACCATCTTGTTGATAAGGAATTTTTACTTTCTCTACTAATAGTTGATGAAAGGATTCATTATTGTGCAAAAGTTCTGGTGTATATATTCTAATTACTTTCTGAACAGCCTGTTCTTGAGCATCTTTAGGAATTCTTGGATTAATTTTATAAATGGATTCACGTAAACGGTTTAGCAGTATTATTTGCTCAAAATTCTCTCTTTCTGTTTGCTCCGCTCCAGGTGCTATTAGAAGACCGTGAATATAATTCCACCCAATTGATTGAAGTAATTCAATTGAGAATTTTTCTATGTTATCTTCAGTTATTGGTTTCATCACTATTACTATATGAACTTAGTTCTGTTTTGTAGGCATTTATATCACAGTTAAAAAGAATTTCACTGGCTGTAAATGAATAAACAGCCATATTAAAATCACCAAACTCATCATCCCAAAATTCGTTAAACTCATTATTATCAGAATACTTTATATCCTTCTCGCTTTCTGCAAGTGGATTATCTGTTTCAAACGCTTCAATTAAGAAACTGCAAACGGTTTCCGTTGAGAAAATTAAAAAATCGCCTGTTAAACTATTTACAACTGTTGATTTGCTCTTTAACTCTTCAAGTGTTCTACCATGAGATGTTTTTCCTATTTCATTTCTAAAATTGCCCATCTGTTGTCCAATATTGGAAATTGCTGTTCCAATCTGTCTTATTGAATTTGATGGCGAATAACCTAAGCATCCAAAAGATAAACCGATTAATTTACCTACAGATTCTGTCCCTTCTAATGGCTGTCCTCTTTGTTTACAAATTTCTTTTGCAATGCTCTCAAGCAAGGATTTTGAATTTTCAATTGAAATAGAAAAGTCAGTATTCTTAAATCCTTCAATCCGTTCAACATACTCGCTCAACGGAGACCACCTGCTATATTGTTGTATAAGAGTTTTAAGCCGTTCCATTATTTATCTATATCATTGATTTTTGAAATAACGCAGAGCAACCTTTAAAAATTAAATTTTGAATTTGATTTTCAATTTCAATTTTGTTATAGTAAACCTCAACAATGCTAGAAAACATTTCCTGAATTTCGAGACTTGGCAATTTTACTAAAGTCCCTAAAATTTGGTCAGGTGAAAGATTTGATTGACCGCCTGAACCTCTTGCAATTTTAACAAAATACTCTTGCATATATTCAGTTGAAAGTAAGAATGAAATATAGTTTAAAGAAGCAATTTTTTGTCCTTCTTTTAAACGAAGTATGCCAACACGTTGATTTAAATAGTAATCTTCGGACTCTCTAAATAATGCCACTTTCCCCACCCAACTATCCATACCACCTTCAAATCTATTGCCTGTCATTGTGATTAATAAATCATTGTATTCGATTTTATAATCCTTATACTTTATTGCATTTTCATCAGAGATATAATCCAAAGTATCAAGGACTAACTTGTTAGCTTTTACATTCTTAATTTTTATGACTGGATAGCCTTCAGTTGTGAATTCTGTTCCTTTAATCGCACCTCCCCCTTTTAATGTTAAAAAATCACCAAGTTTATATTCTTTATGTTCTAATTTTCCGAATGATGAGAATTTTTGAATTAAAGCATTTATTTCTATTGCTGTTGAATTACTTGATGAAGTCAAATCTGGCAATGTGTTTTTTACTTCTTCTAATTCAATATTTAGTTCCTCCTCGTTAAACTCAATTTCTGCTACACCTACATAATTTCCGGGAATAAGAGAATAATCATTATCTTTTATTTCACTTGAACTAACAGATTTGCAAAATCCGCTAATATCTTCATATCCTTCATTGCTTTCCCATTTTTTGAATATGCTTTTTAAGTAATTAATATTTTCATCGTTAAATGTTCTTAATTTCTTTCCAGTAAGTTTTCCGAGCTTTCTAGCATCTATCAAAAGTATATCATCTCGCTTTTTGGCCTTTGAAATAAACCATAAGCAAGCCGGAATTTGGGTTGAGTAGAATAATTTGTCAGGTAATGAAATTATACATTCAACTAAGTTATTTTCAATAAACTCTTGTCTGATTTTACCTTCATTGGAAGTGTTGGAGGACAATGAACCATTTGAAAGTACTATACCAGCTCTACCAGTTGGAGCAAGATGAAATAGCATGTGCTGAACCCAAGCAAAGTTTGCATTTGAAACTGGTGGTACTCCATATTTCCATCTTGAATCACTTTGCAATAGATTGCCACTCCAATCGCTATCGTTAAAAGGTGGATTTGCTAAAATATAATCAGCTTTCAAATCTTTATGAGCATCATTTAAAAAAGAACCTTCATTGTTCCATTTAATATTACTGCCATCAATGCCTCTAATAGCTAAATTCATTTTAGCTAATCTCCAAGTTGTCTGATTACTTTCTTGACCGAAAATTGATATTCTGTCAGCAAGATTTAGTTGTAATGAATTTGATTTTTTATTCTTATAATGGTCTTGATGTGATAGAATGAATTTTTCACTTTGAACAAACATTCCACCGCTACCACAACAAGGGTCAAATACTCTTCCTTCAAATGGTTCGATTATTTCAACTAATAGTTTTACAACACTTGATGGTGTGTAAAACTGACCTCCTTTTTTCCCTTCTGCTAATGCGAATTCTCCAAGAAAATACTCGTACACTTTTCCTAAAAGGTCTTTACTTTGAGCTTCCTTTGTGCCTAAAGTTGCTGTTCCAATTAAATTAATCAAACCACCTAAACTACTTTTGTCTAGTTTTTCTTGTGCGAAAACTTTAGGTAATACCCCTTTAAGAGATGTATTATCCTTTTCAATAGCATCCATTGCATCATCAATATCCTTACCTATTGTAGGTAGTGTAGCTCTGCCTTGTATGTAACTCCATCTAGCTGTAGCAGGTACAAAAAACACTTTTTCAGCTAAATATTCGTTTTTATCTTCTGCGTCTGCACCATCTGCCTTTTGCGATAAAAGTTGCTGATACAATTCTTCAAAAGCATCCGAAATATATTTTAAAAAGATTAAACCTAATACTACATGTTTGTATTCGGCAGCATCCATATTTTTACGAAGTTTATCTGCTGCTTTCCAAAGCTTTTTCTCTAGAGGTTCTTCCTGTTCTGTCTTACTATTTTTAGCCATATTATTATTTTAAATCAATTAATTAAAGCACAAATGTAACAATTTAGCACGGGTGCGTAAGCAAAATTGCAGATCTTTTGCAAGCTTTGGTTTTGAGCGTTGGCTCGTGGGGCTTGCAAATGTGCTGCAATGTGGGTGGGGTTTCTTTCTTCTCTTTTTGTGGGGGGAAGAAAAAAACAAAATAAATTTCCATCAAATTTGCACTGTCCTGTCAAAAAGCTAAATCCTTTCTTATTTAAATTCTGTCACTATCGTATCTATCTGGTCGTCTGTCTTTTTACACTTGTTGCCAACGAACAAGGCTTGCTGCAGTTTGGGTTTTAGAATTCCGTCTGCCTGTAACCGCTCCTTGGCTTTGTTTTGTTGCTGAAGTTAAGAACTTTTGCTTGGCTTTATTCGTCGAGCCGATAACTGAAGCAAAATAGAATTACAAATGTTGAAGTTGCCAACGTCAAGCCCAAATTGCAGCAAACCTAATGTTGTGCGTAGGCTTTCTATGTCACTTTACAAAAGCAGATAGAAAATTTTGTAAGCCCAAAATTCTTCATCTGGTGTTTGTCGTTTAGTTATTTGTTTAACTGTCATTTCCTTTAGTGTTGTGTCTTTGAAGTGTCCAGAACCAAATTCACTAAAACTGTCTGTTCTGAGTTTAGAAACATTTATATTTTGTTTGTTTCGGTAAACACAATTGTGTCACCCATAAAATATTCAGTAAATTTAAAAGCGTTCTCAGAAACATTTTTAATGTCTTGATTATCGTCAGTTGATTTAGGAAAATCAGTGAAGAAGTTTATTCCATAGGTTTTATACAATTTCCTATAATCATATTTGTTTGAAATATTTATTGAATAAGAGGTGTCAGCGAGTTCTTTATTGAATTTCTTTTTTGCTGCGACAATCCTTTCATAGTTGTCATAACGATTCTCAAGAAAGTAATCATTAATATTTATTTCATTGTAATGTCGAGCTGTTGTCACCATTTTTTTGATTATTGATATTGGGCTATCCTGCGTTGGAAAAAGGAAATAACTAAGAATAATAACTAATGATGTTGCTATAACTTGAAAATATTTTGTATTCCTCTTTTTCTTGTCAAGCCGATAGTGAATAAAAGTTAGAATAAGACTTACAATAGCAATTAAAGGAATTGTCAATATTACACCAATAGCCGTTCCGTATTCACCCCAATGAAATGAATGAAACAAAATAAAATTGAAAATAAAAGCAATTATGGTATATGTCCAAAGTCGCATGATGTGTCAGATAAGCTTACGCACAACGTTTCGGGGCTTTGCGTTCGGGCGGGAATTCGAAGCACAAAAGCTGATATTATTACTAAATTTCAATTGAAAAGCTACTGTTGAATTTTGCACTTCAGCCCGCCTGACGCAAAACCCTTGTTGGCGGTTCGTTCTTTTATTTCTCGTAAAGTTTTGGATTGATTTTCAAAAGTCCCCATTTCAATTTCGGTAATTTTATTAATTCGTTGTAAAGTTTTGAAACTTCACGATTGCTTCTCAAACTCAAGTGTTCTACATTTTTCAATGCTAAAATTGGTGTATAGTCTTTACTTTGAAGTCGCTCGGCTAGGAGTCTAAAAACTCGAAGTTGTTGAAGCTTACTCACAAGTTCTATGTTGTCAATTTTAATGTATTGTGGTCCCATTCCGTCTCCTACAATACTTAAACTTTCAAGTGTTGTTAATTCAGAAAAGTCGTCATAATTCGTGATTTTTTGAAAATTTTCAACCGATAAGGCTATAATATTTTCAAGTTTTGATAAAGGTTTTATGCTTTCAACACTTGCACCTGAACCAATATGTAATAATTCAAGATTTTTCAAATTTTCAATTGCAGAAATGTCCCGATACGCACCCCATTTTATTTCTAATCTCTTTAATTGCTTTTGGTTACAAACAGCGTCAAATAGTTCTTGAGGCATTCTTGTTCCAAAGCGCAATTCAATAAAAGCTGTGGGATTTTGCTCTAAAAACTCACACCATTCTAATACTACTCGTTTCTTTTCATTTTGTGTTTTATATTGAGGTGTAAAAGAATCGCCAAGCTGAGTACAGTTAATTATTAGTCTATCTTCTCCTTTATATTCTGAAACCTCAATAACAGATTTTACTTTATCGTGTTTATCTTTAAAGTAATAGTCAAATCCGTATTCTATTTGTTTGTCGTTTAATTTCATAATGTTGTTTTGTTAGAATGACCGCCAACGAGCATATTACCGAAACTCATTTTCATAGGTTCGGTAATATCGTTATTAAATATTTATTGATTTTCTAATTAATATTTTAATAATGAGCTTATTGTGATTTTCGCTGAGTTTCGGTAATATTTTCATGAGATTTTTTGTGATTTGAATTTTATTTTTTGTTATCAAATATATTATTCAAAGTTCTATGTTCCAAATTTTTATTTCACTTTAGTTTATCCAATGGGCTTACGATTTGATCAAAGCCTTTTGTGGTTATATGAGTATAAATTTCTGTCGTTTTTGAACTGCTATGTCCAAGTAACGCCTGAATATATCTAAGATCAGTTCCATTTTCTAGTAGGTGGGTTCCAAAGCTATGCCTAAGTGTATGTACAGTTACTCTCTTAGTGATTTTTGCAGCATCTTTGGCCTTATGAAAATCAATTGTATGCTTTTATCTGAATATCGACCTCCATTTTGCCCTTCAAACAACCATACTTTAGGCTTATACTCCAAAAAATACTTTTTTAAGACCTCCAATGTTTTTACCGAAAGGAGCGTATATCTATCTTTCTTTCCCTTGGCCTGTTCTATCCTTATTTGCATTCGTTTGAGTCAATATCTGAGATTCGCAGATTTATAGCTTCACTTATTCTTAGTCCGGCCGAATAAATCGTCATAAGAATGGCCTTTATGCTTGAGGTTATCTATAGAATTTAGAAGATCGGCCACTTGTTGCTCACTCATTACCTCAGGCAAGGTCTTTTCGGTACGTGGTCTGTCTAAATGATAAAAAGTTCGTTTGCCTCCCAATACTTTTTCATAGTAAAACTTTATGGCGTTAATGGTAGTGTTTTGCATAGATATCGATATTTTTCGGTCATTTACAAGATATCTTAGATATTCAGTTATTTGTTCCTGAGTTATGCTTTCGAGGCAAAGTTCAGAATAAAAGTTTACAAATTCTTCAAAGGCCAATCGGTATGTTTTGTAAGTGCTTTCAGAGTACCTCAGTTCCATTAATTTTTGAAGGTACTCTTCCGGGCATGGTTTTGTTTTTGGTATAATGCTCTTTGTGGGTTGTAGTTTATCAGTCGGTTCTATTTTGTAATTAAACTTTTGATTTTGGAATTCTGCTAAGTATTTCAGGTCAGTAATATATTTTTCATGGCAAGGAATACTCCAGATTTGTTTTTTGGGTTGTATTTTAGATAAGGAAATTGCTTGAGCTTTTGAATAACTTCTTTGTGGTAATCTACAGATATTTCTAAACGATTGTTGGCTGTTCTGACAACTAAAAGTTCATTTTTTGCCCGATCATAGTGTTTTTGGTTTATGGTTATAGATTCGGTATGAATTTCTTCGATGCTTCCTACTCTTTCACCAAAATAATTCTTGAGATTTTCAAGGTTTTGGCCAAAATTGGGTACCAGTCAGCATTTCTGGTTTTTGTTCCATCTGCTGTATTGAATCGCTCGTATAAACGCAATATCGTTTTCGTTTTTTGGTAAAATAATATGGATGATTTTGGGTAATACCACCAATTTTATTGCTTGTGAATTTACAACTGTGGTATTTAATTGGTTTTCCTGATTTGGTTTTTTGAATTTTGGTCTCTGCATGTTTTTTGTCATACACGGCATCAGGAAAATCTCAGAATCTTATCCAATACTGCTTTTTTGTAGGGAGCATGCCAGGCTTTGTGGGTTTTCTCCATTTTACATCTATATGCTGTCGGAGTGGCGGGTATAGATGGTCAAAAAGCAAACTCTAATTTTATTCGCGATTCGTTTCCGGTGTAGTATTCTGATAGTTTCATGTTTTATTGGTTAGGCTTTATCCAGCATCACTACATTTTCACCAATTATCTCTGTCACATAGCGTTTTTCGCCTTGTTTGTCTTCATAGTTTCGGGTTTTTATTTTCCCTTCGAGGTAAATCATGCGCCTTTGTGCAGATATTTTCGACCAGCTCGGCAGTCCACGCCATAGCACTATGTTGTGCCACTCGGTTTGGGTATGGCTATGGCCGGTGGGGTCTTTGTAGGTTTCGTTTGTGGCAAGGCTAAATTTGGCCACCTTTACGTTGTTATCCAGGTTTTGATTTCCGGCTCATCGCCCAGATTACCAACCAATATTACTTTGTTTACACCTTCATGTAGTATTGTGTTTTTTAAATGGAATAGTGAAATTAACACATCTTCCTTTAATATTAAAACTTTAGGAACAATTTTAATAAAAATCATCCTCAATTGAATCAGGAGTGCATATTACGATTTCCAGTTAGTAGAATTAGAAGTTTTGAGGGTGCTGTCAGATGTTTTAAGAGGGTTTATTCATGGTATTAGGTATATTTTAATGTAAAATGGGGTCGAAAGTTTTAAGGGTCCTGGAAAGTTTTAAGGGGGTCATAAAAAGTTTTAGGGGTCGTAAAAGTTTTAGGGGTCTAAAAAAGTTTTAGGGGGGTCTAAAAAGTTTTTGGGAGGTCATAAAAGTTTTAGGGGGGTAAAAGTTTAGGGGGCTAAAAACGTTTTAAGGGGGTCGTAAAAAGTTTTTGGAGGGTATTGGGAGCACAAAATCGTAGGTGGCAGCTAGAGAAAGAACCGGCTATTTTTGAAATGAAGTCTATTTCTACAATACGAGCCGGTGGTGTCAGTCAAACCGCCGACCCTATACCCAAATAGGGGGCATGCTGACCAGTTTTACCTTCTATTTTTAAAGAAATGATTTAAAGAACCCTAAACCAGCATCTAAATCGCCCAAATAGATAGATTTAAATATTTGTTTGACCCGGCAAAAGAGAAACCCATTAGTCTGTTTCACTTTTCCAATTCACAATGCAGCAGGGTGGTGCCGCCAATATAGGCTTTTGTGCTGATTAGCTTTAGTTTTTGGCGATGATTAGCAAATCAAAATCCGCATGCCTTTATTGATTAATATCGGATTGACGAAAAGGTAAAACTCATCAATATGCCCCTTGTGATGAGTGAGGACACCATTTGGGCACCTCCATACACCAAAATATCTTTGCGCCCCGGTTTTTTAGGTTTGTCACAGTGGTGTTCAGGTCTTCGTTGGCCAGACTGACATTTTTTCCAAATGGTTCTTTAATGTATTGCTGAAAAGGATTTTCCGGAGGTTTACCATTTTTTGTGCAAAAGCATATATGGGTGTTCCGGACCCATTTCTTCAAAATGGGGAATAAATTTCTCAGCCATTATCTGGCCAATCAGCAGTGTGTCTGAGGTGTCGGCCAGTTCGTTAACCAGTTCAAAAGATGTGGGGTCGGCCCTCTGACAATCCAGTCTTCCTCGCCATTGGGCCCGCCACAAAGCCAACATCCAACCAAATATGCATCTGTAATTTTAGCTTTCTCAATTGATTTATTATCAGGTAAAATTAAACTGCCTTTAGCTTTCAGGGTAGGGGATTGCGACAATTCAGAAGAAGTATTATTGAAATATATTTAACAATTCCAGGTTCTTAAATAGGATAAATGTGAACTATATTGGTAATTGATTTGATGTGAGAAGTATTTGTTAAATAATAACTTTCATCGTAACAAAATTTAATCTTTTGAAAATAAGGCCTAAAATTACTTATTATGGTTTTCCCATTACCATAAATTACCCTATTAATTTTTTGCGTCGCCTTTCGGAGGGGACTTTTTTTTTGAAAAAAGTAAGCAATACTAATTCATAAAACCCAGCGGCGGACCGTAATGATCCTCTAAAAATTTGATTTTAAATGTCTTATAAGATTTAATATTTACTTGAATCAAATTTTTAGAACGGACAATTTATGATTTTAAGGAACATTTATTTTATTATTTTTGAGGATGTTAAAAATAGCATTGCCAAATAAAAATGATACTAAATAAATCAAATGAAAATTCTTTAATGTCTGTAACTTTGGTTACAGCTAGTAGGCAACGTCAGAATAATATTATACAATTTAAATTTCTAAGAATATTTAATTTTATTTACCGTATATCAAACCTATTGTTAAAAAAGCTTTGAACATATTAAATAAGTGATGAAATTTAAGAAATCAAATGAACATCCCACCGGTTCCCACAGCTCGATTTTTGTTGCCATCGGGGTCGAGGATATGGATTAATTTGCCATAATCGAAAGTTTGGATTTCATCGACCAGCGCCTGGCTTCACATCATTGGCTTTGAGTTCTTCGACCAGAGCTTCCAGGTTTTCGACGCGATAGTTAATCATGAATTCCCTGGTTGAGGGCTCAAAATACCCGGTGTCGTCGCCAAATGGAGCCATTGGGTTTTGGCTTTCTTGCCTTCAGCATCTTCCTTACCATTCAAAAGTTTGCTCCCACAAGGATTGGTTTGAGGCCCAGGTTTTTGGCGTACCATTCTGTGATTGCTTTAGGGTCTTTGGCTTTGAAGAAAATACCCCGATTCCGGTTACTTTTTTCATGTTAATGGTTGATTTTTGTAATAAAGAAAGCAAAATAATTTTGAAATACAGTATCAAGTTGATCTGTTAAAAATATGAAACCATAGCACCTCTAATAATTTGATGAAACTACAATTTGTTTTGGTCGGATAAATGCTTAAATCCAAATAGTTGTCCTAACGTCTTTCACTAAAGCAGAATCCAGAGCTTTTTGCAGCCATTGGTTTGCTCTCAAACAGAATTGCCGCATCCAATACTTCAGGATTGATGTCTTTGAGTTTTTTGAATTTGATACAATACCCTGTCACGGTGGCCTTCGGATTTCTTTTCCCATGTAAGTCTAGAATTTAGGTAATTTTTGTCAGCCAAGCCACATGATATAGACAGAATTCCACTGAGTATTAGCCTCTGGGATTCCAATCTAATTAGAACTCTTTGGTCTTACACCGTCGGCGTATTTCATGATTTGACTCCATAGCCCACATTGGGATTGGAAACCACTTTGCCCTGACTCGTCTTTCCCATCCAGAAACCGATGACCTTGCGGTCCGGCATTATCTCCGATATCCTGTTTATGTAATTTCTGCATTTCGACGCTTTTGGCTTCGAGGGCGATTCAATATAGGCTTTGATCTGTTCGGGTAGAGGCTCATTCAGTAATTATTTTATCTACAATATTAGAGGGAGTTTTCTGATTTTGTCGGAGATTATAACCAATTATTGTGGAATTAAATCTTGAACAGTTAATTCTGGGAATGATATATAAGAAAAATTGCGAAAGTTGAGGCTAT